>CAJMLK010000025.1 GCA_905214305.1 uncultured bacterium
ATGCCCTGGCGCTCTAAACGCTCTTCTCCGCCTTCTTTGCCCAGACCCACGGCAATACGCATAATAGCCTCCTGGCAAGAGTGAATGAACATCTGCGGCGCAGTCCCCCTGCCACTGGGGCCTGCTGTGCGGCGCGAAAAAGTCACGCCGTCCGTGTCGAAGACAACGGCATGGCGACGTCCGGCTTAACGGCCGTGCGCCCTGTGGCGCTGTCTGTGCATAATTCAGGAACTGGTATGATGCGAAAAGGCTGCTGGCTTTGGCGTGTGCGACAATCATGCCCCTCATGTTTTCGCACGGCCAGCTGGCCGTCATTTGCGAAAAATTATATACAGTAAGCGACAAACGGTCAATAGGTTCGTGATTTTTTGCTGGCGTTTACGGATCAGTTCTGCCCCCGTGTGGGCGGATTTGCAAGCTTTGCAAAAAACTTGCACAACCGTCGGCAGGCAGCTGGCTGACGCAGGGCATGCGCGCCGCCTGAATGCGGACCACCCGTGTCAGGTTGCCAGCCGTGTGCGCTTGCTGTATTTTCTTGCGGCGCGGCACGAATGTATGGCCGTGATGATCTTTAAATTTCACCGCATTGAGGATGGCATGAAAACGGAATCTCTTTGTCTGCACGCCGGTTACGAGCCAAAAAACGGTGAGCCGCGTGTTGTGCCCATCGCCCAGAGCACCACGTTCAGGTATGAATCCACCGCAGCCGTGGCGCGGCTGTTTGACCTCGAAGATGCGGGCTTTTTCTATACCCGTCTCGGCAATCCCACTGTGGATGCGGTGGAGCGCAAGATAGCGGCCCTTGAGGGCGGTGTGGGCGCTCTTTGCACATCCTCCGGTCAGGCGGCCAACCTGCTTGCCCTGCTCAATGTGGCCCGCAGCGGCGACCATGTCGTCAGCGCGTCCAGCATTTATGGGGGAACATTCAACCTTTTTGCCGTTACCCTCAAAAAGCTCGGTATTGAAGTGACCTTTGTGGATCAGACCGCGTCTGATGAAGAGCTTGAAAAAGCCTTCAGACCCAATACAAAGGCGGTGTTCGGAGAAATTTTGACCAATCCGTCCATGGACGTGCTGGATATCGAGCGTTTTGCCGGTCTGGCGCACAGGCATGGCCTGCCCCTTGTTGTGGACAGCACCTTTGCAACGCCCGTGCTGTGCCGCCCCTTTGAATACGGGGCGGATGTGGTTGTGCACTCCACCACCAAATACATGGACGGCCATGCCCTGCAAATGGGCGGCGTTATCGTGGACAGCGGAAATTTTGACTGGACTGGCGGAAAGTTTCCTGAATTTACCGAGCCTGACCCCTCCTATCACGGGCTGGTCTATACCGAGGCCTTTGGCCGGGCGGCCTTTATCGTCAAGGCCCGTGTGCAGCTCATGCGTGACATGGGCTGCTGCCAAAGCCCCCAGGGGGCCTTTTATATCAATCAGGGGCTTGAAACCCTGCCCCTGCGCATGGAACGCCACTGTCGCAACGCCGAAAAGGTGGCGGCCTATCTTGCCGGGCATCCCAAGATCGAATCCGTCAGCTATCCACGTTTGCCGGGCAATCCCAACAAGGCTCTGGCCGACAGATATCTGCCCGATGGTTGCAGCGGCGTGATCGCCTTTTCCCTCAGGGGAGGACGTGATGCAGGGGCGCGCTTTATCGACAGCCTTACGATGGTTTCCCTCGAAGTGCATGTGGCTGACATCCGCACCTGCGTACTGCACCCGGCAAGCTCCACCCACCGGCAACTGACAGACGAGCAGCTGCTCGAAGCGGGAATACATCCCGGCACGGTGCGTCTGTCCGTCGGGCTTGAACATGTGGATGACATCATTGCGGATCTGGAGCAGGCATTGAAGCAGGCATAGCCGCTCCTGCCACAGATTCTGTGATTCATGAAAAAAGACGGCGGAAAATTCGCCGTCTTTTTTCATGGCCTTTCGGCACGATGAGCGTTGCTTGTGGGCACGGGGCAGCGGGGCTTTTTTCACCAGCCACGATACCAGGGGGCGGCGTGCACCGGCGCGTTTGCCTGACGTTTTTGCGCCGTCCGCGTCGGTGATCTGAAAGGCGGACAGTCGGGCTGCGGGCAGCTTCGTGCTTTATGGCCGCTGGGCATAAAACAGGGGCAGTTTCAGCCGTGAGCCGTTCTGTGCCCGGCTTCAGCGCTTTTTTCTGCCCGCAAACATCTGCTGCACCTTTTTGGGGGATGCAGGATGGCGAAAGCCGGCCTCAATGAGCCTGCGGGCGGCATTGTCACGCCCGGCTCTGCTTGTGCCGCCCATAACCACGGCCAGCATGCGGGTTTTACCCCGCTGGGCCGTCACAATAAGATTGTAGCCCGAGGCCACGGTCCAGCCTGTTTTCAAACCGTTGACTCCGGCGACCGTTCCCAGCAACGCATTGGTATTGCGCGTTTTTCTGTCTCGATAGGTGAGCAGCTGCACATTGTGATAACGCAGGGCGGAAGGGTGGGAGCGCAGATAGGCCCTTGTCATTCGGGCCATGTCGCCCGCCGTGGTTTTTTGTCCGGCGGCAGGCAGCCCGGTGGGGTTTTTGAACGTGGTGCGGCTCATGCCCAGGGCCTTGGCTTTCTGGTTCATGGCGCGCACAAACTGACGGTCATTGCCGCCCGCGCGCCGGGCCACTGCCGTGGCCGCATCGTTGCCCGAAACCACGGCCATGCCTGTAAGCAGCTGTGCGAACGTAACCCGGTCGCCTGCCCGCAAATGCATGGATGATCCACCTACGGCAGCCACTTGCGGCGTGATTCGTATTTTTTCGTCAGGCTTGATTTTTCCCGCGCGGATCTGGTCCATAGCCAGATACATGGTCATGACCTTGGTGAGAGAAGCCGGGGGGATGGCGAGGTCAGGGTTCTTGGCATAAAGAACCTTGCCCGTATCCATATTGATAAGTATGGCGGATCGAACAGGCATGGCCGCCAGCGCCTGCCCGGGCGCGGCACAGGCCACAAGCAGGCAGAGCCACAAAAAATGCATTGCCAGACGCGCGGACGCCAGAAGCTTTTTTTCGTGGCGGAAGCATGCGTGGCATCGTCGTGCAGACGCACTGCCGTTTTCCGCACTGTCTGGCGCGCAGCTGTCCCTGGGGCGGCAAGGCTTTTCCTCAACCGTGAGCGTAGCGTGAGAATCTTTTTTAACCATTATACTTGGCTAGGCATTGTACTTGTAAATACGGTTGGCTTCCTCCACTGCCTGCATGGCAAAGGCCAGCAGCACGGGGCCTGCAATAAGCCCCACGGGGCCAAAGCTGGAAAGTCCGCAGAGGATGGCAATAATCAGCACAAAAAAAGGCGCCTTGATGCCCTGTCGTAGAAACAGGGGCCGCAGCACATTGTCCACTCCCGCTACGGCCAGCATTCCCCACAGGCCAAGCCCGATGGCGGCCATGCCCTTGCCCGTAAACCAGAGCGAAAGGCACAGGGGCAACCATACCAGAGCCGTACCCACCATGGGTATGGGAGCCACCAGCGTTGCCAGCAAGCCCCAGAAAGCAGGCTGGTTGACGCCCGCCACCGCAAAAGCGATGCCGCACAGAAAACCCTGGGCCAATGCCACCAGAACAATGCCCAGCATGATGCCGCGCAATGCCCGCTGGATGGCAGTGATGAATCGGCGCAGCATGGGTTGGGAAATATGGAATATCCTGCCCGTAATCTTGCGTACGCGGCGGGAATAGATGGTAAATATCACTGTCAGGCTTATAAAGAGAAACCCGGTCCAGAGCACGGTCATGGTTCCGCCGAGAAAGTCCACTCCGCGCGACAGCAGCAGGCCCATGGCGCTGTCGAAAAAGTTGTCCAGCCGTGTAAGCAGGTCGTTAAAGGCGCGCTCGAGCCGCGGGTGCTCCATAAGGCTCTGCCGCCACTGCTGGATATAGTTGACCCATTCGGCGGGCAACTGGAAATTATTGGCCTGAAGTTCGCGCAGCCGCGTAAAACCGGCCGCGGCCTGCGGCGATACCAGCAGGACCAGTACCGAAATCGGCACGATGATGGCTGCCAGCAGCATGGCGATGTACCCGTAAAGGGGCGAAGAATTGATCAGAGAAACAAGAAAGCGGCGCTTGCGCGAATCCGGCTGGCTGCGCTTGATGCGAATGCGCCAGCTACGGGCTTTTTGTCTCAGTTTGCGGTATTGCGGCAGGGTAAGGCAGGACAGGCAGGCCGCCATGAAAATTGTGCCGGGGTTGGGCAGCAGAAGCAGATACCAGGCCAGTACGGCCAGCAGGTAGAGCAAGCGGGGCATTGTTTGTGTCATGCAATAGGCCTTGGGTTGCGTGCCCCATCGTTCTGGATGCGGTTGATGTGGTTAATGCGGCCCGTGCCACGGGCTTGGCGCATGTGATGCCCGGTGAGTGTCAAAAGGTCGGGCGCAGCCAGCCTAGCAAATATATGCGTGGTCTGCCAAGCCTTCCGGCCCTGTGTGGAAAAAAGAAGAATTTGAATGAAAAACTTCTTTTTTATTAGCAAGTTATACGCAAACGCTCAAAGGTTGAGACTTTGTGGATCAAAGTTTTTGTAAAAGGTGCGTTCCATTGTCTGCAGGGGAACTGCTGTTTGAGCAAGGGCCGTGCGCCACGCGGCATGCAGAGAAGCGCCGTCTGAAAAATCTTGTATTTCAGGGCAGATCCTTCGGCACAATGCGCGTACCTCGTCTGTCAGGTCACGGGCGCAAGCAGGCAGGGTGCAGGCAATGGCGCAGGCTTGCAGGGCATGGCTCCGCCCGGTGAGTCCGGATGGCGGGGCGTTTTTTTCGGCCCGCAGGGCATGGAGCAGACTTTGCTTCGCCTGCTCCAGCAATATGGGGATATTATTTGCGCTGTAATGGCGTTGCTCTGTGGTGCAGGCCAGTACTCCGGCCAGATGGGCGAGAGCGGCGGCAAAAAGACCCTCTTCAGGCAGGTTTTTGCTGTCATCAAGATTTTCTCCGATGACCCTGAGAACCTGCATTCGTATATGTTGGCCGTCAACCGTGCGGGAAAGGCTTTGAGGGCGGTGTACATACACTGCCATGCCGTCGGTATTGGCGACAAGGCGCAGGCCCGCGTGAGCGCACTGATACCAGAACAGCCAGTCTTCGCATGCGGGCAGGGGGGCGAAGCGCCGTTCGCCCACGGCGCTTCGCCTGAGCATGAAGGTGTGCACCGGTGAGATGTTGGAATGCCACAGGTGCAGCGGATACCGCCCCTGGCGCAGAGGCCAGAAGTGTCCACCGGACGTGCCCTCCACGAGGTTCAGGCAAAGGCATACGCTGATGTCCGCGCTGTGACGGCGCAGGCTCTCCACACCGGAACGCAGGCAATCACGGCAAAGCAGATCGTCGGCATCCAGAAAAACGAGGTAGTCGCCCGTGGCAGCATCCATCCCCCTGTTGCGCGCCCGGGAAGTACCCGCATTGGGCTGGCGCAGGCACTGCACCTGAGGGAAAAAACTTTTCAGGTAGTCCTGCGTGCCGTCGTCGGACCCGTCGTCCACCACGATGATTTCCAGCTCCAGCTCCTTGCAGCGCTGCGCCTCAAGGCTTGTCAGGGCGCGCTTCAGGTAGGTGCGGCTATTATACGAAGGAATGACCACTGAAACTACGGGCGGCATGAAGACTCCTGCATACGTGCGTGAGACAGCTCCGGGCGGGGCGTGTGAGAAAATGTCCTGTGGGCAGAGTAGCGCTTTTTCTTCCAGCCCGCAAAACACGATGCCGAGAACGTCGTCCTCAGGATGAGGGCACAGGGTTGCAGGGGCAAAGCAGCCCGTCTGCAATGCGGTATCGCACTTTCGGGGCGGATGGCGCAACAGCCGCAAAGTGCACGGCTTGTGCGGTTTGCGGCTTGGCAAGGGGCCGTTGCGTTGCGCCACCTCCAGCCCTGTGCTAGCCTGCCGCAATGATAGATGGAGCACATGACAGACCCTGGCTGACGGTTTTGCTTGGCACTTTGCCGGAGTTCTCCCCCCAGGGCTGTTGCGCTGCCCTTGAGTCCGCCGGGGCAGCAGGGCAGGTGCTCATGGTGGCATGCCAGGAAGCGGTGCGGACGCACATCATGCCTCTGGGGCAAGATATGGTGCGGCGTGGGGCAATGCATGCCTTTCGCTGTTACAGCCCGTCCGCGGGTCAATCTTGTCTGGAGGCCCTCAATCAGGCCGCCGGTCAGGTGCGCACTCCCTATCTTTTGCTTCTTTCTTCGGCGGTGCGTCTTTTGCCCGGCAGTTTGCCTGCAATGCGGCGCAGGCTTGAAAGTTCAGACCAGCTTGCCGGGGTCAATCCTCTCTTTCTTTACCGCCAGCAGGCATTCGTTTCGCCTGTTTCACTGGCGGACACTGTCGCTCCCTCCCAGCCCCGCATCGCCCACATGGGCAGTGCAGGAGATTGCCTTGGGCAGCTGCGGTATCTGTATGAAGGTCTGCCGCTGGCGCATGAGCTGGCCAGAAAGCGGAGATTTTTTCAGCTTGCCCATGTGGGAGCGCTTTTGCTGCGACGCGAGGATTTTTTGTCCACAGGCGGGTTTGCGACAGCTTTGGACGAGCTTGCACCTCAGGATTTCTGTCTGCGTCTGGCTGCACCGCAGCCCGGTGCTCCGGGCCGTGAGCAGCAGCGTTTTTTCAGCAGTGAACCTGACGCACTGGCTGTTCTGGCTGATGACATGGATAGCTGGAAGACCTGCGGATTGTGGAACAGTCTGCTCTTGCGCGGCAGGCTGCACCCCGGCCTGCTGCACCCGGATCAGCCGGAGCATGCGCGGCAAGACGGGCTGGACTATGCGTGTACCGACTGGCTGCATCCGGAACCGTCCCTGACGCCCGGCCGGGAGCAGGATATGCCTGCGATGTATGGCATGTCCGGCAGGGCTGAGACTTCCGGTGCTCCCGGCAGGCCAGACATTTCAAGCATCCTCGATAGTTCTGATACTCCCGCCATGTCAGCATGGCTGCGTTGGCGGCATGATCCACGTCCGCAACATCTTCTTGATATGATGGGGCTTCTGCCTCATGCGCAGCAACGCGCAGCTCTGGCCCTTTGCCGTGACCTGCCCGACAGCCTGCCACGTGCCTTGTCCTGGTATGTTGAGGCCGCCCGCAGCTTGCGCAGCTACGGGCATGTGGAGGGATATTCCGTTTTGGCGACACGGGCCGGGGAGTGGTTGCAGCGGGCGGAAACGTTTCGGCGCGAGTCGTTGCGTCCCGGCATGCGCGCACTGCAAGAGGAAGGGCTGTATGCCTGCGGTTTGGACAATTGTCCCGCGATTTATGATGCATGGCTTGAACTTGTGGCGCAGGAAAATTCCAATGCAAAAACAGTGTCACAAGACGTTGCTGGGCAGAAAAATCAGTGCAGCACGCTGACGGTCGGCCGTCAATGGCCCATAATGGCCGTCGTTATGCCTGTGTACAGCCCGCAGCCAGACCATTTGCGCGCGGCACTGGATTCTGTTCTGGCCCAGACGTATCCGCACTGGCAGCTCTGTATTGCTGATGACGCTTCACCAGACCCGCATACGCCAGAAATACTGCGCGCCTATGCTGCGCAAGATGCCCGGTTGCGCTACGTGCGGCGTGAAGGCAACGGGCATATTTCGCTGGCAAGCAACAGCGCGCTGGAACTGGTTGACGCACCGTGGACGGGCTTTTTTGACCACGATGACCTGCTGGCTCCCGCCGCTCTTGCCTTGATGGCCGAAGTGGCCGTGTCCGTACCTCGTCTGGGTTTGGCCTTTAGTGACGAAGACAAGGTGGATTCCCGCGGTGTGCGGCGTACGCCCATCTTCAAGGGGGACTTTGATCCCTGGACACAGTACGTCTGGCATTTTTCTGTCTATTCCACAGAGCTTCTGCGTCGCCTTGGCGGCTTGCGGGTGGGTCTGGAGGGATCACAGGACTATGATCTCAGTTTGCGCGCCACGGAATGCCTCGGCCCGGAGCAGATTGTTCATGTGCCGGAGGTGCTTTACCACTGGCGCATTCACGAGGGCAGCTCAAGCGGGGCGCTAGGGGCCAAACCCTATGTTCTTGAGGCAACGCGCCGCGCGCTGAACGAAAGTGCCGCCCGACAGGGGCTTTCAGCGGTTGCCGCGCCTGCGGGGCGCAATAATTTTTACGCCCTGCGTTTTGCCGTGCCGACCTGCAAATGCAGCGTTGTCTTGCTGGCCCGTCACGGAAGGCCCGTGCAGGCCGGATTATGGCAGGCGTTGACGCGGCTTGCCGCGATCTTGCCTCTGGAAGTGCTTTGCCAGCCTGTGGCAACCGACGGCGGAGCAGCTTTTGCTGCCGCGCCCGCATCGCTTGGCGCCCGTCTTTTGCCCCCGCCGCAAGGCGGGGAAGAGGGCGACTGGAATGCTGCCTGCAATCTGGCTGCCCGCGCAGCCTGCGGGGACGCGCTGCTTTTTCTGGATGCATCGCTGTTGCCCCACGGCGATTGCCGGCCGGAACAATTGCTGGCCCTGGCATTGCAGCCCGGCGTGGGAACTGTGGGCGGCATGCTGCGGCATGGAGATATTCTTTGGCATGCGGGCTTGATGCCGGATGTTGACGGACAGACCTTTGCGCTCCAGCGTGGTGCGGACTGCCTGTTGCTGCCTTCGCTCTGCTGGGGACAGCTTTTGCTGACGCGCAGGGTACTGGCAGCACCGCAGCAGACTCTGGCCGTGGCGCGGCAGATGTTTTTGGGGCATGACGGGCTGAACCCCGGCCTGGGAGCCTGGGCAGGGGCTGATCTGGCCTTGCGCATGGCCGCCGCCGGGCGGCACAGCCTTGTTTGCCCCTGGGCCTGGTGGCAGGTTGCTGCGGACGGCCTTGATGTGGCGGACAGCAGGGCCGGGCTGGTCAATTTTCGGGGCAGGGGAGTGGGCTACTGTCCGGGGTCCAAAACAGAAACGCCCCAGGCGCTGGAGAAATTTCTCGCGCTCTGGGGCGTATCCGTTCAAAAAAGCGGCCTGCGAAACAGAAATCTGTGCGCTGGCTCTGATCAGGGCTGGACCCTGATGCTGGAAAAAAAATTATGGTTTGCCGGTTCGGAGCATGCTGGTTTTGCGAATGCATGCGCGCAAAGCCTGCACGACCTTCACATGGACATTCACCCGCGCGGATAGCCCGCGCCTGCGCCTCCGTGGCGGAGGTTTGTCCGTCCAGCCGGCCGGTCAGGGCGTTGTTGGTGTAACAGCGCTCTAGCCGAGGTTTTTGCTGCCCTTGAAGCTGACGCCGATGATTTCATACGTCACGCGGCCACGGGGAATTTCAACGGAAACTTCATCCCCTTCCTCGCGCCCGAGCAGGGCCTGCCCTACGGGTGAAAGAAACGAAATGGAACCCTTGCTGGGGTCGGCTTCGTCCGGGCCAAGGATGGTGTAGGTTTTGGCTTCGCCGCTGTCCACATCTTCCAGTTCCACGGTTGCGCCAAAGATAACCTTGTCGCCCTGAAGCTTATCAAGGTCAATAACCTGATAAAGGGCCATGCGCGATTCAATGTACTTAATGCGCGCCTCGGCCATGCCCTGGCGTTCACGTGCGGCGTCATAGCCGGCATTTTCGCGCAGGTCGCCTTCTTCTCTGGCTTCCTTGATGGCCTGAATGATCTCCGGCCGTTCGCTTTTCAGGCGGGCCAACTCTTCTTCCAGCGCCTTGTAGCCTTGTACGGAAATGGGAATACTCGTCATGTCGAACCTCGCAACGCAAAAAAAACGCCGCTGCCCAGGCAGCGGAGCATGCGTTTAGCAAAAAGTGGTTTTTATGAAAAAAAATCTGGTATTCCGGCGAAGGCCATGGTTCAGCGCGCATAAGCGCTTTGAGCGCTACCAGCTGCCAAAAAAGTGCCGGCCTTGCGGCGTTTTCACAGTGTGAATTTTGCCGGAAAATACACACCGGGCAGCTGCACCTTGCAGGCCCGAAAACCTCTCCGGCCGCGCGGGCCGGAATCAAAACCGTAACTGCGCCTCTACCCTAACCACTGCACAGGTTCCGGTCAAGCTTTAAACAAAAAATTCCAGCCCTGTTGGGCGCATACCGGCAGGGCGCGCACAGTTGGCACTTGCGCCGTGCTGGTGCAGCGTATATGCTAGAAAAATTGTTATAAACCGAGCTGATCGTCAGCCGCATTCAAACAACGGCAGCTTATGAAAAAATATTTGCGTTATCTCGGGCCATTACTGATCTCGGCCATTTTTTTGCTGGCAGTGTATCTTTTGTACCATAAGCTGAAAAGCTACAGTGTCGCGCAAATCCGCGAAAGCCTTTCCCAGATATCCCATACGCGCATCGCCCTTTCCCTGCTGCTCATGGTGGTCAACTATATGATCCTTGTGGGCTATGACTGGCTTGCGCTCAAGGCCATCCACAAAAGCCTTCCCCTGCCGCGTGTGGGGCTGGTTTCTTTTGTGGGGCAGGCCGTCAGCTACAATTTTGGCGCGCTGCTTGGTGGCACGAGCGTTCGTTACCGCTTCTATTCTGCCTGGGGTTTTTCGCTGACAGACATAGTGCGGCTGGTGCTTATGCTGGCGGTCACTTTCTGGGTAGGCGCGCTCGGGCTGTGCGGGGCCATCTTTATGGTGGCGCCCCCCATTATCCCTGACGAGCTGCTGGTCAAGATGCCCTTGAAAGACGTGCGCATACTGGGCGTCATTCTTTTTGCCATAGCCTGTTCCTATCTTGCTTTGTGCTTTTTTATCCGCAAGCCCGTACACATTTTCGGCAAGGAATTTGTTTTTCCGCCGCCGCGCATTGCCATTGCCCAGGCCCTTGTGGCGGGTGTGGACATCGTGGTCGCTGCCGCCTGCATGTATGTACTGCTGCCGGGGGATATGGGCGTCAGCTTTATCGACTTTTTGCCCAGCTACCTGATGGCTCAGGTGGCGGTGGTGCTGACGCACATTCCCGGCGGGGTCGGGGTGTTCGAGCTTGTCATTCTGCACCTTACCCACACCTCGCACGAGCAGATGGTTTTTGCCGCCGTGCTTCTGTTCCGGCTGATTTATTTCATTATTCCGCTGCTGGCCGCAGCCCTGTTGCTGGTGCTCTATGAAGTGCGCCAGCGCCGTCAGGTGCTGCGCGGGGCGGGGCGCTGGCTTTCTGTGCTTTCGCATACCATTTCGGCGTATATGTGCTTTTCTGCCGGGATTATTTTGCTGGTGTCATCCACCTTGCCTCTGGGCAAGCACGCTCTGGCCATGCTGCGCATTATGGAGCCGTACCATGTGACGGCCATAGGGCATTTGGTCAGCTGCCTTTCGGGCGCGGCTCTGCTGTTTGTTTCCTACGGACTGGAGCGCCGCCAGACGCGCGCGTTCCATATGGCCGTGGTTTTTCTCTGCCTCGGCATTGTCGGGTCGTTGCTCAACGGTTTTTCATGGCTTACGGCAGGCATGGTGAGCGTGGTGCTGCTGGCTGTATGCATGGCCCGCAGGCGTTTTTACCGCGCTTCGTTTTTCTGGCAGGAGCCTATCCCCCTGTCCTGGCTGGGCGGCGCCATGGGCGTGCTCGTGCTGGTGGCCGCTCTGGGCTGGACGCTGTACCACACGGCATGGAGCCATTCCGCCAACTGGTGGGTCAACGCGGCCCCCAATGTCACGCGTACGACCTACGCTTTTGTGGGCATTGCGGTGGGGCTGGTGCTTTCGTGGATATGGCGTGCTTCTCTGAGGCGGCGTGCGCGCCACAGGCAGGAAAAGTGATGCAGATTGAGATGCAAAAGGCCCGTGGCATGCCACGGGCTTTTTGCATGGTATCTGGACTGCCGGGAGCGTAATCTGCCGCTCTTCACGGCTTGCAGTGCTTTCAGGGCTTGCAGGGCTTGCAGCCGCATTCCGCCCTTCGCCGCACCATTTCTTTTCGACTGCGAACCGTCAGTTTGGCATTTCGATGGCTGTTCGTCCTTTCCCTCACTCGGCTTGCTGTTGTCTGGCAACTCCAGCTTTAGCGATCTGGTGGAGGGCACACACCCTGTTGGAGCATCACATCCAGGACATGCTCACTGGCAGGGCCTGTCAGTGCGAACGCCCCCGCTTTCGTTTATCAGGCGAAAGCGGGGGCGTTCTTAACCATGTGGGAAGCAATGTTTTTATACAGCAGGGCTAGAACGTAAAACGAACGCCCAGGCTGAATTCATTGGCATAAGGAGCCATGCCGACCTTGGCCTTCTGGCCGCCGAATGACTTTTCATGCTCATAGTAGCTCAGGCCCACGAAGCGGTATGCCAGATCGGCAGAGATGGTTTCGGTAAAGGCATAGGAAACGCCAGCTCCGGCGTTCCAGGCAAATACCGTGTTATAATCGGTGCTGCTTCCGCTGTATCCCAGACCCTCAACCTTGTACCGGCTTTCAACAAAGCCCATGCCAAGTCCGCCGCCAATATAGGGCGTAAAGGCGGTGTCGTTGTGGAAGTCCCAGTAAAGGTTAAGAAACAGGGTTTGCAGGTTCCAGCGGCCCTTCAGGGTCGCATCCAGACCGTGCTTGCCGTCCCAGTCCGTTTCAGAATTGGTGCGGATGGCGTATTCAATTTCTGTGCGCAGGGGAATGTCGTTGGCAGGGTAGAAGTCGTAACCGACAAAAGCGCCGCCCCCAACGGTATTCTGGCTGTATTCGCCGGTGTCAAAGAAGTTTGCGCCTTTGCTTGTTGAGACGTTTCCAGTGCTCTGGATGGAATCAATGAATTTGAGGCCCAGATAAAAACCGGAATTTTGCGCGAAGGCGGGTACAGCAAGGGCCACAGTCAGTGCGACGGCCAGAAAGATTCTTTTGAACATGACTCTCTCCAGGTTTTGTTATGCCGTTTTTGAAAGCCTTTCTTTGGCATTTGCCCGTTTTTTCGGAATTGTTATCCGCTTTTATGCTGACCATACCTGAACATTGTAAATTATCAAGCCGCTGAAACACAGATATGACCCGTGCTGTTTATGTTTATTCAAATATTTTTCACAGGTTATCTTTTTGCTGCTGATGTTTGGCTAAAAAAGCGCTTTTCCGGCAGTGCCAGGGCATTTTTTCTTCGAGCGCATGGGTGAGCCTTGAAAGTGCCGGGGCACAAAGGACAGGGCTTGGCTCTGCGCTTAATTGCGCTGCGGCATTGCAGGAACGTTGCACATGCATTTTGCCGTGCCCCGAGGCTCTTGGGGGCTGAGACTAGAAACTGGGAAGGCCGTACTGCATTCCGGGCTTTGACGGCTTGGCAAGAATGGGTTCGTCCATCAGTTTTTTGACATCCCTGCGGGGTGAGTCTCCAAACAGACGCTTGTATTCCCGGTTGAACTGGCTGAGGTTGTCATAGCCCACAGCGTTGCCCGCACTGCCCACATCCATGCCCTGAACCAGCATCAGACGCTGCGCCTCGTGGAGGCGAAGGCGTTTTTGGTACTGTATGGGGCTGAGCGCCGTTATTTCCTTGAAGTGGCGGTGGAAAGTGGACGGGGCCATATGCGCCTTCTCCGCCAGGTCTTCAATCTGGATGGCGGCTGTGATGTTTTGCTTCAGCCAGTTGATTGCCTGGAAAATCTGGTTGCTCTGCGAGCCCGGGGTGCAGAAAGAGAGCAGGCTGTGTCCATTGGGGCCGATGAGCAGAAGGTAATGGATTTCCTTAATGATCATGGGGGCAAGCACCGGGGCGCGCTCCGGCATGACCAGCAGTTCGGCAAGCCGCACAAATGCGTCGAGCATGGCGGCCTCAAGCGGCTGAACCAGAATCCCCCTGAACGTGGAGTCCGCATTGGACACGCCACGTGGAATCTCCAGCGCCAGCTGGGCAACAAGGCTTTTATCAAGATCAATGACCAGTGCCGTGCCTGGCGCCTCGGGTGAGGCTTCGCATTCTACAATGACACCCGGCACATCCATGCCCGTGACCAGAATGTCATTTTCCCCGTAGTGATATTCCCCAACCCCCGTCACAACTTTCTTGTGCCCCTGAATCATCTTGACGATCATCGGCTTGTAAAGGTGCGCGCCGCCTCTGGTGGGCTGTTCAATCCTGTAGAGCGTAACCCCAGGTATGCCCACATCATATTCGCCAGGTTCGGCCATTTGGCCGTGAACAAGTTCCTGCAGAAGGCTCTTGGCCTTTTCTTTGTCCACACGATTGGTGTCCGCCATATTTCTTCTCCTGTTCCCGCTCAGTAGCATGCTTTTACATAAAGATCATGGGCAGAGAGTTTTGTGCAGAAAAAAAGCAGAATCATGTCTGTTAATTTTTTTATAGCTCACTATGCTGCAAATGCAAAACAGTGATGGCACGAGCAAGCCGGGGAGCGGCTCAGAGCATTCGCCCCCTGCATGTGACATGGTTTTAGC
Organism: uncultured bacterium; assembly: GCA_905214305.1. GTDB lineage: Bacteria > Desulfobacterota > Desulfovibrionia > Desulfovibrionales > Desulfovibrionaceae > Desulfovibrio. The sequence goes on from CAJMLK010000025.1 coordinate 14,280, forward strand.
TCTGAAAAGGAGAACTTGATGAAAAGCGTCAGTTTCAAAAATAATGCTGTGGATGTGGCTGCCAATCTTCACCTGCCACAGGGCTTTAACGAAAAAGGCAAATACCCCGCAGTGGTTTGCGCGCACCCGATCAGCAGCTGCAAGGAGCAGACCTCCGGGATATATGCGGCAAAGCTGGCTGAAAAGGGCTTTATAGCTCTGGCGTTCGATGCTTCCACGCAGGGTGCGAGCGGTGGGGAGCCGCGTTTTATGGAAGTGCCCGCCGCACGCATAGAGGATTTCCGCTGCGCGGCAGACTATCTTGTGACGCTTGACCATGTCGATGAAAACCGCATGGGCGTCCTGGGGGTCTGCGGTGGCGGCGGATATGCGGTCAGCGCGGCCATGACGGAGCGACGGTTCAAGGCGGTAGCTACGGTTTCCGGCGCCAACTACGGCAGGCTTATGCGTGAAGGCGACTTTACCCCTGATGCCGCGATCCGAACTCTGGAAGCCATCGCCAAACAGCGCACAGCCGAGGCCAGAGGCGCTGAGCCGCTGATTGTTGGGTACGCACCCCATTCGCACGAGGAGCGGGAGAAGGCGGGGCTTGTCGATATCGATATGGTGGAGGCCGTTGATTACTACAGAACACCCAGAGGGGAACGTCCGGGTTCACCCAACAGGCTCCGTTTTACCAGCACCGCCGCTGCGGTGGGCTACGATGCCTTTCATCTGGCCGACCACCTGCTGACCCAGCCGTTGCAGATCATTATCGGCAGCAGGCCGGGGGCGTTCGGGTCTTACCGGGACGGCTTCGATCTCTTCAGCAGGGCGTGCTCCAGGAACAAAAATCTGTTCGTGGTCAACGGTGCGAGCCATTACGATCTTTATGATGTTCCGCAATACGTCGATCAGGCGGTCGAGCGGCTGGCGGAGTTCTTTGGCCGATACCTGTAGCGCGACATTCCCCGTCTTGCTTCAAAAAAATCGTAACTTTTACACGATTCCAGAAAATGGAAGGAAGGATAAAAAATGGCAAAAGTAGAAGATATCGAAGTGGACGACAGGCTTATTGAGGCTTTTCATCTCATGTATGACCACTTTCCTGAAGGTGTGCAGCTGGTGCACAAGTCAAAACGGATCATTGCCCTCAACGCTGTCTGCGCATCCTTTGTGCGGCACGTGGGCATGATCTGCAGCAAGCACGGAGCGCCTGAACATCACAAGGGCTGTCTGGCCCACAAAACAGTCAAAGAGCACAGGGCCACATGGTTGAAAGGCCCCAGAATGACCCCCGATGCGCCGGAAGCCACAATTTTTTGGCTGCCCATTGACGGATACCCGGATTTTTACATCCATTTTGGTGTGCATTGCATGAAGAACTACAGTGCACCTTCTTCAGAAGATGCATAACCATTGAGCGTTAAAAAAATCCAGAATGAATCAACGTCACTCAGACCATCAGGAGATTTTTATGAAAACGGCATTGATCACCGGCGCAAGTACAGGAATCGGCAAAGCTCTGGCCTATGCGTTCGCCTCACGTGGTTTTAATCTTATCCTTGTGGCGCGAAGAAAAGCTCTGCTTGATGAAATTGCGGAAGACATCCGGGGGAGGCACAAGGCGGAAGTGCTCGTGCACGAAGCGGATCTGACACAGAAAAAGGCCGTTGTCGCCTTGTATGAAGAAAGTAAAAAGCACACCATTGATGTGTTGATCAACAATGCTGGCTTCGGGGATTTCAGCTATCCCTGGGATGTTGATCTGGACAAGGCTGAACGGATGCTTGACCTGAACGTCAAGGCGCTGACCGAGCTTTCACTGCGCTATGTGGCGGATTATCGCGACAAGCAGGCAACCCTGATCAACGTTTCATCAATCGGGGGGTATGGTATCTTCAGTTCCGCTGTTCTCTACTGCGCAACAAAATTCTTTGTAGCCTCTTTTACCGAGGGCATTTCCAACGCGCTGCATGAACAGGGCAAAAAAATGCGCGCCAAGGTTCTCGCCCCTTCTTCCACCTCCAGCGAATTTGTGGCCCGTGCCAGCGACGATGCCGCTCTGAACGGCGAGGAAATCATTTCCTCGATGGAGTTTATCAGTTCAGAACAGTTGGCCGAGTACGCCTACACCCTGTATGAAAGCGATAAATGCGTAGGCATTGTCAACGCCGCCAACGAGCTGGAGCTGAAAGACCCGATGTACCCGGTGAAATGATCCCGTCACTGTAAAATCAGCCAGATGCGAAAATGTGAGGGAGCCTGCCGTGTAAAAAGGCAGGTCTCCCTCACATTTTTATTATAGTTGCGTGCGGTTGCCGATGCTTTATTCTCAACGACCCTGTTGAACGCAAACCGGCGCAGATGTGTCTGCCAGCTCCGGCCCGGCGGGGGCATTTGAAGCATGGCGGGGCAACTCTCGAGCGGAAAAAGTTGTTGCCCCAATAGCTGCCCCAAAAAAACGGAAGCTACCAACGACACATTGCTACAGATCGTTTACCGCTATGCTGTTACCAAAAGCGTGGGTTGATAGGGCGGCAGCAGTCGTTTTTGCGGCCATCACACACAAAAAACACACATGATAAAAATCAGAGCAAAGAAAAAGGGGTTACTGTTTCCAGTAACCCCTTGAAATATGGCGGAGAGGGAGAGATTCGAACTCTCGGTACGCGATTAACGTACACACGATTTCCAATCGTGCTCCTTCGGCCAGCTCGGACACCTCTCCGCATGTTTTGCATTCGTGCAAAGCCGAAACTGTATATGGCATATCCACAGAGAATGCAAGCAAAAAATGGTAAAATTATGGGCTGATGCCGTAACACTGTTCTGTGCGCCTAGGTTTTATCCTCGGGCGGTGTCTTTTCAGCGTCGGTCTTTTTTTCACCCCTCCGCCGGAGGGGTGGCAAGCGAAAGTCCATTCAGCACAGTCCGCCGCCGGTTTTAACCAGCATCCAGAACAGCCCGCCCACAATGACCACAGTCAGCAAGATTTTGATCAGCATTTTTTAATCCTGCCCATGTGTCTGATCTTTTTTGGTTTCCCGCCCTGCTCGTTTTTTTTCAACTCCGGCAGACCGGTAAAAGATCCATAGTGCCAGCGCGGACAGCAGGGTGATGGCTATGGCATTGAGTGTCAGGTAGCCCATAATTTTATCCTCAGGCGGTTACGCCCACCTTGCTGAAGCCGCTGTCGACGTAGATGATCTGCCCGGTCACGGCATTGGCAAGATCAGACGCCAGAAAAGCCGCCACGCCGCCCACGTCGGCCGTAGTCACGTTGCGGCGCAGGGGCGAATTGTTTTCCACCATGGTAAAAATATCCTTGAGGCTCGACACGGCCGAGGCGGCCAGCGTTTTTATGGGGCCTGCGCTGATGGCGTTGACTCGTACTCCCTTGGGGCCAAGGTCGTAGGCCAGATAGCGCATGGACGCTTCAAGAGCGGCCTTGGCTACACCCATGATATTGTAGCCGGGAATGACCTGGGTGGAGCCATGATAGGTCATGGTAAGCACCGAGGAGTTTTCGTTGAACAGCGGCTCAAAAGCGCGGCAAAGGCCGGTGAGGGAATAGGCCGAAACTTCCAGTGCAAGCTTGAATCCGTCACGCGAAGTGTCCACAAAGCGGCCGCACAGATCGTCGCGGTTGGCAAAAGCCACAGAGTGGATCAGGATGTCAAGATCCCCCCATTTTTCTTTGACCACGGAAGCGGCATTTTCGATCTGCGCGTCGTCGCACACGTCACACTGGAAGGTGAACTCGCCCCCCAGTTCTTCACTCAGAGGCTCAACACGTTTCTTGATGGCTTCGCCCACATAGTTGAACGCCAGCCGCGCTCCCTGAGCTTTCAGGGCAGCAGCAATGCCATAGGCGATGCTCCGGTTGTTGGCCAATCCCATTATGAGAGCTTTCTTTCCTTGCAGCAGCATGGATCCTCCTAGGAAAAATACGGGCCGGACAGGCCGCGTGCGGTTGTAAATTGCGCCGCCTGTCCGCTGTTGCGGCTGGGGGCTGTATGAAAAAAATGTTTGGCAACGTTGTCCCGGCCAGCCAGAGGCGGGCAGAAGCGCAACAGGCAAAATGAGCGGCCCGCGCTCGCGAAACAGGCTGACCGGGCAGAATGCCGCACTTGACCATCACGCGCGGGGACGTGATGGGTGTGCCGGTGGCAAACCGTATCCGCCGTGTGACAACATGTGCAGGCAACGGCGATGATTCTTCGCACGGTAGCGGCAAAGCCGCAAGCCCGCACCTTTGCGGCATGGGGCTGAAGTGTGTTTATTTTGTAATAATTTCGTAGGCTTCTTTGTATTTATCCGCAGTAATTCTTATGACGTCCTCAGGCAGGGGCGGCGGCGGAGGCTGCATGTCCCAGGGCTGCGCTTTGAGCCAGTCGCGCAGATACTGTTTGTCAAAGCTGGGTTGGCCCTGACCGGCTTTGTACTGGTCCGCAGGCCAGAAGCGCGAGGAGTCGGGCGTAAGAACTTCATCAATGAGGTGCAGCTTGCCGTCAATAAAGCCAAATTCAAACTTGGTGTCCGCCACGATGATGCCCCGGCTTGCGGCATAGGCGCGCCCGGCCTCATAGAGGGCCAGAGCCGTTTGTTCAACCTGGCGGGCCATGTCATTCCCCAGCAGGCGGGCTGCCTGGGCCACGCTCAGGTTTTCATCGTGCTGGCCCAGTTCCGCCTTGGTAGAGGGCGTAAAGATGGCAGGCTCAAGCTTGTCGGATTCCTGCAGGCCCGGGGGCAGTGCGTAGCCGCAAAGTGAGCCGCTCGCCTGATAGTCGTTCCACCCGGACCCCGTAATGTAACCGCGCACGATGCATTCCACGGGCAGAGGGTCTGCCTTGCGCGCGAGCACGGCACGGCCTTCAAGCTCGTCCTTCCAGGGCGCCAGTGCCTCGGGAAAGCGGTTTACATCGCTTTCAAGCAGATGGTTGGGGACAATGTTCTTGAACTTTTCCATCCAGAACAGGGTGATCTGGTTCAGGATCACCCCTTTGTAGGGGATAGGCTCGTTCATGATCACGTCAAAGGCCGACATTCTGTCTGTGGTGACGATGAGCAGTGTTTTTTCGTCCACATTATAGATGTCGCGCACCTTGCCGCGTGAAAGCAGCGGGTAGGCGGTAATGTCAGTTTTGACCACAACCTTCATGGGTGCTCCTGATGTGTCGGCCCGATTATTTTTTGGCGCGCGCTTCTACGCTGCGCGCGTGCGCTTCCAGCCCTTCCATGCGGGCAAGGGCGGCAATGGACTGCATGTTTTGCTGCAAAAAGGCCGGAGACGTTGCCACAATGCTGGTTCGCTTGCAGAAGGTCTGCACGGAAAGGGCCGACGAAAAGCGGGCCGTGCCCAATGTGGGCAGCACATGGTTGGGCCCGGCGAAGTAGTCGCCCACGGCCTCGGGGCTGTGCTGGCCCATGAAGATGGCTCCGGCATGGCGTATGTGGGGCAGAACGGCCCAAGGGTCGCGGGTGCAGATTTCAAGGTGTTCGGGGGCGACCATGTTGGCTACGGCCACGGCCACGCTCAGGTTGGGCGTGACAACAATGGCCCCCCAGTCTTCAAGTGAGCGGGCAGCTGTGGTGGCTCTGGGCAGGGCGGCGCACTGTTTGGTCAGTTCCTGCCAGAGATTGTCGGCCAGACGCTGGTCGTCAGTAACGCAGATTGCCGATGCAAGCGTGTCATGCTCGGCTTGCGACAGCATGTCTGCGGCAAGCCATTCGGCATTGGCCGAAGAGTCTGCCAGGATAAGCACTTCGCTCGGGCCGGCGATCATGTCGATGCCCACCGTGCCTTGCACCAGACGCTTGGCGGTGGTGACAAAAATGTTGCCCGGTCCGGTGATGACGTCTACCGGGGGCATGCTTTGCGTGCCGTAGGCCATGCCCGCCACTGACCATGCCCCGCCGACGCGGTACACTTCTTCAATGTCCAGCAGGTGGGCTGCGGCCAGAATGTGGGGGTTGACACTGCCATCCTTGCGGGGCGGCGTGCAGATGGCAAGGCGCGGCACACCGGCAACCTGCGCCGGAATGGCAGTCATGAGCAGGCTGGAGATCAGCGGGGTGTTGCCGCCTTGACCGCCCGGCACATAAAGCCCGGCAGCGTCAACGGGCAAAACGTGCTGCCCCAGAATGCTGCCGTCAGGGCGCGTGGTAAACCAGGATTTTTCTGTTTGCGCTTCATGAAACGAGCGTATGTAGGTGGCGGCCTGACTGATGATTTCTCTGTTTTCAATGGAAACAGAGGCCGCCGCCCGGGCGATTTCCTGCTCGCTGACGAGCAGGGGGGGCGCAAAATCCGGGCAGTCAAAATGACGGGTATATTCCACCAGGGCTTCATCGCCCTTTTCGCGCACGGCAGCGATGATATCGCGCACGGCGCTTTCCACCCCGTCACCGGGGTTGTTGCGGCCTTGCAGCCATTGGGCAAGCTTGGGCCACTCCTGCTCATTATGCAGAGTCAAAGTCCGGCATGTCATAGTATTTTCCTCACCTCGATTGGGGGAATATACAGAAGGCTCCCGTGAATGTCGAGACTCGCCGCCGCTTGAGAAAGGCAGCCGACATGGTGTTTTTCATGCTGCATCAGGGCGGAACGCGCGAACGGCTGAAAAATCCGGCCTGATCAGTCATAAATCCTGTTTGATCGCGCAGTTTTGGGGGGCGGCAGTTTTTCAATGCATGCCGGAGCTGGAGCCACCGATGGTTTTCTGTCTGAAGTTCACACTATTCCTTATGGCATCCTTGCCAGAACCTCTGTGCCAGAACCTCTTTGTCAAAATTCCCTTGCCAAAATTTGTTTGCCGGGCATTGAAACTGTCGGCAACCAGCAATACTGCGTGAAAACGTTGCCGATTAAAAACAGCAGCGCTGTTTACCCACGCGGATAAACAGCGCTGAAAGCACGCCGGATGGTGCAATATCTCTCTTGTACGATGGGATGACTAGAGCTGTTAACGAATGAAATGAGTTAACTGCTCTGCAAGGATTTCTTTGAAAATCCTTGCCACGAAATGCGAGGAGGCAGGCTTTTGCCTGCCGGAAACGAGCATTTCAAGTGTTAACTGCTCTAAATGAAAGGCGGCGTGTGGCGTACTGTGACAGGCAGCGCCTGAGGCACGTTTTCCTGAGCTTTGACAATATATGTGAGGGCGGGACTGCACAGCTCCCGCAATTGTGCGGTCAAGGCTCGCCTGCGTTCGCGCTCCATCTCCAGTTCTGCCTGACGTTGTTCCTGAAAGGTTCGCAGCCAGGCCGTGGCCCGCTCCCTGGCTCTTTCCTGCATTTCAGGATCAATGATGCGGGGGCGTCTGATTTTTTGCGAATCCTGAAAGTGCAGCCTTTCTTCCTGAGACTGCAGGGGACGGGGCGGCAAAACCGCGCACAGGGCATATGACAGCACCTGCTCAAAAGCGATGGGCTGTAGTTGCGGCAGGGGGTTATCAACCAGCAGCAGGCCATTGTCGGTCTTTTCAAGTATGCGACCTATATGGGTATACACGCAGGCATCTTCCACAGCCTCGGGCGTATCGCCGCCAGCCAACGCTTCAAAAACGGCATAGGCAAAGGCACGGGAATAGCCCTTGTTCATGGCTATGGTGCGATACTGGTGGGCCATTTCGGTATCCGGGGCCTTGGGCAGGGTGTAGCCGCAGTTCTGCCCGCCAAAGCGATACCAGCGGGATATTTCATGCGCGGCCGGGCCATATCCCGCATCGGCGGCCATGAGAAGCCAGTGGAGGTTGGTTCCGGTATTCCAGCGGGTGGCATAGGCGTGCATGGCCTTGGGATCGCCAAGAAAGGCCCCCCGCGTAAAGGCGCTGCGGGTTTGGCCTATGCCGTCATCATACAGGGCCAGCCGTGTGTAGACCCAGCCCGGGGACGTGTAGCGGGCGGCCCACTCAAGCCAGAATGATATGGAATGCATGAAAGGGGGGATGTCGGGGTGTGCCGCGACCAGAGCCGGGCGTTCGCACTGGATGCGGATAATAAGGTCGGCCATGGCAACGGGATTGCCCTCAAGCGCCTCCTGCAGAACGGGCAGATACTGGCTTGACGACTGGCAGCCCACATAGCGTGGTCTTTTACGCGCCTTGTCGGGCGGAGGGGAGTACCAGTCCGGATCTTCCACAACAGGCGCCGTTATCAGCAGGGTACGGGGCAGAGCCTGATTGCAGTAGGCAGTATCGCCTTCAGTGCAGGCAAGCTCGGGCAGAGGGCGCTGCCCCAGTTGCGGGGTGAAGTAGATGTCGGCGGCAAAAAGCCGCAGAGGAAGAAAAAGCAGAAAAAACGCACCAAGATGCGGGATGACAGTACTGCGCCATGACATGAAACGCCCTCCACTGGTATAGGAGAATCAAGTCGTTGCCTGCCGGTAAACCGGCAGCCCTGAACGCACAGCCATGTCCGGGCCGGCCTTTGGCAATTACCTGCAAAGCCGGAGCATGACACAATCGAAAAAAACGTATATTTGTTATGATCGCCCTGCTGGGGCAAGCCATGCCGCCAGCATGATTTGTAAATATAACAATACTTATTTATAATTTTATATTCTAATTTCAATATACGTCAAGTCCTCTGAAGCCTTGACAGTCTGTAAACCCGAACTTAGTTACAAGAAATGAACGCGGCCGCCAGCGGGCGGGGCGACTCAGGAGGGATCATGCAGCGTCACAAGATGCACAAATCTTATGAAGGGGCAGGGCAGCCGGAAGACGAATTTTCGGAAGACAGCCTGCACTTTTCTGCGCCGGACGGCATGGGAGAAATGCCCGGCGAAATGCCCGGCGAATTGGATGACAGCTTGCTTGAAGGCATGGCTGACGCAATGACAGCGCAGGGCGATGTTCTTTCTGCGGCAGAAGCAGAGGCCCGGTGCAAGGCCGAGGTGGAAGAGATGCGTTTGCGCATGGCTGCTGAGATGGACAACTTTCAGAAGCGCCTCAAGCGTGAGCATGAAGAGCAGATGCGTTACGCCGCCGAAAAGGTTTTGGGCGATCTTTTGCCCACGCTTGATAACCTTGATCTGGCTTTGCAATACGGAAGCACCAACGAGGCTTGCAAGGATATGTTGCAGGGCGTGGCCATGACGCGCAAGCTGCTTCTTGAAGCTGTTGCCGGGCACGGTCTGGTTCCGGTGGGCGAAGAAGGCGAAGAATTTGATCCGGCCATACATGAAGCCGTGGGCTTTGACGCCCGGCCGGAGTTTGCCCCCAATTCTGTGGCCCGCCTGTTGCAGCGCGGATACAAGCTTGGCGGGCGCTTGCTGCGCCCCGCAAAAGTCATGGTCAATCCCTGACCGGTGCGACGAGCAAAAGCAAAAAGAGGCCGTAATTTCCGGGGTTCCGGCAGTTACGGCCTCTTTTATCATGTCCTGCCTGTCTGATGTGCCAGTGCAGAAAACAGAAAACCCGCTCTGCGGGCTATTTTGCTGTGATTGCCGCCCACCGCAGGTGTGCGTGCGCAATGCACGTGCGCGGTCAGACGCTTGAGCGGGCGTGTCGCAAGTTTTGCGAACATGCATTCTCAAAGTTGATCAGCCCTGGAGCATTTTGCTTTTGAAACACACCCTGCTTCAACGCATCATTCTGCAAAAAACGTGGTTTTCGCCAGAATCCACGCCCCTTGGCGGCTGTTGCCGCCTTCGCGTCAGCAGGGCAATTCCAAGGTGAAACTGCTCTGAAGTTCTTTGGCGTGATTCCGCATTGAAATGCCGCCTCGGCCTGTAGCCGGGAGCGCCTTTTTGCGTGACCGGGCAAGCCTGCCCCTGGCGCATCATTAATGGACACCGTATCAGCCTTGCCACAGGCAAACCGCCTTGCCTTCATCGAGCCGCATGGCAGGTTGCCTTGCCTTCTGGCCGGTTACGGTCGGTAAAGGCACGGCGCTGTGTACAGGAAAACCGTGCCCTGCCGCGCCGGTCAGCCTTCCAGGTCTTTATAGCGCTCGGCAATGGTCTTGAACTGTTCCTGAATGGCCATAAAGGCATCAACAACATCCGGGTCGAACTGCGTTCCCTTGCCGTCCAGTATGATCTTTGCGGCGCTTTCATGTGTCATGGCAGGTTTGTAAACACGCTGGCTGCGTAGCGCGTCGTACACGTCCGCAAGGCTCATGAGCCGCGCAGGAAGCGGAATTTCTTCTTCTTTCAGCCCCTGCGGATAGCCCCGGCCATCCCATCGCTCATGGTGGCAATACGCAATGTCGCAGGCCATCTTCAAAAAAGAGTCTTCGCCCAAAAACTTGTCCGCCGCGGCCAGAACATTTCTACCAAGCACAGTGTGGGCCTTCATGGCCTCATATTCTTCATCCGTGAGAGGTCCGGGCTTGTGCAGCACCGTATCGGCAATGGCAACCTTGCCCACATCGTGCAGCGGAGCCGAAAGATAGAGCCATGCGATGACATCCGCGTCCAGTTGATGCCGGTATTTGGCTTGTCCGGCCATGTGCAGTGCCAGCGCTTTCACATAGTTCTGCGTTCGTTTGATGTGCGCGCCCGTTTCTGTGTCGCGCCATTCGGCAAGGCTTGCCATGGCATGAATGGTGGCTTCCTGCGTGAGGGCCAGCTGCCGTGTGCGCTCGTGCACCAGATCATTAAGATGATCGCGGTAGCGTTTGTATTTCAGCTGATTGGCAACCCTGTTGCGCACCAGCGAAACACGAAAGGGTTTGGCTATGTAGTCTTGTGCGCCCAGAGAAAGGCCGGTGGCCTCGTCAGTCTCTTCGTTCTGGGCTGTGATGAACATGATGGGAATATCGCGCGTGGCAGGTTCGTCCTTGAGCCTGCGGCAGACTTCGTAGCCGTTCATGCCCGGCATGATGACATCAAGCAGGATGAGATCCGGCGGCGGATTGCCCATGGCCAGACGCAGTGCGTCCGGTCCGTTCTTGGCAAACATGATGGTATAGTCTTCGCGCAGGCTCTCGCTCAGGATGCGCAAGTTTTCCGGAGCGTCATCCACAAGCAGGATGCGGCTGCGCTGGGCTGCCGCCTCGCTCACTGCCTGCCCCCGGTAAAGGCGGGCAGCCGCCGGGTCAGATGTTCGGCCATGCGCTGCACCATGCGGCTTTCAGCGGCTGTAAGGATGTCGTAGGTTTTTCCGTTCACGTTCTCTTCATCCACGTAAATGCCGCGGGCGAGCACATCGTTGTACTTGTCTCTCAGTGTCCAGCGCACATCAAGCACCGCCTTCTGGTCGAAATTGCCGTCCAGACGCTGCACGTCCAGATACAGAACGTAGTCGGCAGTGGATTCGTCACCGGCGGGCAGCACGTTAATGCCGCTGTCGAGCATGGGGCGGGTGAGCACTTCACGGGCCACGCGGCGCACGCCGTGGCTCAGCGGTTCGCCCCAATTGTGAAACTGCGCCACCACAAGCTGGGTAGATTCGCCCATGCGGCTGACTATGCCGTCACGATCAAGGTATTCGGGCACGGTAACAGGGGCCACCCGCAGGCTTTTGCCCGGCAGGCTATCGGCTGAAACGGGCGTGAGGCGGCTTTCCAGAAGGTAGTAATTCGTGGGCGTGCTGCGGCCGCAGGCAACCATCAGCGTGGCGAAGACCAGAAGAGTATACAGGGCGTAACGTTGCATCAGCGTTTTCCTTGTCTGCCCATAAGCAGGGCTTCGGGGTTGCGTTCAAGCATCTGTGCGAAGGTGCGGATGGTACGCAGGGTTTCGATGCTTTCCTTGATCAGGCGTCGAACATCGTTGACGGTGGGCGAATCCCGCCCCACAAGGCTTTGGGCCGAGGCCGTAGCCACACGCAACTGATCTGCCGCCATGCTCATGTTTTCCAGCGCGGATCGCAGGGTTGCCAGAGTTCCCGGCATTTGCCTTTCAACCGTGCCCGCAGCCGTGTCGAGCCTTTTCAGGATACTCTCGGCATTTTGGCGCATGGGACTGTTTTTGAGGATATCGTCAATTTCTTCAAACGTGCGTGTAAAGGCTTTCAGCCCGCGCCCGAGGCTGTCATCCGCCAGAGAATGGGCCAGGTTCTGCAAAATGCTTTCAAGCGCGTGAGCCATGGATTCCAGCGGCAACTGGGAAAGAGTGGTCTGCAGCGTGTCGATGGGGGAGGGGATGGTGGGGATTTCCGTATCCGGCGTGCCCGAGCGAAAAACAGCGGGCGTAGCGGGAAAGAAGTCCAGCTCGATCCGGTATTGTCCGGTAATGAGGCTTTGCAGCTGCAGGCGGGCGCGAAGGCCGCGCTGCACCATGCGGCGCACGATTTCTTCACGGGCGGTTTCAGAAATGGGCGCGGAGCCTCGGCCACGCACAAAACTCTGTTCGTCTATGCGGATATAGACGGGAATGGTAACATTGGAATCTTTCGTGTTGGCTACAAGGTTGATGCGGGTAACGCTGCCCATGGGGACACCGCGAAACACCACGGGAGCGCCGGTGGAAAGGCCGCTCACGGAGCCGTCGAAGTAGAGAACATACTGCATGTCATTGCTGAACAGGCGACCGCCTCCCAGCACGATGAAGCCCAGAGCCAGCAGGGCCAACCCGCCAAGCACAAAGGCTCCCACAGTGGTTCTGTATTTTTGCGCGTTCATATATTCGTTTCCTTGTCCGGCGCAGCGGAAGCGGTTTTTTCCGTCTGCTCCTTTTCTGCGTGACTGCGCTCGCCCCTGGTAAGAAAGAGCATTGCGCTGGGCGCCGTATCGGCGGCTTGCAGCAGCTGGTGCGGGTTGCCGCACGCCGCTACCTGGCGCGTCTGGGCATCCAGAAAGATGAGGTTGTCGGCGATGGCGTAAATGCTCGCCAGTTCATGCGAAACAATAACAAACGTCGTGCCCAGACTTGCGCGCAGTTCCAGAATCAGGTCATCCAGCATGCGCGAACTTACGGGATCAAGCCCGGCGGAGGGTTCATCAAGAAAAAGCACCTTGGGGTCAAGGGCCAGAGCGCGGGCCAGCCCGGCGCGCTTGCGCATGCCGCCGCTGATCTCGGAGGGGTAGTAGTCTTCAAAGCCCGCAAGCCCGGAGAGGGCCAGCTTGAGCTTTGCCTGTTCGCGAATGTCCGCATCGTTCAGGTCGGTATACTGTTGCAGGGGCAAGCCCACATTTTCCGCCAGCGTCATGGAACTCCACAAGGCCCCGCTCTGAAAAAGCACGCCCGTGTCGCGTCCCATCCTGCGGCGCTGCTCTTCGGTGCATGCCCAGAAATCCGTTTTTCCATAAAAAACCTGACCCGCCTGCGGTGACTTCAGGCCCATGAGCACCCGCAGCAAGGTACTTTTGCCGCAGCCTGAACCGCCAGTAATAAAGAAAATATCTCCGGCGCGCACGTCAAACGTCACGTCCCGCATAAGAATATACGAGCCGTACCCCACCTGCAGCTGGTTGATCTTGAGGCGCATCTCGGTGCTGCTTTGACCGGCATCGGGGGCGTCGGGAGGCGGATGGGGCGCTTCAGAGTGCGGAGGCGTACCCGGCGCAGGCGTGCTGGCCGATATGCCCGGCTGGCCGGACTGACGGCCTGTTTCCGGCGCATGGGTAGCTGCGGTGTCTTTTTCGGGCGTGATGCCCGCTATGGTATTTTTTTCGGCCATGTCAGATGCCCAGCACGTTGCAGATGACGGTTATGATGGCAGTGGCTACGATAATGCCCACAATGGCGTGTACCACGGCGGTTGTGGTTGCAAAACCCACGGCCTGAGCACTGCGGCCGCAGCGCATCCCCTGATAGCAGCCGGTTATGGCGATGATGACGCCAAAAACCGTGCCGTAAGCAAGGCCGATGAAGACGTGCTTGTAGGGAACCATCTGCGTGGTGGCGTTGATATATTCCATCGGACTGATGTTGAGCATGGTTGTGGCGACAATGTAGCCGCCCACCACGCCCATGAGGTCGGCGTAGAGCGTGAGCAGGGGAATCATGGCCGTCAGGGCCACCACGCGCGGCAGCACCAGAAAGTCCACAGGAGCAATGCCAAGGGTGGCAAGGGCGTCCACTTCTTCATTGACCTGCATGGTGCCGATAAGAGCGGCATAGGCCGCGCCTACACGGCCCGCCATGACCACGCCCACCATGACAGCACCCATGACGCGCAGCATGCCTATGCCCACAAGACCGGCCACGTAGATCTGCGCGCCAAACTGGGTAAGCTGCACCGCGCCCACAAAGGCCAGAATAAGCCCAAAAAGCATGCTGGTTATGGAAATGATGGGCAGGGCCTGCACACCGCATTCCTGCATGGCCGCCAGCAGGTCCTGAGGGCGCATCTGGGTGCGGCCCACAAAAAGGCGGCCCACGGCCAGGGTTACATCGCCCACAAAATTCAAAAAGTCGGTTATGCGCGGTGGCAGATCAATGGTGGCCTGACCCACGCGTTGTACAAAATTGAGTTTTTCTTTTTTGCGGTCGGAGCCGGCTTTGGCGGGAACGGCAAAGGCGAGCTTGAGCAGACGCTCCAGCCCGTCGGGCAGGCTGGTGTGCAGGTCTGCCTTGCGTTCGTTGACTGCCTGCGCCACTTGCACAAGAAAAACGAGCAGGCTGCTGTCCCATGCGCCGAGATTGTCGCTTTCAAGGCGAACTTCTCGGATGCTCTGGTCAGCCAGGATTTCCAGGGCGGTTCTGGCTTCAGGGGGCCAGGCCGTATCGATATTCCACTTGCCGCCAACGCTGACGCGCAGAAGCGGTCCCTGAACGGAAGCTGTCACTTGCGGACTTGTTTCCATCACTATAGTATACGCGCAGCTCTATTTATCCGCAAGAGCCGTTACCGGCAAACTGGCGGACTTGCCACACTCAAAAGAATACGGTTAGCCATGTCTTTAAAAAAGCGTCTTGATCTTGCCACTGAACCCGTCTTTCTGATGGACGGCTCGGCCTTTATCTATCGGGGTTTTTTCGCCAACAGAAACATGCAGCGCTCGGACGGTTTTCCCACCAATGCTCTGGTTGTGGTCACCCGTGTGCTGTTGCGCATCCTGCGCGAAGAAAGACCGCGTTACTTTCTTTTTGTCAAAGACGGCAAGGGCAAGAATTTCAGGCATGATATCTTTCCGCTCTACAAGGCCAATCGCGATGCCACGCCAGAAGACCTGTTGCGCCAGATGCCGCCCATTGAGCGCATGATAACGGCCTTGGGCTTGAATCTTGAAATTTCTGACCACTGCGAGGCTGACGACTGCATAGCCTCGCTGGCCGCCCGTTTTTCTCAGGAGCGCCCTGTGGTCATTGTTGGTGGCGATAAGGACCTCAAGCAGTGCCTTGCCCCCAATGTCCATATGTGGGACCCCGCGTTCAAGGACGAAAAACTGCTTACGGCCGCCCAGTTTACGGCAGAGAGCGGTCTGACCCCCGCCCAGTGGCCCGATGTGCAGGCGCTTGTGGGCGACACCAGCGACAATATCCCCGGTGTGCCCGGCATAGGACCCAAAACGGCCGCAAAAATTTTTGAAATCTGTCCCAGCCTCGAAGATATCCGCGACCATTTTGCCCTGCTGCCACCCAAGCTTCAGGACAAGCTGCGCGCCCATCTTGATGAAATGTTTACCTGGCGCAAGCTGACCACCCTGTCGCTGGACGTCTGCACGTCGCTTGAGCTGGACGACCTGCTGGTGCGCCCCATTGACGCCGCACGGTGCGCGGGTCTGGCAGAAGAATTCGAACTTCATGCCCTTCGGCGAGAAATGGCCTCTCTGGAGCGCATGCAGCTTTCCGCCCCGGCTGACGCGCAACGCGGTGACAATGCTGGGCGCGGCCAAAGTGAAGAGGGGGCCTTGTCTCCCGTAGGCGCGCCATCGTCGGGTGCTGCCAAAAATGCAGCCGCTGCCCCGGGCAGGGGCCGTGGCGCGCAGCCGCTGCCCCCCGGCGGAGCCGGCGCGCAAATGAGCCTGCTTGAGGTTGTGGAGGAAAAACCGGCCCCGCAGGTGAACCGGGCTGAAGACCTGCCGGACTGCCGAGGCAAGGACGTCGCGCTGGTCTGGGCCAGAGGCTTTGAGGCTGCGCCGCATGCGGCTGTTCAGGGCGGCGGGGATGTCTGCTGGACAGGCGGTGCGGAGAGCATGAGCGCACTGTGTGCCTGGGCTGCCGGTGCGCGCCGCATTGTAACGCCGGACCTCAAGGGACTGCTTTCGCAGGCTGCCTGCTGGCGCAGTCTGGCACAGGACAGAAAGGCTGGTTTCTTTATGGATCTGGGGCTGGCTGCCTATCTGGTCAACCCGGAAGAGAGCGACTACGCATGGCCGCGTCTGGCCGTGCATTGGGGCGCGCCGCTGCGCGATGATGGTCCCGGCCCGGCCCTGCTTGCCCTGCGCATGGCCGAAGTGCTGGAGGCCCGCATGCGGCAGGACGGCCTTGCGGACCTGTATGACAGCCTTGAACTGCCTCTTACGCCCGTGCTGGCTGCCATGGAACGGCGCGGCATTGCCATTGATGCCGCTGCCTTTGAATCATTTCTTTCCGATGTGCAGGGCAGGCTGGATACGCTTACGGCCGCCGTCTACAGGGCGGCGGGCAGGGAGTTCAATATCCGCTCCGCGCAGCAGCTGGGCGATGTGCTGTTCAGCACGCTCGAGCTGCCTTCGCCCCGGAAAACCAGAGGCGGGCAGGCGTCTACCAGTCAGGAGACTCTTGAAAAGCTGGCGGGCCGCCATCCTGTGGTCGACAGTGTTCTTGAATTCCGCAAGCTGGAAAAAATGCGCTCCACCTATCTTGATCCCCTGCCGCGCCTTATGGACGGCAACGGGCGCATACATACCACCTTTAACCAGAAGGCCACGGCTACGGGGCGGCTTTCTTCCAGCAATCCCAATCTGCAGAACATCCCCGTGCGCGGCGATCTGGGCAAACGCATGCGAACCTGCTTTATCGCGAATGAGGGCAATGCCCTTGTGTCTGCCGACTACTCGCAGGTAGAATTGCGGGTGCTGGCCCACATGTCGCAGGACAAGGCCCTGCTGGAAGCCTTCCGCAACGGGGAAGACATCCATGCCCGCACGGCTGCTCTGGTTTATGACCTTGCGCCCGATCAGGTAAGCCCGGATCAGCGGCGCAACGCCAAAACCATCAACTTCGGCCTCATTTACGGCATGGGCGCGCAAAAGCTGGGGCAGGACCTGAAGATCAGCACCAGCGAGGCCAAGGAATTCATCGCACGCTATTTTTCCCGCCTTACGGGGCTGAAAGAATTTTATGAGTCGGTGGAGGCAACCGCCAAAAGTCAGGGCTATGTAACCACCCTGGGGGGGCGCCGCCGTCTGTTGCCGGACATCCATTCGCCCAGCGGACAGGCCTATGCGCTGGCCCGGCGTCAGGCCATCAATACGGTTATTCAGGGCTCGGCGGCAGACATCATCAAGCTCGCCATGCTGGCTGTAGCCGCCGATGACCAGTTGCGGGATCATGAAGCCCGCCTGCTTTTGCAGGTGCATGACGAACTGCTGCTTGAAGTGCCGCAGGCTTCCGCCAAGGCCGCCGGAGCGCGCGTGGCGGACCTGATGAGTGCCGTCAAGCCCGGTGGCGAGCTTCTTTCGGTTCCTCTGGTGGTTGACTGGGGCGTGGGCCCGAACTGGGGAGCGGCCCATTAGCACAACTTCATTTTGCCATTGCGCAGGCGGCTGCCCTGAAGGCACAGCTTTGGCCGTTGCCCCGCGATGTTGATGAAAACAGCGGCGCTGTGCAGTTGCGCAGACAAGTATGGCAGCAGGCGCTGAAGCCGGAAGAATGTCTTTTCGGCGGAAAAAGCGTTAAACGTCCGCTCCAGCCCGGGAATGTACCACAGAGTACAACACGGGCTGGAGCGGACGTTTCTGTCAGTGGTGAATCCTGCCTTTTCAAGGCGGCCTTATGGCGGGCACTGTCTTGCGGCGTGCTTGTTCTGCCGTCCACGGCCGAATGGCGTGCGCGGACTGCCACCGCGCGGACTGTGCCGATTTTTACCGTACGCGGCAGACAGCAGCGCCGTGGGACGCCGGGGACTGTCAGGGGAACATGCCGTTTTTCTGATCCTTGCACCAGCGAACAAAGGGCTGGAAGGATTTTTCCAGAATATGTCTGGCGTTGACTTCGGCTCGGGTATACTTGGCCCTTGTCATTTTACCGTTGCCTACCCAGTGCTTCAGGTATGGAGACAGATTCAGGTTGCGGGCATGCAGGCCCTTGCGGTGGAGATCGCGAAACCATGCCACGTCAATATCCAGACAGATGGAGCCGCCGGGTTCGTAAGCGCCAAACGGCAGGACAGGGCCGCGTGGGGCCACAAGGTCCCGTGTTTTGTCAAGATTGACCAGACAGGCCCACTCGTTAACACGGCATTCCGGCAGCGGCCATGCCTGCTGACGGTATTTTGCCTCCCATCCTTCCCAGTAGGGTCGCACAAAGCTGCCGCGCTGCCGCGCCGCAGCATACAGGCGCTGCAATCCGGCAAAGTCGGGGCGAAAATCCATATGGCGGTCAGGCGAACAGGGCGTATCCCCAAGGCCCGCATGACGAACAATATCCGCATGGGCGGCGGGGCAGTTCCAGCACTGGCCCACGCTGCCAATGGCAAAGGCGTCTTTGATCTGCTCCAGCATGGCGCCCACCATATCCCGCAACACCAGTACATCGTTGTGCAGTGTCAGCAGAAACTGCTTGTCCGAATGCTCAAAAGCGTACTGATAGCGGATGGAGTGGCGGTATGCCGGATCGTTCAGCCGGGATGGATCGGCCGCATCCAGTTGCAGCCAGATTTCTGGCTGGGAAACGACAGCCCTGTCCTGAAAATATTCAGCCATGATGTAGGGAGAGGCATGGTCAAAGGCGGATCCGTATGGTTCAAACTGCAAATACACGCGGTCAATGTGCGCCCCGGAAAACTTGAACAGCGACAGCAGGGACAAGGCCGTCTGGTACGGCTTGGCAAACACGTTCAGCACAACGTCAACTGGCGGCGTGGTGGACATGAATCCTCCTTGTTCTCAAGATCGGGCGGCATGTTTCATGCCACGGCAAAGCGGCATTTATTGTCAAGGCCACCGCGCACTTTCGCCCCCCCCTGCGCCGGGGCAAGACATGAAGGCCTTGCACGGCTCCTGCGGCGCTTGCTGCGCTGATGCAGGGGGATTTTCAGGCGCAGCCTCAGGGGCGGTCGCTGGTCCGGCTGCGCAAGGTCTGTCTCGTCGAGGGCCGTGCCAAGGCTGCCACGCGGTGCTTTGCGCGATGGTTGCCGCGTGTGGCGTTTTATCACGCAGCCGCAAAAGCGGGCCGCGCCTACTGGCGCAAGATGGTGCGCAAGGTTTCTGCCTGCGGGCCGGAAAGGCCATCGAGCCTTTGCCGCACACGGTTGTGCACGGATTCGTGGCGGGGGGCCATTTCATACAGGGATGCCGCGGCGGTCTGGCTTACGGCAAAAGCCGGATCATTCTGTCTGCCGCTGGAATTGAGATCGGCATAGCGCAGGGCGGCGTCAATGATGGCATCCAGATAGGTTGTGTTGCCGGAAGCGGTGTACGCTGCCCAGTACATCTGCAGTACCGTTTTTTCGCTGGTGAGGTTCCATTGCAGCAGGGGAGTGGGGTTGTGCTGTATCTGCTGAAGCAGGATGGTGTCTTTTTTATCCAGCAGCAACTGCATCAGCGCGGCTTCATCTGTCAGACCGGCCAGATGGACGGCCCAGGCAAGCGTGCGTTTGCCGTCGCGGCTCAGAGAAGGAACCAGCGGCAGCAGGCGCTGGCGCGCGGTGGGGTCTGTTTTAAGGGTTTCTGCCAGAAAGGCCGCCAGGGTCAGCTGTTTCTGCCGGTCATAAAGCACGTTTTGGGCATCAAACGACCTGAGAATGCCGGGCAGCGTTTCGGGGCGGTTTTCCTTGTAATAGAACTCCATATCCCTGGCATAGAACGAAACCCCCTTGGACGCAGTGAGGGCTGACGCTTCGGAAATGGGCACAAGCATAAAGGCAATGGCAAGAATCAGGGCCTGCACAACGGAGGAAACCGGCCCGACATGCACAGGCATGTGAAGCTGACGGCGGGGATATATGGATTGCAAGGGCATGGCGGTCTGCGTTTGCTCCTTTGGGTGGCATTTGAATCAGTGCTGCAAAAATATGCGCATCAACGGGCGGTATCTTGCGAAGTCTGTAGCCGTGAGCGCTTGAAACTTGAAGCCGCGTTATTGTTCCAGAGCAATTTTCACTTTGAAATTGCTCTGGCGGATGCGTGAGCAGACGCCCGCCACGGCGGCGTAAACGCCGCTTCAGCCGTTGCCGAAGGGCTTGCGGAGGCTTCAGGAGCTGTAACGCAGGAAACAACGCTTGCGGACAGCATGTGCAGCGATCGGCTTGTTTCCACACAATCGCCGTTGCCATTCGTAAGGCCCGCAGGCTGGCCAACCACTGCCGCGAAGACAGCAGAGCTGTCTATTTGCGCGGTCAAGCGCCGAAGTGAGCGTGCCTCAGACGTTGGGAATGGATATTCTCAACGTTAATCTGTATCTAGTCAAAATCCGCCAGCAGAGAATCAAGCTTGAGGCATGTGAGCGGACTCTGCCGCAAAAGGGTGAGCAGGCGTACTCTGGCTTCCAGCAGGTGGGGCGATGAAACGCCGTTACGGATGGAGCTGTGGGCCTCAAGAAACGCGGCAAGATTGTCGCAGTCCTTTATGAGGCGTCCGTCTTTGGGGTCAAGGGCGTCGGTGTTGCAGTGTTCCTGCAGGTCGCAAAAGTCGGAAATCCTTTCAACCTTGCCGTTGCGCCGCACGCATTCCTGAAATTCTGACTGCACGCCCAGCCCAAGATAGTAGGATATGCGCTCCACAAGGGCAGTGAAGCCCTGTTGCCGCAACGGGGCAAATACGCGGCGCTCCAGTTCTTTTTCTTCGTATTCCTTGATGATCTTGGGCAGATCGGCCACGGACCGCTTGACCGGCGAGATGATGTCGCGCGTGAGCACTTCCGGCAGGTCATGAAAAAGACCGCAGAAGAAGTTGTTGTTGGCTCTGGCGCGACAGGCATTGACCGACAGGCTGAAAAAGTAGGCAAAGCAGGCAACAATAAACATGTGCCCGAGCACTGAGGTTGCCGGAATGCGCGGGGCCTGCGTCCAGCGGATCTGAAAGCGCAGTTGTCCGCAAAGGTTGGCCAGACGGGTCAGGGCTGTGCCCTGAGTGCGCATCTGCTCCAGCCCCTTGAGGTCGGCAAACGAGTTCAGCCTGTCCACAAAGGACTGACCGATGTCGTCCATTTCTTCGTCAAAATGGCTGTTGAGGGGCTTGATCAGATTGAATTCCCATTGCGAGGCGTAAAGGTGCGCGGCTGTGAGGATGCGGCGGGGCAGGCTGTCTTCGTCCGGCGCGTGATGCCAGCGGCACATCCGCTCCCAGAAGGCGCCGAGCGGCGACAGCGCCGGTTGCAGGCTTTCCAGTACATGGTCCGTCAGCTGGCGGTACTGTTCGGGATTTTCTTTTATGCGGTAAAAGATCGGCGGCTTGATGTCTGTAATGATGAGGCGGTAAAAATAGTCAAAAAGGCCGCCCTCAATGATTTCGCCCGCAAGGCGCATTTTTTTTTCTTCGGACATGTGGAGCGAGTTTTCATGCCAAAGCACGCAGGCCAGCAGCATCTTGTGCGCCTGCTTGTCGATTTCAAGCAGCTCCGCAGGGCGCAGCTTGTCGTTCCAGCGCAGCAGATATGCGCCCGAAAAAATGAGTTGAAGCAAGCTTTTGCGAATATCTGCCATATCTTCTCCGGGAACATGACGGAAAAACACTTGGCAGTATAGGAATATATAGGGTAAACCTCAAGGGCTTCATGCCGCTGCCCGTTTTTTGCAGGACTTTTGCCGCGCAGGAAGGCGCAGGGTCTTGACAGGTGCGGGTGTTTGCCGTATTGAAGCTATCTTTACTGCGATACTGTCGTCACCCCCGTTCGACGGCCCATCGCGAAATGAACTTTTTTGCGGCCTATACGGCTGCTGCTATTTGCAGATGTGAGGAGTCATTCCGATGAAGACGTTCAGCCCCACCCCCAAAGACATCAACCG
>CAJMLK010000026.1 GCA_905214305.1 uncultured bacterium
CAGAAAACCTCCAGCTTCGAAGCTAGGAGGGTGAACAACGTATTGACACTCTACAACTAGAACAGCTTTACCTTGAAATTGCTCCGGGCGCTGCGTGAGCAGCCGCCCGCCGCGGCGCCCGACAGCGTCGGCAGACAGTACAGCTTGAAACGTAGAACCCCCGGCCAACAATTGACCGGGGGTTCTGGCGTCTGATCCAAGCCAGCAGTTGACGCCCAGGGTCTGCAAGGAACCTTGAGCTTCGCCGGGCTGTGCTGTCTGTACGGCAGTGTACGCCCTGCGACCGGCCATGCCGGTTCGCAGATCCGTCCAGAAGCACCGGCAATCTTGAAGGCACATGGCGGCCGGGCCGCCAGTGCACGCGGGAATGCGGTCCCGCTCATCAAAACCGGCTCAGTTGCGCGGGCTTGCCCGCCTATGTTTTGCACCGGAAACATCCGGCGCGTGTCCTGTCATAAGCCGCAAAGCGGCTTTATGGCCGTGCCGCTGCGGAATTCGGTGGGGTAGGGTCCGGTCTTCCGCTTTTTAGGGGAGCAGTGCAGCACGACTATACCGGCGCTTGACGCTGCCGGTAAAAACTGTTTGTGCGCTCAAGCTATCAAACCTCTACCCCCTTGGCAAGTTCTCTTTTTCACAGAATTGCCAATTTTTTTAAAATTCCGCGTCCTTTTTCTGCCTTTCACATCTATCCATATGAAATTATTATTACATATCAAATTGTAAAATCCATTTCCAGCCAGATTCCTGCTCGAAAATGCCGCCGGGAGCAGCGTCAGGCACGGCAACGGCTGTAAAAAAGGCCCCGCTGCGAGGTAGCGGAGCCTTTTTCACAATCCTGGAGCAGGAAACAGCGGCTATTCTTCAGCCAGCTCGCGCACCGATTCGCCATAGGAATCGGTGACCAGAGTCTTCATTCCCATAAGCTCGGTCCAGCGGCGGAAGGTTCCCACGATGACAAAGACCATCAGCACCATGACCAGACAGGCCAGAGCGGCCAGCAGGTACTTGCCGTTGGGGATGTAGTCGGTGGTCAGCTGAAGGTAGCCCGCCCAGAAGGTCACCACGGTCATGAAAATACCGGGGATGGCCGTCACGAGACAGTACTTGCCCCTGTTCATGCGCAGCAGCATGCTGGTGCAGACAATAAGGGCGCAGGCAGCCAGCAGCTGGTTGCTCATGCCGAAGAGCGGCCAGATATTGCTGATATTGCCGGTATACACCAGATAGCCCCACATGGAGGTGAAGGCCAGACTGGTGATGACAATGCCCGGAACCCAGTTCTTGTCACCAAACGGAGCGTATACCTTGCCGAGCATTTCCTGAAGAAAGAAGCGGCCCACGCGCGTGCCGGAGTCGATGGCGGTAAGAATGAACACCGCTTCAAACATGACGGCAAAGTTGTACCAGTAGGCCATCAGGTGATCCATGTACGGAATCTTGTGGAAGATATGGGCCATGCCCACAGCCAGCGACACTGCGCCGCCGGGCCGGGCGTGCAGATTCAGGCCGATCTTTTCCTCAAAAAAAGTCAGATCGACAGTGTGCAGGCTGGGGTGAGCGGCCAGCAGAGCGTCATACTTGGCAGGAGCGGCGTTGATGGCAAAGTAGTCACCGGGCATCAGGGTGCAGGCGGCGATCAGGGCCATCATGGCAACAAAGCCTTCGGTAAGCATGGCCCCGTAGCCCACAAACAGAATGTCACGCTCGTTGCCGATCATCTTGGGTGTTGTTCCTGTGCCGATAATGGCATGAAAGCCCGAAATGGCCCCGCAGGCGATGGTGATAAAGATGAAGGGCATGACGGGGCCGCCGATGACAGGGCCGCCACCGTTGATGAAGGGCGTAATGGTGGGCATGAGAATGGTGGGCTGCACAAAGATGATGCCCACCGTAAGCATGAGGATGGTCCCGATCTTCAGATAGGTGGAAAGGTAGTCGCGCGGAACCAGCAAGAACCATACGGGCAGCACCGAGGCAAAAAAGCCGTACACCGCAATGGCGATGGCAACGGTGTTTCTGTCCCAGTCAAAAGCCCAGCCGAGCACATCGTGCTTCATGAGGTCATGACCGCTCAGAATACCCACAACCAGCAGCACCAGACCAAGAAGACTGGCAAAAAGCACACTGTTCTTCCTGTAGCGCATGATAAGGCCCATGATCATGGCAATGGGCATGGTTATGACCACGATAAACAGCGACCAGGGCGCATTGTGCATGGCGCTGATGCACGCCAGAGAAAGACCGGCCAGCGTAAGAATGAGAATACACAGAACCGCCACGCCTGCCACGGTTCCCGTGACACGGCCGACCTCGCGCGTGGCAATGGCGGCAAGGCTCTGCCCCTTATGGCGCACAGAGGCAAAAAGAACCACCATGTCGTGAACCGCGCCGCCAAGAACGCAGCCCACCAGAATCCACAGGGCCCCCGGCAGATAGCCGAACTGGGCGGCCAGCACAGGGCCCACAAGAGGCCCCGCCGCGGCAATGGCGGCAAAGTGGTGGCCGTACAAAACATATTCATTGGTTTTCACATAGTCGTGCCCGTCGGCAAAGCGCACCGAGGGCGTACTGCGGCTTGCATCCAGCCGCAAAACCTTGTTTGCCAAAAAGATGCCGTAAATACGGTATGAAATGGCAAAGATGCATAATGCCGCAAACACAAGGGTTATGGCATTTATGTTTTCAAGAGCTTCCATTGCAAATTCTCCCGTCTGAACTTGAACAGACTTTCTCCATCAGGCAGCAAGCCATACTTGCAGACATTTAATGGTATTTCGTCACCAATAGCGTTTCATACCAAAATAGTTGCGTATACAGCACTCCTCCTCAAAGAAATATTTGTAAAAACACTCCCGCAATAAAACAGAAAACTGCTTCCAAAACATGAAATACATGTTTTTGGCAATTGTTCCTGTTTTTCTGCTACACCCTTCGAACGTTCCTGTCCATGCCGGGCAAGGGCATTTACGCGAGGGCCAGCACGAAAAAAGCGCCCGGAAAGCACGACAGGAATCATTGCCGGGCACAGTTCGCGCTGATAACATGTCGAAATATTAATGATTCCTGTTTATGAAAACGCGAGCGCATCTGTAGCCGCTGCACCAGCCTTGACCCATAAAAAATTATCCCTTTATGCTTTTTTGCGCGTCTCAAAAGGAACACACGCATATTTTGTCATGCTGATGCGCCCGCACTGCCCCGCTGCCTTTCGTGCACAGCGTATTTTCCCCCTCCTCACGGGCTTGCATTCCATCCGGCATGGTACTATCGTCAAAAAACCGGCTGGGGGAGCCATCATGGCTGAGAAAGGGCTGTCGCGCCCTGACCCCTAGAACCGCGCAAAAAAACGCGGTTCTGCACCTGACGCGGATAGTGCCGACGAAGGGAAGCTGGCTCAACCTGGAAACAGGTTTGTGCTTGCCCGCAGCCGTATTGGTTCTGCGGGTTTTTTTTGCGCCCATGAAAAGACCAGAACCACATGCCCGCAGCCCGAAACAGGCTTTGTAACCTATGGAGATCCGTTATGAACATTGTGGTCAACGGGCAGCCCGAAAGTTGCGCCCCACAGCTCAGCGTGGCCCGCTTTCTGGCCGAACGCGGGCATGAGGCCAACACCGTGGTGGTGGAGCACAACGAACGCATCCTTGCCAGAGAGGCTTTTGACCAGACCTTTCTGCAACAGGGAGACAAACTGGAGATTGTGCATTTTGTAGGCGGCGGCTAGGCAGCCTGCATCTCGGAAATCTTTGACTGTCTGCGTGCATATTGTGAAGACCTGCCCGGCTGCAAGAGCACAGCCGAACGGACGCCTGTGCGAACACTGCGCACAAGCAGCCGCTCCGGCATAACAGACGCAAATATTTCTCCTCTGAATGCAGAATATTGCCGCACAGTGCGCGTCGCTTCAGCCGGTGGAACTGCCAGAGTCCACACGGCAGAACCGGCATGCCCCGCAAAAAACGGGGCGCAGTGTTTTGCTTCAGCCCACAATCTTCAGCAGCGCTTTTGCGCGGAGCATGTCATGAATAGCAGCGATCCCTTTATTCTCGGCGGCATCAGTCTTGGCAGCCGCCTTTTTATCGGTACGGGAAAATATGGCTCTGACGGGTTTATCCCGGCAGTGGCCGAAGCCAGCGGCGCCGAGGTCATCACCGTAGCCATGCGCCGGGTGGACAGGCCCGATCCCTCAGCGCCAGACCACAGCGCCTCTCAGGGCATCATGGGGCACATCCCCGGTCACATGCGGCTTCTGCCCAACACATCCGGCGCACGCAACGCCGAAGAGGCCGTGCGCCTGGCACGACTGGCACGCGCCGCCGGTTGCGGCAACTGGATAAAGATCGAAGTCATATCCGACACCCGTCACCTGCTGCCCGATGGCTACGAAACGGCCAAAGCCACAGAAATCCTTGTCAAAGAGGGCTTTACCGTCCTGCCCTATATCAATGCCGATCTCTACGTGGCCCGTGCCTGCGCCGAAGCCGGGGCAGCCGCCGTCATGCCGCTGGGTTCACCCATCGGAACCAACAGGGGCCTGCGCACCAAGGAAATGATCGCCATCCTCATTGAAGAAATGAACGTGCCCGTTATTGTGGACGCGGGCATCGGCCGCCCTTCGCAGGCCTGCGAAGCAATGGAAATGGGAGCCGCAGCCTGCCTGGTGAATACTGCCATCGCTTCGGCCCACGATCCCGTGGGCATGGCGCGCGCGTTCGGCGAGGCCGTCCGGGCCGGACGCAACGCATGGCTTTCAGGGCTTGGAAGCGTACGCGGCATGGCCGCCGGGGCCGACGCCTCTTCTCCTCTTACGGGCTTTCTGCGCTGAGGGGGGCTGCTATGGAAACCTTTCAGGACTTTTTGCAGTCATGGCCCGCGCAGCGCCGTGCCCATGCCGTACAGGCGGCCACGGAAGAGCACGTTTTTTCCGCCCTGCAGAAAAACATTCTGCAGCCGGAGGATTTTCTTGCCCTTCTCTCCCCGGCTGCCGCCCCGCATCTGGAGCTGATGGCCCGCCGCGCCCATGAGCTGACCCTGCGCTTTTTCGGCCGGGCCGTGCATATCTTCACCCCGCTCTACGTCTCGGATGTCTGCACAAACCAGTGCCGCTACTGCGGCTTCAATGCCAAAAACAAGCAGGCCCGCCGCCACCTGAGTGTGGACGAAGCCGCGGCCGAGGCCAGAGCCGTGGCCGACCTGGGCTTTCAGCACATTCTGCTGCTCACCGGAGACGCACGGCATCTGTCATCGCCGGAGTATATCGCCGCGGTGGCCCGGCGCATCAAACCGTGGTTCGCTTCGGTAGGCATCGAGGTCTACTCCCTCACCACTGAAGAGTACGCCCTGCTTGTGGACGCGGGCGTGGACAGCATGACCATGTTTCAGGAAACCTACACTCCCGAACTGTACGCATGGCTGCACCCGGCCGGTCCCAAACGTGATTATGCCTTTCGCCTCAACGCACCCCAGCGTGCCGCTCAGGCGGGCATGCGCTCAATGGGCGTGGGGGCGCTGCTCGGTCTGGATTCATTCGAGCAGGATGCCTTTGCCACTGGGCTGCACGCCTGGTGGTTGCAACGCCACTACCCCGGCATGGACGTGAGCGTGTCCATACCGCGCATCTGCCCGCATGAGGGCAATTTTGACGTGCCACATGCTCTGGATGACCGCCATCTGGTACAATACGTCACAGCCCTGCGCTGCTTCTTGCCAAGGTCGGGCATCACCTGTTCCAGCCGTGAAAGTGCCTTCATGCGCGACAATCTGCTGCCGTTGGGCGTCACGCGGGTCTCCGCCGGCGTGTCCACTGCCGTGGGTGGCCGCGCCACAGAAGACGCCCATAACCCCGGACAGTTTGAAATCACTGACGGCCGCAGTCTGGAGCAGATGGTTTCGGCCCTGACGGGCATGGGCTATCAACCCGTACTCAAGGACTGGGAAGACCCCGTGGGAGCATGGGCCTGACATGAAAGACACTACAGCCGCAACCAATCCCCTGTGCGAGGGGCTTGGCCGCTATCTGACCCCGGAGCAGCTGCGTATCTTGCGGCAGGCCCGCGTGGGCATCGCCGGGGCTGGCGGCCTTGGCTCCAACGCGGCCCTCATGCTGGCCCGCAGCGGCGTGGAACACCTGACTCTGGTTGACCACGACGTGGTGGACGCCTCCAACCTCAACCGGCAGCAATACTGGCCGCGACATGTGGGCCGCAGCAAGGTGGATGCCCTGCACGAAATCCTGCTTGAGCTGAACCCTCAAATGGTGGTGAGCACGCACAGGACCCATATCACCGCAGCCAGCCTGCCGGACCTGCTGCCGAACTGCTCCATCTGGGTGGAAGCTCTTGATAGCCCCGAAGACAAAAGCCTTTTTGTCGAAAATGCCCTGCTGGCCGGTCACCGTGTCGCCAGCGCCTCGGGCATGGGGGGCTTCGGCGGTGCGCCAATGGGACGACGCAAACTCGGAAACCTCGTGCTGGTGGGGGACTTTACCACGGACATTCTCATGGCTCCTCCGCTGGCCCCCCGCGTGACGGAAGCGGCGGCTCTGCTGGCCGATGCCGTGCTGGAAATGCTGCTCGGGCAGACCCTGACCCCGTAATCCGCAGGCCGGGCTGCAACGTCTGCCGGACAGCCCGATGATGAAACCACGCTGAAACCTGAAATGAGAGCAGGCGGGCAAAGCCCGCCTGCTCTCATTTTGCGGCCGGGATGTGCAAGCAGATCCCGGCCGGACATTTCAAGATAAAAGCCCTAGAACACCGTGGGGTTGACGACCACCAGCACCCAGCAGATGACGCCCACCACAAGGCCGTACAGCAGGAAGGGCCAGAACGTGCGGCGAAGCACTTCGCCCTCACGGCCGGAAAGGCCCACAACGGCGCAGGCAGCAACAATGTTGTGCACGCAGATCATGTTGCCCATGGCGCCGCCAACGGCCTGCGCGGCCACGATGATCTGACGCGGCAGTTCGAGGGTTCCTGCCATGTTCCACTGGAACTCGGCGAACATCAGGTCAGAAACCGTGTTGGAACCGGTGATAAAGGCCCCAAGGCCGCCCACAAAGGCCGCCAGCATGGGCCACACCGAACCGGCAAAGGCGCCCACGGCTTCGGCCAGAGCCAGCGGCATGGAGGGAACTTCGGCCGGGTTGGTCGCAGAACCACGAAAAATGGACACCATGGCCACGGCGAAAACCAGGGCAATGGTCGGCGACTTCATCTTGCGGAAACTTTCCTTCCAGGCGCGCGAAACGGCCTGACCGGACATCTTGTGCATCATGATGGTCAGCAGGGACACCACGATAAAGAAGGTTCCGGGCAGATACAGGTAGTCGATGCTGGCATTGACGCCGTTAAAGCCCAGAATGTTGTTGAAGCTGATCTTCTGGCTGGACAGCCAGCCCTTGAGACCCAAGGAGGGAATGCGGGAGATCACCAGCAGCAGGCAGATGATCACATACGGCAGCCAGGCGCGGAACTGGCTCATGCTGGCGTGAAATTCCGTCTTGGTGCTGGCAGGCACAGTGCCGGTCCAGGCCTTGTCCCACTGGCTGGACGGCGCGAATTCCCACACGTCCTTGGGCACGCAGAAGCCTTTTTTGGTTGCCCACACCACAACGCCGAGGCCCAAAAGGCCGCCCAGCATGGCGGGAAATTCCGGCCCGAGCAGCCAGGCGCACAAAAGATACGGCACAAGAAAGCACACCGCGGCAAACACGCAGTATTTCCACGCGCGGAAGCCAGCGGCCCAGGACTTTTCAGGGCCGAAAAAGCGCGTCAGAAAGCCGAGCATAAAGATGGTGATAATGATCGCCATAGGGGCGTGCATAATGGTCGCCCATTCGCCCACGGCCTTGCAAAAGGCGTCATAGCTGCTGAACGGAAGATCGGGATTGGCGGCCACGGCCTCGGCCACGCTGCCTTTCAAGAATCCGAAACCCACGATGACCGGGGTTCCCACAGCGCCGAAGGTTACCGGCACAGAGTTGAACACAAGACAGATGACCGCGGCGGCCATGGCCGGAAAGCCGAGGGCCAGCAAAAGCGGGGCCGCAAGGGCCGCAGGTGTGCCGAAACCGGCCGCACCTTCAATAAAGGCCGCAAACATGAAGCCGATGATGATAGCCTGGATGCGGCGGTCACGACTGACGCCCTGCATGCCGTGCTGAATGGTTTCCATGCCACCGCTCTCTTCCAGCGTATACAGGATGAGGATGGCGCCAAAAACAATGATCAGAACACCAATGGCAACAACAACACCCTGCAGCGACAGCGCCGTAAGGTACAACAGGTCCAGCTTCCAGCCGATGACACCACTGACGGCACAGACAAACCACGCAAGCGGCATGGCGCGCGTGGCGGGCCAACGCAGCCCCACCATCAGAACCAGTGCCACAAGAATCGGAATAACCGCCAGCAAGGCCAACATTCCAACAGACATGCCCACTCCTTTGTTAACTCGAGTTTATCATGAAACCTGAAAAACCTGCCCTACACCTGTTCTTTATTCGCTCAACCAGTGCGAGTTCAAAGCTGCTCGATCAGCTTTTTCTCGCAATAGCCGCCAATGGCGGGCTGCCCGCGCAGCAAGAGTTTTTTACAGGTGTATACGGGGTGGCTGCCTGCGCTGCACGAAACTTGCGCGCAGCATTTTGCAGCCGGGTCGGCAAAACGTCAGAGTTTTGCCGTAAAAGCGTTTTTCCACGATGCCGGAACAAAACCGCGCTGTCTGGAAAAACACATGGGCTTGCGCCGCTTTGGTCGGCACAGGGTGTCGACCACGTCGCAAAGTCGATTTATTGCAGAGTTCTACAAAATCTTCAGCGGGCGCGCCGCAAGGCGTGCCCGCTGTGGTGATCATCTTGCGGGGTGGTGTAGCATTCTCTGCTGCCGCCCGCCTGAGTGGGCGGCAGCAGAGAAACAGGGCCCTAGGAGGGCAGCATCCAGTGCAGCACGCCGGCCTGCAGATAGGTCAGCGCGCAGATAAAGAGGGTCATGGCGATACTGTGCCCCAGGGTGAAGCGGAAGAGGTCGCCTTCGTGGCCCACCAGATTGGTGGCAGCTGTTGCCACGCTGATGGACTGGGGCGAAATCATCTTGCCGGTAACACCACCGGAGGAGTTGGCGGCCACGGCCAGGTTCGGGTCCATGCCCACCACTTCAGCGGTGGAGCGCTGCATACCGCAGAACAGGGCGTTGGAGGAGGTGTCCGAACCGGTCAGGAACACGCCGAGCCAGCCCAGAATGGGCGAGAACAGCGGGAACAGCGAACCGGTCAGGGTAAAGGCGATACCCATGGTGGAGCTCATGCCCGAGTAGTTCATGAGGTAGGCCAGGCCAAGAATCATGGCGATGGTCAGGATGGGGAAGCGCAGCTGGTAAATGGTGCGGAAGAAGCAGTTCACAGCCTTGCTGAACGAATAGCCGGGCATGAAGGGCACGGCAATGAAACCGGCCAGCAGAATGGCAGTACCACCGGCAGACAGCCAGTTGAACGTGAACACAGCCGCGTAGTTGCTCTTCTGGGCCACGATGGGAACAGTCTTTTCAACCATGCCGTCCAGACCGGGCCAGGAGAACTTCATGATGGCGCCGGGGATGCCGTTCAACAGGTTCTTGAACTGCGGCAGACCCCACAGGAAGACCATCACGGCCAGAATGATGTAGGGCAGCCATGCGCGGAACACCACACTGAAGGGCGGCGCGGAGCCTTCGATCTTGCTTTCCTTTTCACCTTCAAAGCGCCAGATGCGGGCGGGCTTCCACACGCGCAGCAGCAGCACCATGGCGATGATGGTGATCAGGGCCGACATGATGTCGGGCAGGGTCGGGCCGTGGTAGTTGGAGAACAGGAACTGCGAACCGGCAAAGGCCACACCGGCCACGATGATGGCGGGCAGCACTTCAAGGGAGCGGCGGAAGCCGCACATGACGCAGCAGAGCCACAAGGGCACGATGATGGACAGGAAGGGCAGCTGACGGCCCACGATCTGGCTCACGGTCATTTCGTTCAGACCGGAAACCTGCGCGCCCACGATGATCGGAATACCGATGGCGCCAAAGGCCACGGGGGCGGTGTTGGCGATAAGGCAGATACCGGCGGCGTACAGGGGCTTGAAGCCAAGGCCCACCAGCATGGCAGCGGTGATTGCCACGGGCGTGCCGAAGCCTGCCGTGCCTTCAATGAAGGAGCCGAAGGCAAAGGCGATAAAAATGGCCTGCAAACGGCGGTCATCCGTCAGACGGGCGAGCGATTCCTTGATGTATTCGAATTCGCCCGATTCCACGGTCATGTTGTAGACCCAAACGGCCGTGACCACGATCCAGATGATCGGGAAAAGGCCAAAGGCTGCCCCGTAGGTCAATGCGCTGAAGGCCGTGCCCACAGGCATGCCCCACACAAAGAGGGCGAGAACAAAGGACAGGGCCACGGCCAGAGCCGCGGCGTAGTGCCCTTTGGCGCGGCGTACGGCCAGCATGTAAAAAAGACTGATGAGCGGGATACCCGCCACCAGAGCGGACCATACGGCTCCGCCCATCGGATCGTAAACTTGCGTCCATGCCATAACAACTGCTCCCTTAAGCTATGGGTTGTAGGAGACACGGACCCCTACCAGCGATTGTGCACCCCACACGCGCTGTGGACCTGTCTGTCCCCAAGAATAGCTCTTGGACGGATACCTGTTTCCTGAGTAAAAAACAATGCTTTTTTGAAAGTTGAAAGGTGGATAATTAAAAAAACATTGCTCCTAGCGGCGAAACGCGGCAGGCAGGGAAAAATATAAACGTGCGGCAAGGTCAAAAAATGACCCGGGCAGATAACTTGCGTACCAGAATATCCCATACTTTCTGCCGCTGTTTTTCCAGGGAGCCACGGCCTGACGGGCGGCGGCATTCTTGCCTTCGCGCCACAAGGCCACGCCCTTCTGAAAAGCGGCCCGCCGTGTCAGCAGCAGCACAAGATTTGCGTATTCCTGATCATAGCCCGGATAAAGCCTGCGGTGCTTTTCAAGAATGCGCAGGGTTTCGTCCGCAAACTGGCCGAATTTGCGAAACGTCGTGTTGGTCCCGTGTACGCGCCAGACGGTAAGCGCCTCGTCCACATGGTCCAGCTTCCAGTCGTGGGCAATGCGGTAAAAAACATCCGCCTCCTCACAGACATTGAGGCTTTCGTCAAACCAGCCGCCGTTGACGCCCTGCCCCGTTGCCGTCCCTTCTGCGGAAAGCCCGGCCAGAGCCTCCGCGCGAACAATGGCGGAAGACATCGATATCCACTGCCGTTCCATCAGGGCCGCGAAAACCATGCCCCGCTCGGGCCGTGCTTCGCCAAAAACACGCTTGAGCACGCGCCTGCCGTCAAAAATCTCCGTATCCGTGCTGACCAGACCAACGCGCTCGTCAGCGTCAAGCAGGGCTGTCTGAAGCTCCAGCTTGCGTGGCCGCCAGAGGTCGTCACAATCCAGAAACGCAATGTAGCGGCCTCTGGCCTGCGCCAGAGCGAGATTGCGCGCAGCGCCCAGGGGAACCGTCGTCTCTCCCCTGAAATAGCGCACCTTTTCGCCATAGCTTTGGGCGATGGACGGGCTTTCATCGGTGGAGCCGTTGTCCCAGAACACGATCTCGAAGTCCGTAAACGTCTGGGCCATGACGCTGTTCATGGCCTCCCGCAGATCGCGCGAGCTGTTCAGGCAGTTCATGATGACGGAAACAACGGGAGCGCTCATGGTTTTTCCTCGCTGGTTGTAGGCCGGGATGGCGGCGTCGGCCCGTGCGGCGTCACTGACGAAGCCACAGGGGCACGCTGCCGGAACACCCAGTACTTGCACAAAAAATAGACCATGACCGGCACAAGCAGCACAGCGGCGGGCATGGCAATTTCATAGCTCAGCCCAAAACGCATGAGCACCCATATGATGGCGGAATTCAGCCCAAGACCGAGGGCCTGGATAGCGGCAAAGCGCGGCAGCATGGCCCGGTGCGAAAGATCACGACTGGCGTCGCCCGTCCGGAACGTCCAGAGGCACTGCCCGAGATATGACACCACAAAGCTCAGGACGTAGGCCAGCGCATTGCCCACCAGAACGGGAATAGCGGGCATACTGACAAAAAACAGCCCCAGAAGGACATACACCAGGGTCGAGGCCCCGCCAACGATGCCGAAACGCACCCAGCGGCGGGCCAGCAAGGCCCGCACAAAGGCCACAAGATCTGCCGTCACGGGCGCCCGCAAGCCTTTGCTCACAGCGTCTTTTCCACAAGCAGCGCCGACAGGGCCGCCAGCGTAGCGGGCAGGGTTTCTTCCTCGTTATAGCAAGGAACGACCAGAGCGAGCAAAGGAACAGGGCGGGACGACACAGCAGCCTCCTTCAAAACCGTGCGGGCTTCAGACCCGCTCAACACGAAAGCGCCTCGGCCAGCCCCGCGCAGATGGCATCCACATCCTCGGCGCTCAGGCCGGGATGCATGGGCAGGGTCACCAGTTCGGCATACAGCTGCTCGGTCACGGGCAGGCTCTGCCCGCTGCTGAAGCAGCTCAGCAGATGGTTGGGCTTATAGTGTACGCCGGTGGGCAGCCCCTTTGCCGCCAGAGCTGCCTTCACTTCATCCTTGCGGCCGTGCAGGATGCGCACGGGCATGATGTGCGGCACGATAAAGTCCTGCGGATCGGTACGCAGCAGGGCCACGCCCGGCACAGAATCCAGCTTTTCGGCATAGCGGGCCGCAAGGGCACGCCGGGCCGGAATAAATTCCTCTTCCAGACGTGAAAGCTGCACGCGCCCGATGGCTGCCATGATATTGCTCATGTGGTAGCGCCATCCCTGCCTTTTCACGTCCGGGTCCCAGGAGCGCGCCCCGGCAAACCGCTTCTGGGCGTCATCTTCCACCGAGAGCAGGCGGGCGTCCGAGGCCAGCCGCGCAGATTCGGCGTCAAAAGCCACAAGGCAGCCGCCCTCACCGCAGGTGATATTCTTGATGCCGTCAAAACTGAAGCAGACCAGATCGCCGAAACTGCCGATCTTGCGCCCGTGGTGCTTGCAGCCAAAGGCGTGGGCCGCATCTTCCACCACGCGCAGTCCCTTGCGTCGGGCAAAGTCGTATACTTCGTCCAGATGCCAGGGGTTGCTGGCATAGTCCACAAACATGACCGCAATGGTATTGGGGCCAAGGCGCTTTTCGGCATCGGCCAGATCGAGCGTTCCTGTCTCTGCCAGCACATCGCAGGCCACGGGAACGCAGCCCGCTGCGGTAATGGCCTGAAAAGAAGCCACAAATGTGAGGGAAGGAACCAGTACCTCCGGCTTGCCCGGCACACGGCTCTGCGCGGCCGCCGCGTCCACGGCGAGATGAAGGGCCGCTGTTCCCGTATTGACGGTAATGACCTGATCAGCTTTTACGCCAAGATACTGCGCCACTTCCTCTTCAAAAAGGCGCACCTCATTACCCATGCCAAGATAGCCGTCTTCCAGAAGAACACGGCTTACTGCACGGGCTTCCGCTTCACCCACAATGGAACGGGAAAGACGCATGGACATGACAGCCTCCTGCTGCGCGGGCATTGGCCCGGCCGGGCCTGACAGCCAGAGGGCCTGCGGCGCGGCACAATGCGCCTGTGGGCCGGAAGCGCTGCGGCTCCGGCTTCAAACAGGGCAAAAGACAATTTTTACAGAACCTGCGGGGGGCAGGCTTCCAGTTACATACCGCAGACACGTTTTGGGGTAGCCGGTGATTGGCCCGCAGGCCAGCAGAGTCTGCCCGCACCTGCCCCACGGCACGGATTCGTGTAAAAAACCTTGCGAAACATCTACTTTTTCAAGCGCTGGACACCATGCATCTCCAACCCTCCCTCCGGCTGCCGCCGCAGTGGCGAACTTGCTGGAAAGGCCCGGGTGGAGACGCTGAAACAGGTCCCGGCGCAGCCGGAACAAAGGCGCGGAACGCACGGCACAAAAAGCCGGAAACGTTCACGTCAGGCACGCATATTCCCTTGCTGACCGTGC
This sequence comes from uncultured bacterium, assembly GCA_905214305.1. Classification (GTDB taxonomy): domain Bacteria; phylum Desulfobacterota; class Desulfovibrionia; order Desulfovibrionales; family Desulfovibrionaceae; genus Desulfovibrio. The sequence continues at coordinate 13,994 of CAJMLK010000026.1, forward strand.
CGTTACGGCACACAGCAGAGCAAATGCCTGCTCTAGCCTGCTTCGGCGTTCATGTCGCTCAATAATGTGTCGAGGTCAAGCAGAATGAGCAGGCGGTCATCGAGCTTTCCCACCCCCCGGATATACTCCGAGCCGATGCCGCACACAACGGGCGGGGCAGGCTCCACCGTGGAAGCGGGGATGCGCAGCACTTCTGAAACGCCGTCGACCAGAAAACCCACGATTTTCTGGTTGAACTCCATAACCACAATGCGTGTCTCGGCATTGTGCTCCCTCACGGGCATATTGAAGCGGGTGCGCATGTTGACGACAGGAATAACCTTGCCGCGCAGGTTGATGACGCCCTCAATAAAGCGGGCTGCATGCGGAACCATCGTTATCTGCATGGGCCGGATAATCTCCTGAACGGAAAGGATATCCACCCCAAATTCTTCTTCGGCAATACGAAAGGTAACAAGCTGCAGCCTGTCGCCCTCGTGTTCGTCTTCACCCGGGTGTTCAAGCAGGGCAGTTTCCGGTGTGGCAGTGCTCATATCTAAACCTCCATCAATAGGCGGATCGAGCAAGTTCAACGTGAGAGTGCTCTGGCGGCTGCCTGAGCAGCTGCCCGACGCAAGGGTGCAAACGCAGCTTCAGCCGTTACGACAGGGGAAGTTGCGGATGCTTCAGAAATCGTAACGCAGCAAGCTGCACTTGCAGACAGCATGTGTAACGATCGGCCTGTTTCCACACGATCGCTGTCGCCATTCGCAAGGCTGCAGACTCGCCAGCGACTGCCGCGAAGACGGCAGAGCTATTTCCGTGCGCAATCAAGCGCCGGAGCGAGCGTACCGTAAAACTTGAGGATGTACATCCGCAAAGCCGGTCTGCTCCAGAGAGCCTGCAATCCTTATCGGCAATGTGGCGGCGGGCACAAGGGCACGCTTGCGGCAGGACACCGTTTTACCCTGCACCCCGCCTGCCCCGCGCCGCCGGAAGCATTACGCCTCCGTGGCAGACTCACGCAACAGACTGCCGCGCAGGCCGTCGGCAAGGCGCCCTGCACCGGCCATGTCAAAATCCTTGACCGCCGTCAGTATGGCGGCAATCTCCTCGGCGTGGGGCGTGCCGTCTGCCAGCAGCGAAAGTTTTTCCATCGAGCTTTCCACGGCTCCCCAGTCCGTTTCCATACGGCGGGGCAGATCATCCAGAAAGGCCAGCAGAGCCGCGCGGTGCTCTTCCGCCAGATGCCCGGAGCCGCTGGCCGTGCGGCAGGCATGCCGACCCATGCTCCGCACATAGTCGAGCACCCGCGCCATTTCCGCTTCAAAGGCATCGAGTACGGCGTGTCCCGGCAGGCTGTGGGGCAAAAACTCTTCCAGCATGCGCGTCAGATCGCAGATGCGCTCCACGCCCAGATTGGCGGCCACGCCCTTGACCGTATGCGCCATGCGCGCGGCCCCCCTGAGGTTGCCGCTTTCCAGCATCTTGCGCAAACGGGCCGGGCTGTCGCCATAATGGTCCACAAAACGCTGAAGAAGCTCAAAATACAATGTCCTGTTATTACCCACCGTGGCAAGGCCGGACTCCACATTGACAATGGGAACCACCGGCTCGCCGTCAGGCTGCGCTTCAGGGGCAGCGCCAGCAGCGGAGACGGCGGAGACGGCGGAGACGGCTGCATCGGCGTGCTCAGGCCCGGCCGGGGGCCGGCTGTCCTTGGGGAGCATTGGCGTTGCGCCGTCTTTTTCGTGCGCCTGACCGGCCGGATTGCGTTCAGGGCTGCTGACCAGCCATTTTTCCAGCGTGGCATAGAGCGTTTCGGGATTTACGGGCTTGGTAAGATAGTCATTCATGCCCACATCCTTGCCGTCCATCCGCGAAGCCATGTCTGTATGGGCAGTCATGGCAATCACCGGCAGGTCCTCGGGGCTGAAGCCCATGCCCCGGATACGCCGCGTGGATTCAAGGCCGTCCATCACCGGCATCTGCACGTCCATAAGCACAAGGCTCACGGGCGGATGTGCAGGGTCTTCAAGCAGCTGCAGCGCCTCCAGCCCATTGGTGGCCAAAACCGCCTCAAGCCCGGCGTGCTCCAGCAGTTCGCGCGCAATCTGCGCGTTGATGTCGTTATCTTCCACCACAAGCACGGTAAGAGGCCCGGGCGGCGCATACGCTTCGGCGCTGCCTGCGGCTTCGACCTGCCCAGATTGGCCGGGCTGATCGGACGGGCCGGGCTGATCGGATTGCCCCGCTTGGCCCGACTGAACGTTTTGGGCGTTCTGGCCGGTCTGGCCCAAAAAATCAGGCTCGCCCAACGTCAGCGCACGGGCCGGTTCCAGACCCCCGTGCCCGTCCGCAGACTCCGGCAGATCCATATCCACAGAAAAAGAAAAACGGCTGCCCTGCCTTGGCACGCTGCTCACCGTGAGTTCACCGCCCATAAGGCTGACCAGTTGCCGCGCCAGTGCAAGCCCCAGGCCAAGGCCGCTGAAAGAGCGTGTCATGGATTCGTCGCCAAGAGTAAACGGCTCGAAAAGTTTTTTCCACTGCTCCTCGCCCAGGCCAGGCCCGGTATCCGAAACCACAAAATGCAGGCGAATGGCCCCTTTGCGCACGGGCGGCTCATTCGATGGCAGAATGCGAAAATCCACCCCGCCGCTGACGGTATATTTGACGGCATTGTCCAGCAAGATGCGCAAAACCTCTTCCAGATGGCGCTCATCGCCCGCCACAACGGCGGGAATGGAGGGATCCAGCACAAACTTGAGGCGCAGGTGTTTTTCAAGGGCCAGCCCCGCCACGCTCTGGCGCAATAGTTCCAGAAGGTCCGCAACGGCAAAGACCTTGCGCTCCATACGGATGGACCCCTCACTGGCGCTGGAAAAATCCAGAATGCGGTTTACCATGTCCAGCAGTACGCCGCCGGACTTGTTGATCTGCGCCAGATAGTCCCGCTGCACCACATTGAGTTCCGTTTGCAGGCTCAGATAGCTCATGCCGATGATGGCATTGAGCGGGGTGCGTATTTCATGGCTGATACGGCGCAAAAAATCATCCTGCACATGTGAGGCCCTCTGGGCCAGCTCCAGCGAGGTCAGCGCCTGAGAACGGGCCATCACCGCCTGCTGCCGACTTCGGCGCGCGCGCTGCTCCGCTTCCCTCAGTTCACGGATGCGCGAATAGAGCGTTCCCTTCATGCGCTGCAAAGAGGCAAACATGACCGCCAGTTCGTCCCGATGCCGCAGCCGCAGGGGCACAGGGTCCAGCCCCGAGGCCACACTTTCCGCATATCTGCTTACGCGATCCAGAGGATTGGCAATACGGGTCTGAAAAATATAGGTATTGCCCAGCACGCTGCTTCCCAGCAGCGTCAGACCCGCCAGCGCGGCCACGAGCGTCCAGCGCAGCGGGGCCTCGCGCTCGCCAAGACGGGCCAGAAATTCGGCACGCTGCCTGTCCCCCAACTGACGCGCAGATTCGGCTATGGAGTCCGGAATACGGGCCAGACCGTTGTCCTGCACCCAAAGCAGGGCAGCCTGCCTGTCCTGCCGGGCCTGAACCGGCGTGGCTTCCGGCCCGCTTTTCAGGGCGCTGCGCACTGCGGTTTCCGTCATGGATTCCAGCAAAACAAGCTGGGCCAGAATGGACTGCACCTGAACCTGCACACTGCCGGTCACCCCCAGCCCGTCAATGAGCGAAACCAGCGAACGTCGCTCGCCGGGCGCGATCTGAGCCGAGGACGGGCGCGGCGTCTCACCCCGTTCAATCCGCAGCAGATGCCGCCAGCGTTCCAGATGAAATGTGTCGCCGGTGCTGATGTAATCAAGGGCCGCGCGGTAATTTTCGCGCGAAACGCCGCCTATTTCCGCCAGCAGGCTTTCAAGATGGTGATAGTTGCGCAGAAGGCCGTTGATCTCATACAGACTGCGGCCAAGCCAGCCCGTACACAGGCTGAGCAGAAGAACCAGGCACAGTTGCGCCATATTGGAGGTTTTTATAAGCGCTCTTATACTCATGCCTTGTATTCCCGAATCCGGGGCGTTCCCGCAGCTCGGCCTGCGGGCGCAACGGCAGTGCGGCTCAAGAGGGTGAGGGGCAAGCGGCCGGTTCCGGCGCGCAGCGCCCGGAAGCATTTCCGGAGCAAGGCCGCACTGCCGGGGCTGTAACCATTGACGCGCAAAAATACTGTTTCGCCGGGCGGGGCATGGCGGCCGACATGTGCCGGGCCGCAGGCACAGGCGACCTGCCTGTTTCCCTTGCTGCACCGGAAGAAAAGGACTTTCTGCAGCAGGCGATTACTTGGGAATGAACCCTAACACAGGCCAAGCAGGCCGTAAATGGCCTGCATGTCGAGAGACTTTTCCACAGTGTCGGCCAGACGATCCAGCTCCGGCCCAAGGCTGTAGGGCGTTCCCGCAAGAGGCGGCAGACCGGCGTCCTGCCGGAGCGCGCCCAAAAAGGCGTGTCTGAAGTCGTCAGCATCAAAAAGCCCGTGCAGATAGCTGCCCCATATCCGCGCCCGGCCCGCTCCATCGCACAGGCCCCAGCCCAGGGGCCGACCCGCCGTGTCGGCCATCACCACGCGCAGGGCCGCTCCGTCAGCATCCCGGCCCGGCCCGGCAAGAGGCTGGCTGCGGCCGTGATGAATCTCGTACCCGGCCACTTCCTGCGCGGGAGCCAGCAGCCCGGCAGCGCAGCCGGCGTCCCCGCCCTGCATGTCCGTGGTCAGACACCGGCAGGCCTGCCCGCCTGCGCGGAGCAGCTGCTTTTCTGCTTCCAGCCGGGTTGCCAGAGGCAGCAGGTCAAGGCCCGGCTCCTGCCCGCCTTCTTCAAGGCCAAGAGGGTCCGCGATGACACGGCCGAGCATTTGCAGCCCACCGCATATGCCGGTCAGCACGCCGCACTGCCGCTTCATGGCGGCACGGGCAAACTGAACAATGGCCTCCGCCAGCCCCGTGGCCCGCAAAAATCGCAAATCCGCCACGGTGTTGCGGCTGCCGGGCAGAATCACGGCATGGGGCTGCCCCCAGTCCTCGGCCCGGCGCACAATGCGCACCCGCAGGGCGGGTTCCTGACGCAGGGCGTCAAGGTCCGTAACATTGCTGATGTGCGGCAGATCCGGCACCACCACATCCAGCACGTCCGCGGACGCGGCCTCTGCTCCTCCCAGGCCCAGACCCGGTGTGATGCCCAGCTTGAAGCTCACGGAATCTTCTTCGGGCAGGCGCAGATTTTCCAGCATGGGTATGACGCCCCAAAAAGGTTTGCCCGTGCGTTTGGCAATCATGTGCAGGGCAGGGTCCAGCAGGCTCGGATCGCCACGAAACTTGTTGAGAATAAACCCCGCCACCCGCGCCCTTTCAGCACGGGTCAGCAGTGTCATGGTTCCTGCCAGAGCCGCAAACGCGCCGCCCCTGTCGATATCCGCCACAAGAGCCACATGCGCGCGCGCGTAGCGGGCCATGCGCATGTTGACGATGTCGTGAGCCTTGAGATTGATTTCCGCCGGGCTGCCGGCGCCCTCAAGCACCACCACGTCCGCTCCGGCCGACAGGCTGCGGTAGGCACGGCGTACGGCCTTCCAGGCCTCAGGCTTGTAGCGCAGGTAGGCCCCTATGCGCATCTGCCCCACAGGCTCGCCCAGCACAATGACCTGCGATCCGGTGTGGGACGTGGGCTTGAGCAGAACCGGATTCATGCGTACGTCCGCGGGCAGGCCACAGGCAACAGCCTGAAGCGCCTGGGCGCGGCCCATCTCCTTGCCGTCATGGGTGACAAAGGAGTTGAGGGCCATATTCTGCGCCTTGAAAGGCACGACCTTAAGCCCTCGCCGTGCCAGCAGGCGGCACAGGGCCGCCGTGAGCAGGCTTTTGCCCGCATTGGAGCAGGTTCCCTGCAACATGATGGCCGGGGGCAGCCCCTCCGGACCACGCATGGAGCGCACCGGGGGCGACGTGCCGGACGGTTCGAACCCGGCCTGATGTGAAAAGTGCAAAGAAGACATGCCTCTTCATACGCCCAAGAGCCATTCCGGGCAAGATACGCCAGCGCCGCGCGCAGCGCCTGCGGGAACGAACTTGCACAGCGGCTGCCCATTTCGTATAAAGACAGAAGAAAAACAGGAGCGGTCACGCCCCACGCCCCCCCACGAGGCGGCGCAGGACGACATGCGCGGCAGCAGCCGACATGCGCGGTGAACCGGAACACTCTGGAGATATTGACCTATGAAACGCTTTCTGCTCTGGACTGTGGGCATCTTGCTGGCAGTCACGGCTACCCTGGCCGTCTTGCTCAGCCGGATGGACACGGACTTTGTGGTCAGGCAGATCGCCGACGCCACAGCCGGGGCCACAGGCAAGCCCCTTGTATTTGAAAGTTCGCCCAAACTCTCTTTTTTCCCGCCCGGGGTCAGCTTTGGTGCGGCCCGGTGGGGGCAGCCGGAACAGGACGAAAGCCTTGCCGTCTCCGTCAAGGGGGGCATGGCCGAACTGGAGTTCATGCCGCTGCTGTCCGGCACGGTGGTCCTGCGTGAACTGCGACTGGACAACCCTTCGGTTACCGTCCGGCAAAACATGCGCAGCGCCACAGGCGACAAAAAAACCGCTGACGCCGCGCCCCCTGAAAAAAGCACCGTTGCGGGCAGCAATAGCGAAAAAACAGATGCAAACCCCGCCCAAAGTGTAAAAACGGGCGCAGCCCCCCGCGATACCGCCCCGCCCGTCGAACTCAAGCGTCTGGTCATTCGTCAGGGCGCCCTGAATGTCATTGACGCCCAGGGGCAGGACATCAGGATCAGCGACCTGAACCTTTCAGCGGAAAACCTGCGTCCAGGTCAGGAAACCACCGTCAAATGCGATTTCACCATCGCTCTTGGCGACGCTCCAGAAACAGACGGGCACATCGCCGGCAATCTGGCCCTTTCGGCCAAGCTCCGCTACGTCGCGCCCGCCCTTGCCCTGCGCCAGACCTCCCTGACATTCAATCCGCTTTCAGGCCCGCTGCCCAAAGAGGCTGGCCCCCTGCAACTCAACATTGAAGGCAGCCTTGATCTGAACAGCCTGCGCATGCGCGTGGACAAGGGCTGGCTCGCCACGCCTCAGGCGCGTCTGGGCCTTCAGGGTGAGGCCGCTTTCAACCCCCCGGCGTTCACCGGCAATGCCGAGATAGACGGCTCCCCCCGCAAGCTTGCCGCTCTGGCCGGGGTGTCGCTCAAACCCGTGGCACAGGGCGTCACGGACGGGCTGAACCTCAAGGCCCGGATGGCGTACGGCAACAACAGCCTCAACCTTTCTGACATCCACGCCCGCGTGGACGACATCACCATGCGCGGGCAGTTCCGTCTGGGGCTTGAACCCGGCAAACCCCTGTCCATAACGGCGGATGTTCAGCTCAGCGCCATCAATCTGGATAATTATCTGCCCCTGCCCGACACTGCCGAAAAGGGCGGCAGCACTGGCGCAGCACCCGCAAGCGGAACAACAGCGGCAAAAAACAGCGCTGCGGGCAAAACGCCCATGCCGGACCTCAATATCCGCCTGAGTCTGGCACGCCTGAATCTGGAAAAACTTCAGGTGCGTGACCTCCAGCTGGCGGCGCAGGGCCTGCGGGGCAACTACACCATTACGGCCCTCAACGGCGTTCTTGGCAGCGGCGGCAAAATACACGCCACCGGAGCCGCCCGTCTGGCTGACACCGCCAATCCCGCTTACGCCATCAAGGGCACGGCCTCGGAGGTCAACCTGGGCAACCTGCTGGAAAGCCTCGGCAAGGGGCGGCCCCTGAACGGCATGGCGCGGCTTGATGCCGACCTGACCTTTGCCGGAAAAAGCGCCACCGCCATGCAAAACAGCCTTTCCGGAAAAGGACAGCTTGAAGTGCGCCAGATGCACATGGAATCCATGCCCACACTGCCCGGAAATATCCCCGGGCTTCAGGGGCGCGTGCCCGAAACCATCGACGTTGTGCGCATCCCCTTCACGGCACGGAGCGGCGAAATCACCGCCAACCCCGTCAGCGCGGGCGCACAGGGCCTCAGCGCACGTGGACGGGGCGTAATCAGCCTGCCGCGCCGGAATCTGGACGCGACCATCAACGTGGAAACATTGGGCATGACCATACCGCTTATCATTCGCGGGCCATTTGACAATATCGCGTATTATGCGGACCCGCGCTTTGCTCTGGACGTTGCCAGCAAACTGCCCGCCATCTTGCAGGGCAAAAGCAAAAAGAACGATTCAGATCCGCAGCGGCAGGATGACATGCGCGGCGCAGGTGATCTCATCCGGGGTCTTTTCGGGCGGTAACGCCCCGTCTGCTGCCGGAATGTCCGCATTTCCGGCAGCACGGGCTGTGTGCCCCGGCCTCAAGAAGATGAACAGTGCGTCGCTGCCCGAGACTGCCCGAGGCTGCCCGAAGGACAATCTTGCGGTCCGCCTGATGTTGCGGTGAACGCGCGTCTGGAGTACCCTTGGGCAAGTACGCCGCAAGAACCGGAACCACGGGCGTTTTACCGCGCATGTCGTGCGGTGAAATGCCTTCCCGCCTCGACACGCCAGACGGCGTTGCCCGCAAGGCCGGAAAGTGGCGCGGCGGCTTTGGGCAAAACTTGCCTTTTCCGCCTGACAGGCTAAAGCTTTTGGTCAGGCGGGCGTTAAGAAGTCAAGAGGGCCGTTTTACGGCCCGGATTCGCGCAAGAACGTCTTGCGCCGCTGCAGGGCTTGTGGCCCGTCCGGCATGTCCGCTGAGCAGAGCTATCAGCCTGTGACGCGGCCTGCGGCAGTTTTCCGGGGTACGGTTTTCCCCGGCACGGCAGGTGAAAAAACGACACAGGATGAATTGAGCCTACAGGCGGCACTATGTATTTATTAATTGGTCTAGCCATCGTCGCGGGTTCGGTGTTCACGGGTTACACCCTAGCCCACGGTGAATGGGGCATACTTTTCCAACCTGCGGAATTCATTATTATCCTTGGCTGCGGACTGGGAGCTTTTTTCGGTTCGCAAACCAAGTATACTTTCGGGCTTATTCTCAAAAGCCTGAAGCACCTGTTTGCCGACCCCGGTTCAAGCAAGGGCCGCTATCTGGAAACCCTGGCCCTGCTCTACGCGCTTTTTTCCAAGATGCACCGCGAAGGCGTCATCAGTATTGAAAGCGATGTGGAAAAACCGGAGTCCAGCCCCATTTTCAGCAAATATCCCAACATTTCCAAAGATACCAAGATCGTCAACTTCATTGGCGACACCCTGCGGGTCTACCTGACCACCGGCGACCCCGCAGACATTGACAGCCTCATGGATGTGGACATCACCACCATGCGCGAAGAAGGCATCCTGCCCGCGCATGCCGTGTCGCACATGGCCGAATCACTGCCGGGCATGGGTATCGTCGCCTGCGTTCTCGGCGTTGTGCTTGCCATGGGCAAAATCAACGAGCCGCCCGAAGTGCTCGGCCACTACATCGGCGCGGCCCTCGTGGGCACGTTCTTCGGTATTCTCTGCTGCTACGGCCTGTTTGGCCCCATGGGCTCAAAGCTTGAAAACTACGTGGCCGAAGAGCATTTTTACTATCATTCCGTCAAGGAGGCCGTGGCGGCCGCCATTCGTGGTTCCACCCCCCTTATTGCCGTGGAATACGGGCGCAGGGCCATCCCCTATCCTTTCCGCCCCAGCTTTGCGGAAATGGAAGACAAGCTGAAGAGCGGCTAGGCAAACCAGCCGTCGGGACAAACCGGTCATCGGGACAAAACAGCCATTGGCGCAAACCGGTCAGCATGTTTTTCGGCAGCCTGCGCACTGCATCTTTATGCCGCAGGCTGCACGCGCAGCGCGGCATATCCGGCGGCCCTCGTCGGACACGGCATAAACCTGAGGAGTCTGCTTTATGGGCGGCGCATGGAAAGTCGCTTACGCCGACTTTGTTACGGCCATGATGGCCTTCTTTCTTCTGCTCTGGGTGCTCAGCATGGTTCCCCCGGAAACCCGGGCGGGCCTCGCCGCATATTTCAGCGGCGACCGCAACTTTGACTCCAGCTCCACATCGCCCGTCTCCAACAACCCCTTTATCCAGAATACAGACAAGATAGACACGCGGGACATCAAGATCAGCGAAGTGGAAAAATCTCACTACGCCATTGCCCAAAAGATCAAGCAGCTTCTCATGGCCGACGCGGTTCCCCAGAGCGCTTCGGGCATCAGCGCCGACGACGTGGGCGTGCAGTTGCGGGTCAACTCCGACATCATGTTCAAGCACGGCACGGTAGAACTGCTGCCCGAGGGGGACAGGGTTCTTTCATCCGTGCTCAAGCTGATGGAGGAATACAACCTCTATCTGGTTGTGCGTGGGCACGCGGACTCCGCCGAGGCGGCTCCGCCCTTCAGCTCCGCCTGGGAGCTATCCGGCGCGCGCGCCGCCGCCATGGTCAACTATCTGGCGCAGCACGGCATCAAGGCCACCCGCATGCGCGCCGTCAGTTACGGTGATACCCGTCCGCTCAAGCCGGGCATTGACGAACAGAGCCGCGCCATGAACCGGCGGGTAGAGTTTTTCTTCCACCGCCCCGAGGTCATGTCGTACAGCGTGGTTTATTAGAGCATTTAACACTTTTCAAGGGTACAAGGCTCTGGCTGCCTTTGTCAGTAACGCCCTTCGCCCTGACAGCTGGAGCGTGCCCGCAGGCGGGCCGATTTTTCTCACTGCGCCAAAGGGCGCACAGCCCTCAGGATAACCCATGCCGCTCATCTTTCTCGTGGGGCCCAGAGCCTGCGGCAAAACCACCGTAGGGCGTGCTCTGGCCCGACGCCTTGGTCTGCCTTTTGCGGATACGGATCACTATCTCCACAGCAAGACGGGCAGCACCGTGGCCCAGATTGTCGCAGCAGAAGGCTGGCCCGGCTTTCGCCGCCGGGAAAGCGAGGCTCTGCGCCAGCTTGCACAGCAGCACCAGTCCGCCGGAGCCGTTATCGCCACCGGTGGCGGCATGGTGCTGGACGCGCAAAACCGCGCCTTCATGCGCGAGCAGGGCCGCGTCCTCTATCTGTCAGCCTCAGCGGAAGCACTGGTCGCACGCCTGACGGGCAATCCCCTTACGTCACAAAGACCCTCGCTCACCGGAACCTCCATCGCTGATGAGGTCGCTCAGGTTCTGCAAGAACGCCTCCCCCTTTACGAACAGACTGCCCACCATTCTCTGGATGCGGCGCTTGCACCCGGGCGCATCTGCGCGCTTGTTGCAGCCCTGCTGAGCGAACATGCCCAGCCGGTCGCATCCGGCGCCCCGGACAAGCCGCGCCAATCAGATGAAGCGGGCCAGTCAGGGCAGGCAGGCCGAGATCCCGACAGTGAATAGCTTTCGCCCGGAGCCTTCAGCCCCGTCCCTGCCGCTGATCACGGTTCTTCTGCCCGCTTACAACGCCTCCCGCACCCTTGAAGCAGCCCTGAACAGCCTGTTCAGGCAATGCCCGGCAAAGGACGCCCCCCTGCCGCCCTTTGAAATCCTCGCCGTTGACGACGGCTCCACCGACGGCACTGCCGCCCTGCTGCGTCAACTGGCCCTCAACCCCCTCGCACAGGGGCGATTGCGCATTCTGCATGTGGAGCACGGGGGCATTGCCCCGGCGCTCAATGCCGGGCTTGCGGCGGCGCGCGGCAGCCTGATCGCCCGCATGGACGCCGACGACACCGCGCATCCACAGCGTCTGGCATTACAGGCAGCCCACCTGTGGAACAATCCGGAGCTTGATCTTTCGGCAGGGCTGGCGGTTTTTGGCGGCGACCGTCGCCTTGCGCACGGTTTTGCCTGCTTTGTGGACTGGCAGAACAGCCTGCGCACCCATGAGCAAATCAGCCACGGGCGCTTCAGAGACACGCCCGTCTGCCACCCTTGTGTCATGTTTCGGCGTGAAGCTGTCGAAAAATGGGGCGCTTACGCGGACGGCGATTTTGCGGAAGACTGGGAACTGTGGCTGCGCTGGCTGCACATGGGCGCACGTATGGAAAAGCTGCCGCACGAGCTGCTCATCTGGAACGACGCGCCCACCCGCGCCACCAGAGCCGACAGCCGCTATGCCGCCGACGCCTGCGACAGACTGCGCGCGTTCTGGCTGGCCCGCCACCTTGAACGGCACAATCCTTTTCATCCCGTGGTCTGGGTCGTGGGCGGCGGCCGCATGGCGCGCAGACGCCTCGCCCCGCTCTGGAAGCTGGGAATACGCCCGGCGGCATACATTGACATAGACCCGAAAAAGATCGGCAACGTGGTGGCGGGCATTCCCGTGCGCGGGCGAAATGCCCTGCCCGGTCCCGACGCCTGCCGGGTACTCAACGCGCTCACGGCGCACGGGGCGGCCGAGGAGGCCGCGGACTGGCTTGGTTCTCGGGGCTTTTGCCAGGGGCAGTGGATACTTGTCTGATCAACCAATCAGGTTGATTTATATTGCTATTTAACGCAAGTGTTTTCTTTCATGAGCAGCCATGCGCCCGAACGGTGAAAAGCGCCTTTCCGGGCGTTTTTCATTGGCTGTTCCGGCCTTGCAGCCCATGTTCAACGGCTCTGCCCACACCGGCAAACGCGCCAGAGGGCCATATTGGCCTGTTTTTCAACAGTCTGTTTTTGTTGATTATTTTAAAAAAATTTCTGGAGTTTGCGAAATTTGTCACCAATACCCTTTGACAGAACATGCCCAAGCAGATATGTTGCAAGGGCTTAATGTTTTTTTCATTCCTTCAATCCGTCATCATTCGGGAGGATGCGGCATGCTGGACCTTAACATCACAATGGCCTTTCAGCTGGTGAACTTTCTGATCGCCATCTATGTGCTCAACATCCTCCTTATCCGCCCCATCCGCGATATCATCAAAAAGCGCAACGGCATCATGGACGGCATGGCCGAAGAAGCCGAGTCCTTTGAGTATCAGGCCGCTGAACGCCTGACCGCCTACGAGGCTGAACTGACCCGCGCCCGTCAGGACGCCGGCCTCACCCGTGAGGAAGGCCGCGCCGCAGGGCTCGAGCAGCAGCAGACCCTTGTGGGCGAAGCTCAGAAAAGCGCCCGCGACATTATTGCCGAAACCCGCGAAGCACTGCGGGAACAGGCCGCCAAGACCCTTGACGATCTGCGCAATCAGGTGAGCGATTTTTCGTCGCGCCTGGCCGCCAAGCTCATCAAGGGCTAGTTTTCCGCGCTTTTTCGGTACCTGCCGAACGCCCCCGGGCGATTCGGTTTCTTTAGGCACAGTCTACGCTATTGCATATTCTCGAACAGAGGGGGTGGGCTTTGAGCAAATGGAAACACGCGGGTTATATCCTGCCGCTCGTTCTAGCCTTTGCCGCGATTGTTCTCATGCCTGTGGGAGCGTTCGCTTCCGAAGGGCATGAGGCGCCGCGCTGGGGCGACTTCGGCTGGCGCGTGCTCAACTTCGTGATCTTTGCGGGCATCCTCTGGTACTTTGTCGGCGGGCTTGCCAAGCGTTTCTTCAAGAATCGCCGCGAGACCATCGGGGGAGCACTGGACAGTCTGGAAGAACGCCGCGCCAGGGCCAGAGAACAGTTGGCCGCAGTTGAGTCGCGCATTGCCCGCCTCAACGAAGAGCGCGAAGCCATTCTGGCCGAAAGCCGCAAGCAGGCCGAAAGCCTGAAGGCGGGCATTGTGGATGAGGCGCACCGTCAGGCGGCGCAAATTGTGGAGCAGGCGCGCATGACCGCTGAAAATGAAGGCCGCACGGTTCTTGCCGAAGTGCGCGCCGTCATTGCCGACGAAATCGTGGACGCCGCCGAAAAGGCCCTGAGCAGCAAGCTCAACGCCGAGGCCCACGACACGCTTATCGCCAACTCCCTTAAAAAGGTGGTGCTCCATTGATCGACACCGTGGTTGCACGCAGGTACGCCAACGCCATCTTTGCGTTGGGCAAGAAGGATGGGGACAACGCCCTGAGCGCGCGCGGTGAATGCCTTGCCGCTCTCGGCGATGCGCTTGCCGCCGCGCCCGGACTTGACATGACCCTTAAAAGTCCCGTGATCGGCGTGGAAGAAAAAAAGGCGGTTCTTGACAAACTGCTGGGCAAGCTCAAGGCCGACCAGACGATGCGCAGCTTCTGCTTTTTGCTGGCAGACAAAGAAAGGCTCGCCTTTCTGCGCGAAATTTCCGCCTGGTATGGCAAGCTGCTTGACGAAGCCAAGGGCATTGTCCGGGGCGAACTCGTCACCGCAGTAAAACTTTCTGCCGACAAAAAGGCCAAGCTCAAAGAAGCGCTGGAAAAGAAAACCGGCACGGCCCTTGAGCTCACCTTTGCCGTCGACAAGGACATACTGGGGGGGATGGTGCTCAAAATGGGTGACCGGGTGCTGGACGCAAGTCTGCGCGCGCAATTGGGTATCCTTCGGGAGACTTTCAAGAGGGGTGAATAGCACATGCAGATCAAAGCGGAAGAGATAAGCAAGATCATTGAGGATCAAATCCAGAACTACGAGCAGCGCGTAGAAATGAGCGAAACCGGCACCGTGCTTTACGTCGGTGACGGCATCGCCCGCGTCTACGGCGTGCAGAACGCCATGTCGATGGAACTGCTGGAATTCCCCGGCGGTGTCATGGGCATGGTGCTCAACCTCGAAGAGGACAACGTGGGTGTCGCTCTGCTCGGTTCGGATGTGGGCATCAAGGAAGGCGACCCGGTCAAGCGTACCGGCAAGATCTTCTCCGTGCCCGTTGGCGACGGCGTTATGGGCCGCGTGCTCAACCCCCTGGGTGAGCCCATCGACGGCCTCGGCCCCATCGATGCCGCAGAAGTGCGCCCGGTGGAAATCAAGGCTCCCGGCATCATTGCCCGCAAAAGCGTGCATGAACCCATGCCCACGGGCCTGAAAGCCATTGACGCCATGACACCTATTGGCCGAGGTCAGCGTGAACTGATCATCGGCGACCGCCAGACCGGCAAAACCGCCGTTTGCATCGACGCCATCCTGGCGCAGAAAGAAACGGGCATCCACTGCTTCTACGTGGCTATCGGCCAGAAGAAATCTTCGGTGGCACTGGTGGCTGACACGCTGCGTCGCTACGGCGCGCTCGAGTACACCACCATCATTTCCGCCACCGCGTCCGATCCCGCGCCGTTGCAGTACATCTCGGCCTACACGGGCTGCACCATGGCGGAATACTACCGCGACAGCGGCAAGCACGCCCTCATCATCTATGATGACCTTTCCAAGCAGGCCGTGGCCTATCGCCAGATGTCCCTGCTGCTCCGTCGTCCTCCGGGACGTGAAGCATTCCCCGGCGACGTCTTCTACCTGCACTCGCGCCTGCTCGAACGCGCGGCCAAGGTAAACGACAGCCTGGGCGCGGGTTCTCTGACGGCTCTGCCCATCATTGAAACCCAGGCCGGCGACGTGTCTGCGTACATCCCCACCAACGTGATCTCCATCACGGACGGTCAGGTGTACCTTGAGCCCAACCTCTTCAACGCCGGTGTGCGCCCGGCCATCAACGTGGGTCTTTCCGTATCCCGCGTGGGTGGCGCGGCCCAGATCAAGGCCATGAAGCAGGTGGCGGGGACCATGCGTCTGGACCTTGCCCAGTACCGCGAACTGGCAGCCTTTGCCCAGTTCGGCTCGGACCTCGACAAGGGAACCAAGGCCAAGCTCGACCGTGGCGCGCGTCTGGTGGAACTGCTCAAGCAGCCCCAGTACCAGCCCATGCCTTCCAATGAACAGGTCGCCTCCATCTACGCTGCCACGCGCGGCCATATGGATGACGTGCCGGTGGAAGACATCCGCCGTTTTGAAGCCGCCCTGCTTACCTTCCTGCGCGACACCAGGAAGGACGTGCTGGACGCCATTAAAGAAAAGAAAGTCATTGACGAGGCTGTGGAAAAAGCGCTTACCGAGGCTATTGCCGCCTTCAAGCAGGGCTGGACGGCCTAGGGGCCCCCAATATCCGGGAGAAAAGCATGCCTTCACTCAAAGACGTAAAAATGAAGATCGTGGGGGTCGGTAAGACCAAGCAGATCACCAAGGCCATGAATATGGTGGCCTCGGCGAAACTGCGCGGCGCCCAGGCCCGCATCGAGCGCTTCAGACCGTACGCGGCCAAATACCGCGACGTGCTCGCCGAACTGTCGAGCAAGGTGGAGGGCACTGCCCACCCCCTGCTGGCCGAGCATGAGGAAAAGAAGCATTGCGCCATTGTGCTGGTGACCTCGGACCGCGGCCTTTGCGGGAGCTTCAACGGCAATATCATTGCCGCTGCGCTCAAGCTGGCCCGGGAGAAAACCGCGGAAGGTCTTGAGGTAAGCTTTGTCTGCATGGGCAAAAAAGGTCGCGACGCCGTAAAATCATGCGGCTACAAGATCATGCAAGCCTACGCTGACCGCATGGGCAGCATAGATTTTGCCCTGGCGAACTCCATAGCCAAGGAAGTAATTCACGGCTACGAAACGTTTGCCCTTGACGAAGTGTGGCTGATCTACGGCGAGTTTGTGTCAATGGGGCAGCAGCCCCCGCGCAAGCTCTGCCTTCTGCCCCTCAAAACGCCTGAGGCTGAGGAAATCGCCGAAGAAGCCGGAGAACCGCGCTGCGAATACGTATACGAACCGCAGGAAGAAAAGCTGTTGGCGGAGCTTCTGCCCCGCTACGTCAAAGTACAGCTCTACCGTGGCATGCTGGACACTTCGGCCAGCGAGCATGCGGCCCGCATGGCCGCCATGGACAACGCCACGCGCAACTGTAACGAAATGATCAACATGCTGACCCTGCTCTATAACAAGACGCGGCAGGCTTCCATCACCAGCGAACTCATCGACATCGTCGGCGGCGCTGAAGCGCTGAAGGGTTAAGGAGCCAACTAATGAGCAAAAACATCGGTAAAATCGTCCAGGTTATCGGCGCTGTCGTGGACGTTGAGTTCAGCGACGGCAACCTGCCGAATATCTTCACCGCCCTGGAGATCAAAAACCCGAACAACACCGACGCCCCGGAACTGATCTGTGAAGTTGCACAGCATCTGGGCGACAACGTTGTACGCACCATCGCAATGGACGCCACCGAAGGTCTGGTGCGCGGCATGGACGCGGTTGACACCGGCCAGCCCATCATGGTGCCTGTGGGCAAACCCTCCGTGGGCCGTATTCTCAACGTTATCGGCCGCCCCGTGGACGAACTGGGCCCCATTAACGCTGAAAAATACTATCCCATTCACCGCCCGGCTCCGGCCTTTACCGACCAGAACACCAAGGTCGAACTGCTGGAAACCGGCATCAAGGTTGTGGACCTGCTTGTGCCCTTTCCCAAGGGCGGCAAAATGGGCCTCTTCGGCGGCGCAGGCGTGGGCAAGACCGTTATTCTGATGGAGATGATCAACAACATCGCCAAGCAGCACGGCGGTTCTTCGGTCTTCGCGGGCGTGGGCGAACGCACCCGTGAAGGTAACGACCTGTATCACGAACTCAAGGATGCGGGCGTTCTGGAACGCGCCACCCTTGTGTACGGCCAGATGAACGAGCCTCCGGGAGCGCGTGCGCGCGTGGCCCTTACCGCTCTGGCCTGCGCGGAATACTTCCGTGATGAAGAGCATCAGGACGTGCTCCTCTTCATCGACAACATCTTCCGCTTTACCCAGGCCGGTTCCGAAGTGTCCGCCCTTCTGGGCCGCATGCCTTCGGCCGTGGGCTATCAGCCCACCCTTGGCACGGACCTTGGTTCGTTGCAGGAACGCATCACGTCTACCAATACCGGCTCCATCACGTCTGTGCAGGCCGTTTACGTGCCCGCTGACGACTTGACTGACCCGGCCCCGGCCACCACGTTCTCGCACCTTGACGGAACGCTCGTGCTTTCCCGTCAGATCGCGGAACTGGGCATCTACCCTGCCGTGGACCCGCTGGACTCCACCTCGCGCATTCTCGCCCCTGACGTGGTTGGCGAAGAACACTACGCGGTGGCCCGGCGTGTGCAGATGGTGCTGCAGAAGTACAAAGAACTGCAGGACATCATCGCCATTCTCGGCATGGACGAACTGTCGGACGAAGACAAGCTCACCGTGGCGCGCGCGCGCCGCATCCAGCGCTTCCTGTCCCAGCCCTTCCACGTGGCCGAAACCTTTACCGGCACTCCCGGCCAGTATGTGAACCTTGAAGACACCATCAAGGGCTTCAAGGGCATTCTGGACGGCGCGTATGACCACATGGCGGAAGGCGACTTCTACATGCTGGGCGGTATCGAACAGGCCGTGGCCAAGTACGAGCAGCGCAAGCTGCAGGAAGAAAACTAAGAGCGTTGACCGCAACGCCTGTCATGCGGCCAGCCACGCGGCACGGCCGCATGACAGCCATAGCTGGCATACAGGAGCGAAGGAGTACCTATGGGCACACTGCAACTGGAAGTGGTGACGCCGGACAAAACCGTAGTCAGCGGCGAAGTTGAAATGGCCGTCTGCCCCGGAATTGAAGGCGAATTCGGCGTGCTGCCCAAGCACGTCTCCCTGCTCTCCGCTCTCAAGGCTGGTGGCCTGCGTTACAAGACGCCGGATGGCAAGGAAGGGCATGTTTTTATCTCCGGCGGCTTTGCCGACGTGAATAATGATGTACTGACCGTATTGGCCGAATCCGCCGAAATGGCGCAGGATATAGACACCGCAAGAGCCATGGCCGCCAAGGAACGCGCTGAAAAGCGCATTGCCGACCATGCCGAGCAGACCGATGTAGCCCGCGCCGAAGCGGCCTTGCACCGGGCTTTGGTCCGCCTGCAAATGGCCCAGCTGCGCTGACCGCTGGAACAGTTTACGAATGAAATGAGTTACTGCGATGCAGGGATTTTCCTGAAAATTCCTGCCGCGAAATGCAAGCAGGCAGGCTTCTGTCCGCCGCAGGCAGGCATTTCATGCGACACATGCTCAATTGTTCAGCCTACGAGGCCGCGAGGTGCGCAAGCGCCACGCGGCCTTTTTCGTTCCGCGCCGCTCAGGCCCGCTCCCGCGGGAACAGACGGCCTTGACCAGCCCACCCCCAAACAACCCTGCCCGCCGAGGCATATGACTCATGGTTCCTATCCACAACCAGAGCATTTTCACACAGCCCCCGCATCCCCCGTAGCCTCCGCAGCCTCCGTAGCCTCCCCCGCAGACCCGATGCTTTCCCCCTGCCTGTGGGGGACACGCCGGGAAACCGCTGGCCTTTGCATGGACTTCATGACAAATCTTAGCTATACAATGCTGCTACGCAACCAGATTTTACGCAGGAAAACACATGGTAAAGCAAGAAAATATACGCAATTTCTGCATTATTGCCCATATCGACCACGGCAAATCAACCCTGGCCGACCGCATTCTTGAGCTTACCCAGGTGGTTAGCCAGCGTGACGCGCGGCAGCAATATCTTGACAGAATGGACCTCGAGCGCGAGCGCGGCATTACCATCAAGGCCCAGACCGTGCGCATTCCCTATATCGCCGCCGATGGTCAGGAATATGAGCTGAATCTCATCGACACCCCCGGCCACGTGGACTTCAACTATGAAGTCTCGCGCTCGCTGGCTGCCTGCGAAGGCGCGCTTCTTGTGGTGGACGCTACCCAGGGCGTGGAAGCACAGACACTGGCAAACGTTTATCTGGCTCTGGATCACGACCACGAAGTCATCCCCGTGCTCAACAAGATCGACCTGCCCAGTGCCGAGGTTGACCGCGTCAAGGCTGAAATCGAAGAAAGCATCGGCCTCGACTGCTCACAGGCTCTCCCCGTGTCCGCCAAAACCGGCATGGGCGTGGACGCCGTGCTGGAAGCCATCGTGCACCATCTGCCTGCCCCCAAAGGGGACAGGTCAGCTCCGCTCAAGGCGCTTATCTTTGACTCATGGTACGACAGCTATCAGGGCGTTGTGGTGCTTTTCCGCATTATGGACGGCAGCGTGCGCAAGGGTGACACTGTGCGCCTCATGAGCACCGGCAAGGAATACGAAGTGCTGCGCCTGGGCGTTTTTTCGCCCGAACCAACGGACGTTAAAGAACTTTTCGCCGGCGAAGTGGGTTTTCTCTGCGGTTCCATCAAGGAACTGGGCGATGCCCGCGTAGGCGACACCATTACTCTGGCCAGCCGCCCGGCCGCTACGGCAGTTCCCGGCTTCAAGGAAGTAAAGGCCATGGTTTTCTGTGGGCTTTATCCCACTGAATCTGATGATTATGAAAACCTCAAGGCTGCTCTGGAAAAACTTCAGCTCAACGACGCCGCCTTTTCCTACGAGCCGGAAACATCGCAGGCTCTCGGCTTTGGCTTCCGTTGCGGCTTTTTGGGCCTCCTGCATATGGAAATCATTCAGGAGCGACTGGAACGTGAGTTTGAGGTGGGGCTTATCGCCACCGCGCCTTCCGTGGTCTACAAAGTGGAAACAATGGACGGCAAGACGCTGGAGATCGACAACCCCAGCCACCTGCCCGACCCCACAAAGATTGATACCCTTTACGAGCCGTACGTGAGCATGGATATCCATGTGCCCAACGAATACGTGGGCAACGTCATGAAGCTTTGCGAAGAAAAGCGCGGCACGCAAAAAAATCTGCACTATCTTGCAGCCAATCGCGTGGTGGTTACCTACGAACTGCCCTTTGCCGAAATTGTTTACGACTTCTTTGACCGGCTCAAGTCCGCCACGCGCGGGTACGCTTCAATGGATTATCATCCGCTGGACTACCGCGCTTCCGATCTGGTGCGTCTGGACATCATGCTTAACGGCGAACCCGTAGACGCTCTGGCTGTCATCGTTCACCGCGACCGCGCCTATACCTACGGGCGGGGGCTGGCCCTCAAGCTCAAGCGCACCATCCCGCGTCAGCTTTTCCAGGTTGCCATTCAGGCAGCCATCGGCCAGAAAATCATTGCCCGCGAAACTGTCACTGCCTTCCGCAAGGACGTGACCGCCAAATGCTACGGCGGCGACATCAGCCGTAAGCGCAAACTGCTGGAAAAGCAGAAAGAAGGCAAACGCCGCATGAAGCGCATGGGCAACGTGGAACTGCCGCAGGAGGCATTTCTGGCTGCGCTCAAGGTGGGCGAGGACTAGGACTGAGAAGGTTGAATGGGTTGGAATACTTTGCGGCAGCGGGACCCTTTTTCAAAAGGGTCTCCCTCCACGTTCCCGCCCTCTAGAACTTTTGCATGACCAGGGCATGTGATCTTTGAAAAAAGCTCACATGCCCTGACGTTACGCGAGAGTGCAGACTTGCTCTCTATTCAGCCGAACTCGATTTTCGGGCAGAATGACAGGCCAAAAACGCGCTACATCCAGATGCGCATATGCCGCATCCGCTCATTGCTCACGCCCATACGCCGCATGCACATGTCAAAGTAGGCCCGCCACGGAAAGTAGCTCGTGTCGCCCCGCCATTCAGGATTCATCGATGTGGCTTCGCGTTTGCACTGCCTGTAGGCTTCAAGGTCCTGCTGTTCTTCAAATGTCAGGGGCCGATGTTCGCGCGGCGCGCAAGCGCCAAGGCAGAGGGCAAGGCCAAGGCCAAGGCACAGGGCCAGTGCCAACCACAATCTCCCGATTCTTGCCTTTACTGCCCTCACAGAGCCGGATTCTTTCCCGGCCCGTCCTGACCGCATCCGACGCCACAAGATCATTGCTGTCTTCTTCATGTTTCCTCCGCCAACACCGCTCCTCACTCATGCCTTTTGCGTCCCATGCGCTCCCATTTTCCGGTTCAGTCCGGCATGTCAGCGAGCAAGGAACGGTTCGTGCCTGCCGGATTGAACCATCAAGGCCACAATAGAAGTTTTAGAGCAGTAACGAATGAAATGAGTTGACTGCTCTGCAAGAACTTTCTTGAAAATCCTTGCCACGAAAGGTAGTGTCCAGAATTTTTCGCACATTTTGTAGCCGTCAGTCAGTGTGAGTTTTG
>CAJMLK010000027.1 GCA_905214305.1 uncultured bacterium
CCGCAAAGCGCTTGCCACTAACTTTTAGCCTGGTACAAAAAACCGGGGCCGGTCATGGCGGCGGCAACTTCCTGCCGTGTCCGTTGCTCAAGGGCGGCCACAAAGGCGTCCATCCTGTCCATGATCGGTTTGGCAAGGTTTTCGTACTCCTTGCCGTAAACAAGGCTTATGGCGCGCTCCCGATCCGGCATGCCCGTGACGGTATACTGGCCGCCAGCGTCTTTATAAAGGCCCTTGACGAGGTGCATGGCCTCCACTTCAAGCGGCACAAGATTGTTTGAAAGGGTGTTGGCATCGGTAACATAAGCCATTTCCTGAGCATTTGCCCTGTATCGCGCCAGCAATTCAAGGAGGTTGTGTTTTTCATTGGCAAAAAGGCTCCTGTTGCTGAAGCGCGCAATCTTGCCAGAGCGTTCGTCCAGAACGGCATTGTAGGCATCTTCATACTTTTTATCGCCGGTAACAGCATACATGCGCACGTTTCTTGTCAGACTTATGGAGCTTTGGCGCAGTTCATCGCCAAGGGTGACCACAATGGCCTTGTTTTCCATCACTTCTTCCACGCGCTGGTTTGATCGCACATAAAGAACCAGTGTGCCGCAAACAAAAAGAATGGCGGCGATGGTAGCCAGATTTATACAGGATGTGGCATTTTTTATCGTCATAACGCGCGCTCCGGATCTGGTTGAGCCTGTTGGTGAAAAAGTCATGAAAAAGAATATGGTATTTTATAAATACTGAAACGGATATTTATGCATTTTAATTAGAGGCGGCGCGCAAGATGGTTCGTTTTTCTGGTGGCAGCAGCCGTTTTCATCCTGTGGCGATTGCCTGTTCTCGTGCCGAACAACAGGGCACGAGAGGTAAGGCATGTCGGCGATGCGGGGTGAATGGCGTGGAAAAGCTTTTTGATAGCGCGTGGTTGTGACTGCCTTCGGGCGGCATTCTTTGCGGGCAGCGGGGGCGGTACGCCCAGTGCCGATGCCCGCTGCTTGCACGGCAGCGGGGCAAGTTGCGGTGCGTATGCCCCGGATGTGTGACGGCTTGATTTATGGCATTTTTAAGATAGATTCAAAGCGCTGGCCTGTTCGTCTGCTGATCCTGGCCGCCGGGCCGGGCGCGAGCCTCATCTGTCATCTGGCGCTGCTGTTCTGTCATAATCGCAGGACTGCCGCGCTGCCGCCTCTCTTGTTGTACCAATCCTTCTTGTGCCTTCCGGCCGTTGCATAAGGCGGCCTTTACGGATGGCGTTTCAATAGACCTGGCTCATTGTTGTGCAGAAACAGGGAAAAGACCGGCTGCGCCCGTTGCATTTTGCATGGGGCGGGAGTATGGCGCACCTCGTTATTTTGCCCGCCACAAGGGCATGAGACTGATATAAGGACTGACTATGACCACCATCAAAACTCCAGAGGGAAGGCGTCTCTGGGTTCCTGTTTTTACGCTTGCCCTGGCCGCCTTTATTTTTGTTACCACTGAAATTCTGCCCATCGGCCTGCTGCCGGAAATTGCCGCCGACCTTGGCGAAACAGAAGCCTTTACCGGCCTGCTCGTGGCCGTGTACGCCTGGGTTGTGGCGCTGCTGTCCCTGCCCCTGACGGCCCTTACGGCCCGCTTTGAGCGGCGCAAGCTGCTGCTTTGGCTTTTCGCCATTTTCATTGCGGGGCATGTGCTTTCGGCGTTTGCCTTCAACTTTGCCACGCTGATGGTAGCGCGCATATGCGTGGCAAACGCCCATGCCGTGTTCTGGTCCATAGCAAGCCCCATTGTGGTGCGTGTGACGCCCCCGGCCTTGAAGGCCAAGGGGCTTGCCATCATCATTGTGGGTGGTTCACTGGCAACGGTGCTCGGGGTTCCGCTCAGCACTGTCATCGGGCAGCATTTCGGCTGGAGAACGGCGTTTCTGATCATTGGGGGCGTGGCCTTTTGCATCGCGCTGATTTTGTGGCGGCTGTTGCCGACGCTTGAATCCAAGGACACGGGATCGTTCAAAAGCGTGCCCGCCCTGTTCCGCAACAAGGAGCTTGCACTGATCTATCTACAGACCATGCTCGTCGTTACGGGGCACTTTGTGGCGTATACCTATCTGGCCCCTCTGCTCATTCAGACGGGCGGCTTCACGGAAGGGGCCGTGCCCGTATTCCTGCTGATCATGGGCCTGTCCGGCATTGCGGGCAGCATATTCGCCACGCGTCTGGCGGGCAGCGGATCAAAGCTTGTCTTTACCGTGCCGCTGGTGACCATTTTTATCTGCCTGCTGGCGCTTAATGTGTCCATTGACCGTCTGCTGCTCATCGTGCCTCTGTGCGTCGTGTGGGGCGGCAGCATGGCGGTGCTGGGCCTGCTGTTCCAGAGCAGGATACTTGAGCTTGCCGCACATTCCGCTGATATCGCCACATCAATCTATTCCGGCATTTTCAACGTGGGTATTGGCAGCGGTGCGTTTATCGGCAGCCTGGTGTTCAACAGGCTGGGCCTTGGGATGACGGGCTATGCGGGTGCGGCGTTCTTTTTCCTGACCATTCTGGTCAGCCTGTGCGCTGTGCGGATAGGCCGCAGTCAGACTCCGGTGGACGGCTAGGGCCGCGCATGCGGCCACGCAGGGCTGCCCGCCGTTTTCCGTGGGGCCGTGCCTGCCGCGGCCGTTCCGGTTTCAAAAAGGAGGCTCATGATGAAGATCATTCTGCACCGCGTGTATGATCACGACCTGCCCCATGCCGATGCGCGCATTCTGGTCGACCGCATCTGGCCGCGAGGCATTGCCAGAGCCGCAGCCAGCTGGGATGTGTGGCTGAAGGACATTGCCCCTTCCAATGATCTGCGCCACTGGTTTGCTCATGACAGGGCAAAATGGAAAGAGTTTGAGAGGCGCTACACTGCGGAGCTGGACGCCGCCGAAGCGCCGCTTGCCGAACTGCGCGAGATTCTGGCGGAGCACAGCACGGTTGTGTTTCTGTATGCCGCAAAAGATCAGGACTGCAATAACGCCGTTGTCTTGAAAGCCTACATGGAAGCTTTGCTCCAAGGGCACGGCGCGCCCGCGTCAGGCTGACGGGCCTCGGCATGGCCCGTGCCCGGGCCTGCATCCGGGCCTCCAGAGCATTTAACACTTGAAATGCTCGTTTACGGCAGGCAAAAGCCTGCCTCCTCGCATTTCGTGGCAAGGATTTTCAAGAAAATCCTTGCAGAGCAGTTAACTCATTTCATTCGTTAACTGCTCTGGCCCCGCGCACGGGCAGAGCATGCGCAACGCAGCAATGCTTTTGCCCGGCGGGCTTGTGATGCCGCCTGCCGATCTGCCGTGCCGATCTGCCGTGCCGATCTGTCAGGCCGGGCTGTCGGGCAGGGCATTGCCAGCAGGCTTTCTCTGCTATAGTGTCCGTTCTGCTCGAAACGGCTTCCGGATATTCTCTTGCCGCACCGCCGGTTTTGCCGCTTTTGCACTGGGCTTTTTGTCACGCGGCCGCCCCGGTTTTCAATGCATTTTCTTGCACCCTGCCGTTCCGCAACCCTGCAGGAACGGGCCTGTCTGAAACGGTTTCCGATGGAGACATATGGATTCGCAAAAAGTATCCCCTGCCAGCGTCATAAAATCTCTGGGCCTTGTTTTTGGCGACATCGGCACAAGTCCCATATACACACTGGCAGTCATTTTCATGATGACGGAAAGAACCGAAGCCAACTTTATCGGCATTCTTTCACTGATCATATGGACACTGCTGCTGCTTGTCACAGTTGAGTATGCATGGCTGGCGATGAGCCTGAGCAAGGCCGGAGAGGGGGGAACCATTGTGCTCCTTTCCATCCTGCGGCCCATGCTGCAGTCCGGAAAAAAAATAGGCGTGGCCTCGGTGCTGGCATTTATCGGCGTTTCGCTGCTTGTGGGCGATGGCGTCATTACGCCCGCCATTACCATCCTTTCGGCGGTGGAGGGGCTGGTGCTGCTGCCGGGCCTTGAAGACGTGCCGCAAAGTGCGCTGGTAGCTCTGGCCCTGCTTGTGGCCGTATTTCTTTTTTCCATTCAAAAAAACGGCAGCAGCAGGCTTTCGGCCTTTTTTGGCCCGGTCATGGCCGTGTGGTTCGGGGTTCTGGCCTGTTCCGGTCTTGTGGCGCTCAGCCAGTTTCCGGCGGTGCTCAAGGCCATTAATCCCTGGTACGGCATCGATTTCATGCTGCGTAACGGTCTGGCGGGCTTTTTTGTGCTGTCAGAGGTCATCCTGTGCGCTACCGGGGGCGAAGCCCTGTATGCCGACATGGGGCATATGGGCCGCAAGCCCATTCTGGTGGCCTGGGGCATGGTCTTTACCGCGCTTTTGCTCTGCTATATGGGGCAGACGGCCTTTCTTGTCCATAATCCCAGCGCGAACAACGTCCTGTTCGAGATGGTTCACAGTCAGGCACGGTGGCTGTACGCCCCGTTTCTGGTGTTGAGCCTTCTGGCGACCATCATTGCGTCCCAGTCGCTTATCAGCGGCATCTTTTCCATCATGTACCAGAGCATGGCAACGCATATCATGCCTCTTTTCAAGGTGGACTATACCTCGAAGGAAATGCACTCGCAGATATACATCGGTTCTGTAAACTGGGCCCTGTTCATTGCCGTGGTGCTGGTCATCATGGGCTTCAAGGAGTCGCACAGGCTCGCCGCTGCCTACGGACTGGCCGTTACTGGAACCATGACCATCACGGGCATTCTCATGGTCTGGATATTCCACCTGAAAAATCGCCCCTGGCTGTGCGCCACGGCAGCGGCCATCTGCGTTCTGGATGTGATCTATCTGGTGGCGAACTTTTACAAGCTGCCGCACGGGGGGTACTGGTCGCTGGTCATTGCCATGATACCGCTGGGGATCATCCTCATTTACACGCAGGGACAGAAGGCTGTGTATCAGCGCATGCAGCCCATGCCGCAAGACGTTTTTATGGAAAAATTCACTGAGCAGAAAAGGCAGGGGCATACCATCAAGGGGACGGCCATCTTTTTTCTGCGCAGTCTGGACAGCATATCGCCATATATTTGCCGAACCATGTTTGACAACGGCATCATTTATGAACGCAACGTCATGCTCAGCATTTCGCGCACATATGAGCCGCAAGGTCTGGAATGCCATTTCGAGGATGCGCCGGTGGCGGGAATACAGGTATTTACCGTTACTGCCGGGTATATGGAGTATATAGACATTGACGGGCTGATGGAGCAGATGGGCATCAAGCCGCGCGCCATATTTTACGGCGTTGAGGATATATTCACCCGCTCCATCGTGTGGAAGGTCTATGCGGTCATCAAAAAGCTTGCTCCGCCTTTTGTGCAGTTCTATAAGCTGCCGCTGCATTCCGTCCACGGGGTCGTCAGCCGGATTTCACTTTAGACAGTGTCGTCACGAGCGCCTTTCCCGGTATCTCTGTGTCGAACTTCGCTTTTTATTCCGGTCGAGTACCATAAGAGTACACTCCCTGCGTAAAAGGCTCGTTCTCCTTGATATACCAAGGAAATTCATCTCGTGACGACACTGTCTGGAGTAACTTGCTTTCAGCCTGCGCGGTTGAAAGCTTGCCATGTCAGGAACAAACTGGCCCGGCGCAGGCCGGAGACGTGTTTTTACAGAGGGGGCCGCACGGCCCCCTCATGATGCCCGATACCGCGCGCCAACGCCGCAACACAAAGGAAATTCATGATTCCCTACGGTTCTCTTGTTGTCTATGTGACCCCCAAGGGCCGCCGCTACACCAAAAAGCTGACCGAAGGTCAGGACTGGCACAGCAATGACGGCGCCTTACCGGCCGCTGATGTGGCCCGCTGCGATTTCGGCAGCGTGATCTACACCAACCAGCAAGTGCCCATACAGGTCATGGAAGCCACCCTTTATGACCGCCTCAAGACGCTCAAGCGCCAGACGCAGATCATCTACCCCAAGGATATCGCCTATATCTGCCTGCGCCTCGGGGCCGGGCCGGGCCGCACCATCATTGAGGCGGGCTGCGGCTCCGGCGGTCTGACAACGGGCCTTTCATGGTTCTGCGGCCCCACGGGGCGCGTAGTCAGCCACGAGGCCCGCGAAGAATTTATGGCGCTGGCCCGCCGCAACCTCGAATGGGCTGGCGTAGGCCAGAATGTGGAGCTGCACCACAGGGACGTGGCCGAAGGCTTTGCCGTTACCGGTGCGGACGCGCTTTTTCTGGACGTGCGCACGCCCTGGGAATACCTCGACCATGCAGTTGCGGCCGTGCGCCCCGGCGCGAGCTTCGGCTTTTTGCTGCCCACGGTGGATCAGGTGAGCAAGCTTTTGCTGGGCCTTGAACGCGGCCCCTTTGCCGATGTGGAGGTCTGCGAGATACTCATCCGCCAGTGGAAGCCGGTGGCTGACCGTCTGCGCCCCGAAGACCGCATGAACGCCCATACGGGCTTTCTGGTCTTTGCCCGCCAGCAGGAACGCAATCAGGACTTTGAGTCGCGCAAGCCCCTCGGCACGCGCGAACGCAAACAGGAGGCCGCGCGTCTGGCCCGTCTGGGACTGGACGAAGCCGCCGGACAGGAAGACGCCGCCGCGCAGGCTGAGGCGGAAGATCAGGATTTGGCATAATGCTTCAGCGGCCCTGTGCGGATTTTTCAAAAATCCGCACAGGGCCGCATCCGTTTTCAGCCGCAGGGGCAGCGTATCCCCGGACAGGCGCACCCCAGAGCCGTCCGCCCCGAAGACAGACCGCCCCAAAGGGGCACAGCCAGCCCCACAATTTCACGCCCACGACTGCCGGTTCTACAGATAGGGGTCTTCCGTATCCAGATAGCCCTTCACGTAGTCGGCCACGCCTTCTTCAAGCGACGTAAAGGCCAGAGGGCAATCCGCCCGCCCGAGCCAGTCCATGTCGGCCTGCGTGTAGTGCTGATAGCGTCCGCGCAGACTGTCGGGCATGTCCACATACTCGATGCGGCATGGCCGGTTCAGGGCAGCAAACACGGCCCGCGCAAGGTCATTGAAGCTGCGCGCCGTTCCTGTACCCACATTGTGGATGCCGCAGACATCATTACGCTCCAGCAGCCAGGCCATCAGGGCCGTGCAGTCCTTGACGTAAACAAAGTCACGCTTCTGTTCCCCGTCTTCCACATCCGGGCGATCAGAGCTGAAAAGCCGCAGCTGCCCTTCCTGACCGATCTGCCGGTGAGCCTTGGCGGCCACGCTCTGCATGTCGCCCTTGTGATATTCATTGGGGCCGTAAACATTGAAAAACTTCAGGCTGGCTACCTGGGTCTGCAAGCCCTCGCGCAGCAGCCAGAGGTCAAAAAGCTGTTTGGAGTAGCCATACATGTTCAGGGGCCGTAAATGCGGCACAAGATGCTCGTCATCACTGAAGCCCAGCGAACCGTCGCCGTAGGTTGCGGCGGAACTGGCATTGATAAAACGGGCGCCCTTGTCCAGCGCATACCGGCACAGGTCGCGGCTGTAATGGAAATTGTTTTCCATCAGAAAATCCGCATCCTTTTCCGTGGTGGACGAGCAGGCTCCAAGGTGAACCACGCCGCTGACCTTCCAGGGCAGGGCATCGCGCTGCACAAGCTCGTAAAAACGGTCCCTGTGCATATAGTCCACGTAGCGCCGCTTGACGAGATTGCGCCATTTTTCGCTCCGCGCAAGATTGTCCACAATCACCACATCTTCAATATTCATGCAGTTGAGCTGCCATAAAAGAGCGCTGCCCAAAAAGCCCGCTCCACCGGTAATCACGAACATGGATACCTCCATTACATCTTTGCACATGGTAGCCAGTGCCGGGCGTGATCGCAAGAGCCGCCATGTGTCTGTCATGCCAGTGCGCCCTTCCTCTGGACACGGGCAGCCAAGTTTGCCACTATGCGGCATCTGTAAAACCAAGGGGACTACCATGAAAGTGTGCATCGCCTACATGCACGGCAAACCGGTCATGCTCGAACTGCGCGATGGCATCGCCCATATTGATGACGAAGCCCAGCCCATCAAGAACCTTGACCCGGAAATGCTGCAAAACTTCAGCGAAAGCATCAGCGCCATACCCTATAGCGCGGACCCGGGATACGACGCCCTGGTCAATGCCAAAAGAGCCGCCTTTATCGTTGACCTTCTGAGCAAGGCCGTGGGGGACGAGTGCGTCTCCAGGCTGACCCACATTCTGGACCATGTACATTACGATGTGATGGAATATCTTGGTGAAACCGGAGACAATAATGCTTGAAATCCGTAACCTTCATGTGGAGGTCAAGGGCACGCCCGTGCTCAAGGGCATAGACCTGCACGTCAAGCCCGGCGAAACGTTCATCCTCTTCGGGCCTAACGGTTCGGGAAAAACCACCCTGCTCATGACGCTTATGGGCGTTTCGGGATACACCGTCACCCGCGGGCAGATCATCTTCAAGGGGAAAGATATCACCCATGCGCCCATGTATGAACGGGCGCGCCTTGGCATTGGCATGTCTTTTCAGCGGCCGCCCACCATCCACGGTCTGCCCACGGGCAAGCTTGTGGAGCTGTGCGGGCGCGGACGCCCTCTGGACGTGGAAGAAATGGCCCGCAGGGTGCATTTTGACCAGTTTCTGAACCGCGATGTCAATGCGGGCTTTTCCGGTGGCGAGATCAAGCGCTCCGAACTGCTGCAGCTCATGGCCCAGCAGCCTGATCTTCTGCTTTTTGACGAGCCGGAATCCGGCGTAGACCTTGAAAATATGGCCCTTGTGGGCAAAACCGTGCGCAGCCTGCTGGACGGCCTGCCCGAACGATGTTGCGCCACCCTGCGGCAACGCGAAAAAGCGCGCTCCACCAGCGGCCTTATCATTACCCACACCGGGCATATTCTTGAATATGTCAACGCCCACCGGGGGCAGGTCATGTATAACGGCAAACTCTGCTGTGAAGCCGGGCCGCGCGAAATTCTCGACCATATCGCCAATCACGGCTATCAGGAATGTCTGCGCTGCCTGTCCGGCGACATGTTTGGCAAAATTGTGGAGGCCCCCCTCAAATGAGCACAGTCAATCTTTCCCGGTACAGCTTCAGCGGCAACGAAGCCGCAGCCCCCATAGAAAACCTCGCCAGCCTGCCCGCCGCGGACAGGGAACGCCTTGTACTTGCGGGCATTGACGTGAACGATCATGCCGTGAGCGGCGCATTCATGCAGCTCAATCACGCCGGGGTTCACTGCCGCACAAGCCATGAAGGGCTTGACCTGATGGACATCCGCGAGGCCCTTAAAAAATTCGACGGCCTGCCCCAGTACTACTGGAAGCTGCTTGATCCTGAAAAGGACGAGTTCACCCGCCTCACGCGCGAGCATTGCAACGGCGGCTACTTTGTGCGCGCCCGAAAAGGGGCCAAGATCACCCAGCCCGTGCAGTCGTGCATGTTCATCAAGGGGCACGGCGCGGGCCAGAGCATTCATAATATTGTGGTGGTGGAAGAAGGGGCCGAACTGCACATTCTGGGCGGCTGCGCCACGGCACACGACGCCAACGATACGGCCCATCTGGGCATTACCGAATACTATGTGGAAAAAGGCGGCAAGCTCACCTTTACCATGATTCATAACTGGGGAACGAGCACCACGGTGCGCCCCCGCTCCGCGGGCATTGTGGAAGCCGGGGGAGAGTTTCAGAACAACTACATTCTGCTCAAGCCCGTGGCCGACCTGCAAATGTACCCGACCATGAAGCTGCAGGGCAGCGGTGCTGTGGCGCGCTTCAATTCCGTCATTGTCACGCCTGAAGGCTCCTACGTGGACTGCGGCAACCGCATTGAACTCAATGCGCCCGACACGCGCGGCGAAATCGTCTCGCGCACCCTGACCACCGGCGGAACCATCATCAACCGTGGCTTCATAGGCGCGTCCGCCGCTCCCGCCAGAGGACATCTGGAATGCAAGGGCCTTATTCTGGGCGGTGGGCGCATACACGCCATCCCGGAACTGGACAGCAATCAGGACGGCGTGGAGCTGTCGCATGAGGCTGCCGTGGGCAAAATCGCCCAGGAAGAAATAGAATACCTCATGGCGCGCGGTCTGGATGAAGATGAAGCAGCATCCACCATTGTGCGCGGCTTTCTTAATGTGGACATCATGGGCCTGCCCAACCAGCTGCAAAAAGCCATTGATGAGCAGATTGCGCTGCTGGAAACCGGCAACGCCATGTAAGCAGCGACGGAAAACGCCTGCCCGTGCACGCGCAGTACCGCGCGTAAAACAGCAGGCGAAAATGGCAGGCCGGGCATCTCCGGCTTGACCGCCAAACAACTTATGGCTATAGTCCTCCTCCTTGGGGCCTATAGCTCAGTTGGTAGAGCCTCCGGCTCATAACCGGCCTGTCCCAGGTTCGAATCCTGGTGGGCCCACCAAGAAATCAGTAAAGCCCGTCACTGTCCGCAAGACTTTGACGGGCTTTGCAGTTACAGGAAGTCCCTGTTCTTGCGGCCCACACGGCTGGCCTGCCGCATGAATCCGTGTGCGTTTTTCGTGGATGCATGCCCCCTTCTGCCTTTTTGGGCCTGCCGCAAACTTCTCGCCAGCCCGGGCGTTCCTGCCCCGGTCAGTGTTTTCGCAGCAATGGGCGCACACAGTGAGCAAACCCCGCTGTTCAAGCCGCCCATGCCCTGCTCCAACCCGCAACAAACCTTGCAGAACAATCATGGAATCTTTAAACCATCAGCTTTTTCTGGCCCTGAACGCCGGTGACACGGCATCTTCTTTCGGCATCTGGGCCGCCCGCGTTCTGGCGGAATGGCCCATCGGCCTTGCTGCTGTTCTTGCTCTCGTTGCCCTGCTTGTGCAAAAGCAGCGCGGCGTGCTGGCGGGCCGCCTGCTGCTGACAGTGGTGCTGGCGATGGGCACGGCCTACTGCATCCGCAAGTTCCATTACAACCCGCGCCCCTTTGTTATAGGTCTCGGGCGCATGCTGATCGATCATGCCCCCACATCTTCCTTTCCCAGCTTTCACGCCACCTTTGTGTTTTCACTGGCCCTGCCCCTGCTCTTTCAGCAGGGTACGCGCCTTTTTTCCCTGATCATCCTGCTGCTGGGGCTCATGACCGCCTGGGCACGGATATTTGCAGGTGTGCACTATCCTCTGGATATGGCGGGGGCTTTCATGACAGCTCTGGCAGCCGCCGTGGTGGCTGCCATGCTCGTTCGCCCGCGACGGGCATTGCGGCCCGGTCGGCTTCGCTGAACACAGCCAGACCAGCGCTGCAAGCACATCCATAACATGCTGTAAATAAACAGGTATAAAATTATATTGACACAGTTCAATAAAAGTTGAAATATCATTCTATGGAAACAGCACACGCCAGCAGCATATTTGAAGCCCTGTCGTCAGAAGTACGTCTGGACCTTTTCAGGCTGTTGGTAAAGTCCGCGCCCGGGGGTCTGGTAGCCGGTGAGATTGCAAAAATCCTGCAAGTGCCCGGAACAAACCTCTCCTTTCATCTGAAAGGCTTGTTGCACTCCGGCCTGATCAGTGTGGAAAAAGAAGGGCGCTTTCTGCGTTACCGGGCCAACATCCCTCTTATGCTCGACACCATCGCCTATCTCACTTCCGAGTGCTGTGCCGGCCAGCCGGAGCAATGCCGACGCTACCGCGCACAAAGCGCTGTTTCACCCGCAGTTCTTCCGGGGTGGAACGACTAGAGCATTTAACACTTGAAATGCTCGCTTACGGCAGGCAAAAGCCTGCCTTCTCGCATTTCGTGGCAAGGATTTTCAAGAAAATCCTTGCAGAGCAGTTAACTCATTTCATTCGTTAACTGCTCTGGCACAGAACGACAGCACCGGGTTGAGAACCCTGCTGCACCCTGAACATGAAGACTGCACGCCATAGATTCAATAATACTTGAAATATTGAAATATTGAGGATGTGTCATGAAAAACACCGACAACAAGACCACCAGACAGGACATTACCGAAACAGTTCGCGCAGGCTACGCGGCCATAGCCTCCGGGGAGCAGCGCTCGTGCTGCTCCGGCCGCCGCAGCGGACAGGCTGACCCCGCCCGGCTGGCGCAATCACTCGGCTATGACGCCAATACCCTTGAGCGGCTCCCTCAAGGAGCCAACATGGGCCTTTCATGCGGCAATCCGGTTGCTCTGGCAGCATTGCAGCAGGGCCAGACAGTGCTTGATCTGGGCTGCGGCGGCGGTTTTGACGTTTTTCAGGCCGGGGAGCGCGTCAAGGCAGCAGGTCGAGTCATCGGTGTGGACATGACGCCGGAAATGCTCGCCAAAGCGCGGAAAAACGTCGCCTCCTACCGCGAGGTCACCGGCCTGAACAATGTGGAATTTCGGCTGGGAGAAATCGAGCATCTGCCCGTGGCAGACAACAGTGTGGACGTGGTTTTATCCAACTGTGTCATTAATCTTTCGCCTGACAAGGCTCAGGTGTGGCGCGAAATCTTTCGCGTGCTCAAGCCGGGCGGCAAGACGGCAGTTTCCGATCTGGCGCTGCTCAAGCCGTTGCCCGACAGTATCCGCGCGCTGGCGGCCGCACTGGTAGGCTGCGTTGCGGGGGCCATTCTGGTAGACAGCAGCGCCGCCCTGCTCAGGCAGGCCGGGTTCTCCGACATGAAACTCGTGCCAAATCCGGGCTATGTGCAAAGCATGCGGGATTGGAACGACCCTCTTTATGCTGAAATCGCGGCGCTTCTTCCACAGGGAGAAAACCTGGCGGACTACGTGGTGAGCCTTTCCATAGAAGCCGTCAAACCATAATGGCACATCGTAACGTGCGGGATGACATATACAAAGAGGCCACTGGCGAAGAGCAGCCCATGCCACCGCCAAAAGCGGCGTGGAATGGGGCAGGTTTTGGCCCTTTTTGCTGTCGCGATGCATTATCCTTATGCTTTTCCCCGTTTTCCTGCGTGTTTCGCTTGACATGCCCCAATACCCTTCGTAGAGTCTGTTCACTTATTGGGTCCAGTATTTTTTTTGCCAGAGACTTTACACGGGTGTAAGGCTTCAAGCGGAAAGTCTGCACCCAGAACACAATACGGAGTCTCTAAATGGCTACTTCCATCTATGTCGGCAATCTGCCCTGGTCCGCCACCGAAGACGCTGTGCGCGATCTTTTTTCCGCTCACGGTGATCCCCTTTCCGTCAAACTGATCTCTGACCGCGAAACCGGCCGCGCCCGCGGCTTCGGCTTTGTGGAAATGGAAGACGACGACGCGCAGAACGCCATCTCTGCTCTTAACGGCATGGACTTTGGCGGTCGCGCTCTTCGCGTGAACAAGGCCGAAGAACGCCGTCCCGCCCCCCGCCGCTGGTAGTCCAGTTGCAGGGCAGGACATCTGCCTGATTATAAAGGCCGCAAGCAATTGCGGCCTTTTCTGTTTTCTCCGCGCCTTCCGCCGCAACCAGTGGCCGGAACGCATCTGGATTCATCATCCCCACAGCACTTTCCGCTCCGTGGATTTTTCATGCAAAAAGCCCCCGCATCTTCATGCGGGGGCCAGAGCTTTGGTACGTATCATATGGCCGCTAGACCACGCCGTGCTCTCCCGGCCGCTCGTAGGTATCCTTCTTCTGCACCAGGCGCACGTAAAAGTCCGTGTTGCCAAGGCCCAGCAGGATGGCGGACGACACGTAGATGGAAGAAGCCGTACCCACTACCACGCCGATAAGCATGGTCAGCGCAAAGTCATGAATGACGCCGCCGCCAAGCAGGTAAAGCGCAAGGGTGGACAGGAATGTCGTGCCGCTGGTCAGGATGGTGCGCGAAAGCGTCTGGTTGACGCTCTTGTTGATAAGATGGGCCATGTCCAGTTCCGGCGTGGCCCGCAGATTTTCGCGCAAGCGGTCATAGATGATGATGGTGTCGTTGAGCGAAAAGCCCACCAGTGTCATCAGGGCCGCCATGACGTTAAGGTCGATTTCCACGTCCAGCAGCGATAGCAGGCCCACGGTGATGGCTACGTCGTGCACAAGGCCCACCACTGCCCCCAGGGCAAAGTTGAGCCGCAACACAAAGCAGACAAGCACCGTTATGCTCAGGGCCACCAGCACAAGCCAGCCCATGCTCAGCCCGGTAAGCCCGGCGAGATAGATGCCTCCCCACAAGGCCCCTGCCATGATGGCGCCCGCCATCCAGCGCTGCTCAAAACGGCCTGAAATGTAGACCGCAATCAGCAGAATGGCGTAATACAGCGCGCTCAGGGCCTTGTTGGTCAGGTCAGCGCCCACCTTGGGTCCGACAATTTCAAGGCGCACGATTTCGGCGGCATTGCCGGGAAAGGTCGCCGTCAGTGCGTCAATGACCGACGTGCGCAAGTGTGTGGCATCGGCGTTTTCAGCGCTGCTGAAGCGCAGCAGGTAATCCCGGCCGCCCTCACCGAAGCGCTGTGTGCTGATGCCGGGCAGAGCCGGAATATCCAGCCCCTTTTTCAGGGCTTCATCGGCAACAGGCTCCTGAAACTGCACCTGAACGATAACGCCACCGGCAAAGTCGATGCCCATCTTGAGGCCGTTGCCCCAGATGGCCGAAATAATGCCGACAAGAACAAGGAGTACGGAAATTCCGTAAACCCAGTAGCGTTTGCCTATGAAGTCGATATTTGTATCGTGCTTGATAAAGGTAAAACTCATGACAGCCTCCCGGCGCGCTATATGCTCAGGCCCTTGGGACCGCAATGGCGCGCCCATTCTTCAAAAATGGCCCGCGAAACGAAGATGGCCGTAAACATGGAGGCAACAATGCCCAGCCCCAGGGTTACCGCAAAGCCTCTGATGGGGCCTGTGCCAAACTGGTACAGAATGACCGTGACAATAATGGAGGTCAGGTTGGCGTCCGTAATGGAAACCATTGCACGGTCAAAACCCGCGCGCACTGCCGCCAGTGGCGTAAGCCCCAGCCGCAGCTCTTCGCGTATTCGTTCGTAAATAAGCACGTTGGCGTCCACCGCCATGCCGATGGTCAGCACTATGCCCGCAATGCCCGGCAGGGTCAGGGTTGCGCCAAACGCTCCCATGCCGGCCATGACGATAAGCATGGTGAAACACAGCATGAGGTCAGCAATGAGACCGCTGACGCCGTAATACACGCCGATGAAAAGGATAACGGCGGCTGCGCCCACCAGAGCTGCCCTGATGCCGCTGTCAATGGCTTCCTGCCCAAGGGAGGGGCCGACGCTGCGCTCTTCAAGCACGGAAACAGGCGCAGGCAGCGAGCCTGCCCGCAGCACAATTGCCAGGTCCTGAGCTTCGGCAGTGGTAAAGTTGCCGGAAATACTGGCCTTGCCGCCGCCGATGCGCTCGCGGATGACCGGCGCGGAATACACCTTGCCGTCCAGCACGATCGCCATGCGCCGCCCAACGCTTTCGCCGGTTACGCGCTCAAAAATGCGCGCCCCGCGTGCGTTGAAGCTCATGGTCACATAGGACTGGTTCATGTGGTCAAAGGCGGGGCGGGCGTCGGCCACGTCCTCGCCGGTGAGCATGGCGTCTTTTTCAACGGCAATGCGGCCTTCGGCTGCCGACTGACCGGGATTTTTTTCAAGCATGGGCAAAACCACAACGCCGGGGGGCAGCACGGCTTTGCCGGGGTCCACATCTTCTCGAACCAGATGAAATTCCAGGTGCGCGGTCTGACCGATGATCTGCACTGCGCGACGCGGGTCGGAGATGCCGGGCAGCTGCACCTGAATGCGGTTGCCGGCCTGCTTGCGAATGTCCGGCTCGGCCACGCCGAACTGGTCAATACGGTTGCGGATGGTGCGCAGAGCCTGATCAAGGGCCATGTCTTCAAGCCGCTTTACCTCAACAGGGGTAAAGTGGGCCACATAGCGCAACTGGCCGCCTTCGCCCTCCTGGGGCTGAGCTACGTTGAGCTGGGGGA
The DNA here is from genome assembly GCA_905214305.1 of uncultured bacterium. Taxonomy (GTDB): domain Bacteria; phylum Desulfobacterota; class Desulfovibrionia; order Desulfovibrionales; family Desulfovibrionaceae; genus Desulfovibrio. The sequence goes on from CAJMLK010000027.1 coordinate 15,842, forward strand.
AATGGCGGGCAAGAATCTCGCGCAGCTTGCTCTCGTTTTCAGCGCGGGGCAGAATGAATTCAAGGTTTGTGCCGCCCACGACGCGGGGCCGCAAAACAATAACCTTTTCATCCTGGGCCATGCGGCGCAAATCCTGCCCGGCCAGAGCCAGGGAATTGCTCACGGCCTTGGCTACGTCCACGCCCAGAGTCAGGTGTATGCCACCCTTGAGGTCAAGACCAAGGTTGATCTTGCTGGACGGCAAAACGCGCTCCAGAGCAGGCCCGATAACGGGCACGCTCGGCAGCGCGTACACAAGAGAAACAAGAAATACCAACGAAGCCAAGATCAGGCGCCAGCGCAGACCCATCGTTCACCTTCCAGACAACAGATTTAAAGCATAGCATGCCCTTGGCGGGCACAGCACGCCCGGAGCCTTGCAGGCCGGGGCAGGGCGAACGCCCACGGCGGCGGAATGATACGCGGAACACGGCGGCCGCGTCCAGTCGAAGGAAAGGGCCGATGCCACTTCCCGATAAAAAACACAATTCAGGCATGCCGGACACTGCCGGTTCATGGGCAAAAGCCCCTGAGCCGGCCTCTTTCAGGCCAGCTCACGGGCCGCACATGCCAAAAAAACCTGGGCTGCTACTTGCTGTCGCCCTTGCTGGGCACAAGGCCGCCAATGGCGCCGCGCGTGACGCGCAGCTTGGCTTCGCCGCATTCGAGAAGCACCTGCTCGTCGTCGATTTCAAGAATGCGCCCGATAAGTCCGCTCGAAGTGAGAACGTGATCGCCACGCTTCAGTTCAGAAAGCATGAGCTTGTGAGCCTTGGCCCTCTTCTGCTGCGGACGGATAAGCAGAAACCAGAAGATGACGAACATCACGATGAGGGGAAGGAACTGCATCAGCATGTCGGCGCCGCCGGCGGGGGCGCCTCCGGCCTGGGGCGTACCCATGGCGTAGGCTACGGATTCGAACAAAACGCACCTCCAAAGGTGTGGCTAAGTCATATGCCAGAGAACTTCACGCACACCGGGGGCGGCCCCCAAAGCCGTCCTTGTGCCGGTTTGCGCACAATACCAGCGAATTTCTATATACGCTGGCGCTCAATCTTGCAAGCCTTTCCGCCGCGTCAGACGCGGTAAAACGGCCTGCAGCCACAAGATGTCTTTCCACATGCGCATAAGCGTCCGCAAGACAAGGGCAAAAGCCCCGGCACAGCGTGGTTCCGCCAATGCGCCGCCATGACGGACAGCGCGCCACAGCGGCATCCCTGCCGCTTGCATCCCGCCGCCGGGGAGGCTACAGAATATTTTTCGCAAACGCCGCACAGGAGTTGCCATGCGCCCCTGCCAGACACTTGTTTATGCAGACCTTGTGGTCACTCAGGACAAAGAACGACGCATCCTTGAAAACGCCGGCATGGCCGTTGTGGACGGCCTTGTGGCTGACCTTGGCCCGCGCCACGAAATAGCCGCCCGCTGGCAGGCGCTGCACGAGGTCGATTGCGGGCGCTGCCTGCTGCTGCCGGGCCTTATAAACGCGCACACCCATTCGGCCATGACCTTTTTGCGCGGCCTTGCTGACGACATGCCCCTTATGGACTGGCTCAACAAGCGCATCTTTCCTGTGGAGCAAAAACTCACGCCCGAAATCGTGCGCCTTGGCAGCCTCATGGGCTATGCGGAAATGCTGCGCACCGGCACAACGTCCTGTGTGGACATGTATATCTTTGAAAAAGAGGCCATGACCGCTGCCGATGAGGCCGGTTTGCGCTGCCTTGGCGGCGAGGTGGTTTTCGCCTTTCCGTCCGCCGCCTTTGCCGGACCAGAGGCAGCCCTTGAAGAAACCCGCGCTCTGGCGCAGCAATACGCGGCTCACCCCAGACTGGGCATCGCAGTCAATCCGCACAGCGTCTACACCACCACGCCGGAAATACTCGCCGCCTGCCGCGATCTGGCCCACGAACTGGCCCTGCCGCTTCACATGCATCTGGCCGAAACCGCCGAGGAAACGCAGATCTGCCTCCATGCCCACGGCAAAAGGCCCGTGGACTACAGCCGCAGCCTTGGCCTGCTGGACGGTCCCTGCACGCTGGCCCACGTCGTGGACGTTACCCCGGACGAACTGGACAGTCTTGCCGAAAGCGGCGCTGTGGCGGCCCACAATGTTTCCTCTAATATGAAGCTTGCCTCCGGCGCTTCTCCCGTGCCTGCCATGCTTGAACGGGGCATGTCTGTCGCTCTGGGAACCGACGGCGCCGCCAGCAACAACCGCCTTAACATGTTTACCGAAATGGGCCGTGCCGCCCTGCTGCACAAGCTGACCGGTATGGACCCTACGCTTCTGCCTGCCCAGACCGTGCTGGATATGGCGACCCTGGGCGGGGCGGCCGCCATGCACGACAGCCGACTGGGCAGTCTGGCCGTGGGCAAAGCCGCTGACTGCGTGGCTCTGGACCTCACGACCCCCAACATGCAGCCCCTGTACAATCCTGTTTCGCACCTTGTTTACGCTGCCACCGGCATGGAAAATCGCATGACCATGATCGCCGGAGAAATTGTTTATGCGGATGGAAAATTTACCCGCTTTGACTATGACGCCCTGTGCCGTGAAATGACGTCCATCCGCGATTTTGTACGGCGTCAGGCCGGTCTGGCCTGACGGGCCGCCGGAGCAAAAGGGCTGCTTTTCCGGCATGGTGACAAGGATCGCATCCGCACCGGCCGCCGCAGCCGGGAAATTCTCGCCTCGCGCCCCTTGACAGCGGCTTGCGTTCGGCTATATTTCTCCATTCCGAACCGGCGGCCCAGTGCCGCCGCTATTTCGCAATACGGCGCTTCGGCGCATGGAGGTTTTGCTATGACCGCTCTGGAAAACGCCACCAAGACCGACGAAGGTGTGGTAATCAACGGCTTTGTTCTTGCCCCGGTGGTGGAACAGTGTGCTGGCTGTGAACGCGTGCGCGAATTTGAAGACGAGCAGTTCTGCTCCAGCTACCCTGTTCCCGCCAAAAAGTGGGTCGGCGGTCGCTGCAATTTCGCCACTCACATCAAGGCCCAGTCCGCTTCCGGCTCCAAGGTCAACCCCCTGAAGGCGTCCAAGCGCGCTGCCAAGGGCCGTTAGAGCACTTTCACCCTGAAATTGCTCTGGCGGATGCGGGAGCAAACGCCCGCCGCGCAGGCGCAGTGTATCTGCGCGGTTTAACGCTGGCGCGGGCGTTCTGGAAGCATTGCGAACAGATATTCTCAATGCGAAAATGCTCTGGCCTTGCTCTGGCCTTGCTCTGGCCACTGCGCACGCAGCGTCCGCCACCAGGGGCAAACGCAGCCCGTCTGACGGGTACGCGCCGCAGCAAGCGCCCCGCAGTATTGAAAAGCGTCTTTTCAATGCCTGAAGCGCGCACGCTGGATGTGAAAGAACGATGTCGGATTTTCGGCTTTTGTTCCGCTGCGAGTCAAATCGCGCGGCACAGGCCGTTTTTCCGTTTCTTCAGCCGTGCGCCTGCCGCATCCGGGCCAGGATTCCCCAAGGGGCTGCGCAAGCAGCCTCTTGGTTTTTCTTTTCTGCGCCGCAACGACATGCCGCAACGCATATCGCAGCGAACATGCCGCAACAACATGCCGCTGCCTGCGTGTGGAATACGCAGGCACAGGCGCACGCCGCCGTGGCTGCTGCCACTGCCGCCCTCCGTTGACATCACGGGCAGAGGCGGGAACAGAAAACAGCGCTTTGGGCACGCTGCACAAAGCGCTCTTGGCAGAACAGTTCACAGCAGCGCAGGACAGTGCGGCACACCCATGAAAAATATTGCGGCAGTGCCGATTCAGTGCGAAACTGGGCAAGAGGAAAAACATGCATAAGGATATGGACGCCCTTTTACACGGCCTCGCCCGGCGCGAAGACCGTGTGGTGACGCTGCAAAGCGCGCTGACGGCCTGCCCGGCCCTTGGCCCGGACAACGGCGGTGATGGCGAACAGGCCAAGGCCGCCCTTATTGTCGACTGGCTCAGGGCATGCGGCATAAGCGACCTTGTGCATGTCAACGCTCCTGACCATCGTGTGTCCTCCGGTACGCGGCCCAACCTGGTGGCCCGCATTCCGGGCAGGACAAGGCGCACCCTCTGGCTTTTCGGTCATATGGACGTTGTTCCCCCCGGCGATCTTTCTGCGTGGCAGTCCGACCCGTGGCAGGTACGGCGCGAGGGCGACATGCTCTATGGCCGTGGCGTTGAAGACAACCAGCAGGCCATGACGAGCATGCTGCTGCTGGCCGAAGAGCTGCACCGGCTGGGCATTACCCCGGAGCTGAGCCTTGGCCTTGTTTTCATGGCCGATGAAGAAACGGGCAGCGCCTGCGGGCTGGAGCATATTCTTACGGTCAGGCCCGAACTTTTCGACAAGGACGACCTGTACATCGTGCCAGATGCCGGTTCGTGCCGGGGCGATGTCATCGAAGTGGCTGAAAAGGGCCAGCTCTGGCTCAAAATCCGCACCATTGGCGAGCAATGCCACGCCTCGACCCCCCACAGGGGGCGCAACGCCTTTCTGGCCGGTGCGGACATGGCCCTTGCCTGCCACCACGGCCTGCATGCCGCCTTTGGGCATACCGACCCTCTTTTCAATCCCCCCGCGTCCACCTTTGTGCCCGGCAAGCACGAGGCCAACGTGCCCAACATCAATACCGTACCCGGCAATGATGTTTTTTATGTGGACTGCCGCCTTTTGCCGCAGGTGGACCCGCAGGCTGTGCTGGACAAGACCCGTGCTCTGGCGGACGAAGTGGAAAAACGCCACGGCGTGCGCGTGGAAATCAGCGTGGTGCAGCAGCAGGCCGCTTCGGGCGTTGCTGAAGGCAGTCCGGTTGTGGCGGCCCTCAAGGCTGCCGTGGCCCGGGTCTACGGGGTTGAAGGCAAAGCAGTGGGCATCGGCGGGGCCACAGTGGCGGCGCAGCTGCGACAGCGCGATCTTGCCGCCGCCGTGTGGAGCTGCGTTGAAAATACCTGCCACCAGCCCAACGAGCGTTCGTCCATCACCGCCGCCATTAAAGACGCCCAGGTGTTCACCCACATACTCATGAATTCCGCCAATGTCTGATTCCTACACCAACACAGGTACATTTGACTGCATCGTGGCCGGGGGCGGCCATGCCGGCTGCGAAGCCGCCGTGGCTCTGGCCCGTCTGGGGCACAACGTCCTGCTTATCAGCGGCAACCTTGACCGCCTGGGCTATCTTTCCTGCAATCCGGCCATCGGCGGCCTTGCCAAGGGCCACATGGCGCGCGAAATAGACGCTCTGGGCGGCATGATGGGCCTGTGGGCCGACGCGGCGGGCATCCAGTTTCGCATGCTGAACATGAGCAAAGGCCCGGCCGTGCGGGCTACCCGCGCACAGATGGACCGTCTGGCCTACCAGCGCGTGGTACAGCAGACGCTCTATTCCACGCCCGGCCTGCGCATCTGGCAGGACTCGGTCATTGAAGTCACTGCGGGCGACAGCCGCGCCACAGGCGTGCGCACGGCGCAGGGCCTTGAGTTTTCGGCCCGGCATGTGCTGCTGACCACAGGAACATTCCTCGACGGCCGCATTCACATGGGGCTGACCAGCATTCCCGGCGGCCGCCTTGGCGACGCGCCCGCTCTGGGGCTTTCCGACAGCCTGCGCTCGCTGGGCTTTGAGCTGGGCCGCCTGAAAACAGGCACAACCCCGCGCCTGCTGAAGTCCTCTATCAATTATGCCGTGCTGGAAGAGCAAAAAGGGGACGATCCGGCCCCGGCCTTCAGCTTTCACGGCCCCGGCCCGGTATTGCCGCAGGTGGCGTGCCATGTGACCTGGACAAACGATCATGTCCACGAACTGATTCGTGGCGGCTTTGACCGTTCCCCCATGTTCACGGGCGTCATCAAGGGAACGGGCGCGCGCTATTGCCCGTCCATTGAAGACAAGGTGGCCCGCTTTCCCGACCGGGAACGGCATCAGATTTTCCTTGAACCAGAAGGACTGGACAGCGCCGAAGTCTACGCCAACGGCATTTCCACCAGCCTGCCGCTGGACGTGCAGCTTGCCATGATCCACGCTGTGCCCGGCCTTGAAAACGCCGTCATGCTGCGCCCGGGCTATGCCATTGAATATGATTTTTCCGACCCCGTGCAGCTTATGCCCACCCTTGAAAGCAAGGCCGTTGACGGACTGTGGCTGGCCGGGCAGATCAACGGCACGTCCGGCTACGAAGAAGCGGCGGCCCAGGGCCTGTGGGCGGCACTGAACATTTCCTGCCGCCTGCGTGAGATGCCGCCTTTTCTGCTGGGCCGTGACGAGGCATATATGGCTGTTCTGGTGGACGATCTGGTCACCTCGGGAACGCAGGAGCCGTACCGGATGTTTACCTCGCGCGCCGAACACCGCCTCCTGCTGCGCGAAGACAATGCCGACACGCGCCTGACACCCCGCGGGCGGCAACTGGGTCTGGTGGGTGATGCCCAGTGGGCCGCGTTCTGCCGCAAACAGGACGCCGCAAGCCGCCTGCGCTCAAGCCTTGAACAACGCCGCATTCCTGCCGTAAAGCGCGACTCTTCGGGCAGTGCGGGCCAAACAGCCATGCCGGTTACGGACGCGGCCGAAACGACGGGAAGACTGGCTGCGGGCGGGCCTGAACATGAAAGAAATGCCGCGTCGGCGCGTCCGTCCGGCGCAGACAGAACCTCTACCGCAGACCTGCCCGCCGGGCGCACGCTGGCCGAGGCCCTGCGCAGGCCCGAGCTGGACTTGGCCGCCCTTGCGGCACTTCTGCACGCCTGCGCCTGCGAAGAAACCACGGCCGTGGCAGAATTTCTTGAGCATGAAATGGCGCTGGCCGGAACTGACGCGTGTGAAAGCGTGCAGACAGAAATCAAGTACGCAGGATATCTGACCCGCCAGCGCGAACTGGTCGCGCGTGCGGCAAAGCTTGAGTCCACAGCCTTGCCCCCGGATTTGGATTATGCCACAGTAGCGGGGTTATCTCGTGAAGTGACGGAAAAACTCGACCGGGTCAGGCCCCTGAGCCTTGGACAAGCCGGGCGCATCTCGGGAGTAACCCCGGCGGCTGTAGCCTGTCTGGAGATACATTTACACAAGCTGGGGCTGCTTTGATGCCGACAGGCGCAACGCAGACTTCAGTCCGCAATATTTTCTTCCTCCGGCCGGGCCGATGGAGCTTCAAGGCTCCGCGCGGCGCAGCGGAACATACTCGGTGAGTTTATGACTGGCAAACAACTTCTCCTGGTCATCGCCGTGGTGCTGATCATTCTCTGCACTATCGTCGTCATCGTTCAGGCTCGCGTACAGCGGCAGCGGCAGGAGGCCCGGCGCAAGTCCATCATCCGTTCACTGCTTGAAACCGCGCAGGAACAGAACGAGATATTCGATATCAACGTGCTGGACAAATCGGCGGCCCACAAGGGGCTTGCCGCCCTGTTGCAAACCGTTTCACACACCGTGCTCGGCATGGAAATTCTGGGCTTTCTCTCGCAGGAACTCACGGGCATGTCCGTGGAGGTATATTTTCGTGCCACCCTGCCCGAAGGGCCGAGCTTTTACAAATTTCGCTCAACCATCCTGTCCATTGAATCCGGGCGTGAAAAATCGCGGTTGCATCTGGCTTCGCCCGAAGACCTTGATGCCGGGCAAAAGCGCCTTTTCATCCGCATCAAACCGCCCAAGGAAAAAGTGCGCGTAATCGGCGTGTGGGAGCTGGACCCCAACAAACCCATGCCCCGCAATACCGCCGAAATAAGCCGCCCTCTCCTGCACTACCGGAGCGGCATGGAAAAAGAGTCCATACAGGTGGAAAACATCTCGGCCACTGGCATGGCCCTGCGCTTTCCAATGGAAGATCTTGAGGTCAAGCCGGTTGACCTGGACAAAGGTTCGCAGTTACTTTGTCTTGTCATTTACTGCATGGGGCAAGGAAGAAAAAATCGTTACCTTCTGGTGCACCTGCAAAGTGCTCCACGCCCGTGTACACGAAGGCGCAGAACCGGCCCTCGTGCTTGGCACAGAATTTACCAACTGGGCCGTGCTGGAACAGGGCAAGTCGGACATCCACTGGTTCCACAGCCTGCAGGCGCGCGGGGTGTCGCCCATAACCCAGTGGGTCATGCATATGGACATGGAGCAGCGCAAGCTGCTCTAGATATGGAGCTGACTGGCTTTGAAATGCTTTGCACGTCAAAGTTTTCTTCAGCCGAAAAATGCGATTTTCGTCGAAATCAACGCCACGTTGTGGCGCGCTGCACGTGCATGCAGCGGCAGAGCGTCTACACGTTCTCAAAGGTAAAATGCTCTGGCAGACCAAGGCCCGAGCCGCGCACGGCAGCACGCCCGGCACGGCAAAAACGGCATCGCCGGATGGCCGATGCCGCGTAGCGCGGGGTCAGGCGCACCACAGAACGTGAGGGCGCGGCCACCGGGCTGCAGAACTGGATACGAGAACAGGATACGCGCATATTCGGTCAGGCCGCCCAGCATGCGGCTACGCCGCTTACAGACGTGCCGCCATTGTGCGGGCTGCGGCCACACCGCCCAGGGCGGGCGGGGCATGACGCGCGGCAAACATGGCCCACGGGCAGCATAGTGCGGCCCGGTTCCATTCCCAACCAAGGAGACTACATTGGACGGTGGTTCGGAAGGTCATAGTACCATCTGGTCGCGCCTGAGCAGACTGTTCGGGCACGATGATCAGGAATCTCTGGAAAAAGCCATTCTTGAAGCGCGCGCCGATGGCGAAGTGGAGCCCGATGAGGAATCCATGCTGCTCGGCATTTTACGCTTCAACGATCTCCAGGTGCAGGACACCATGATTCCACGCACCGACATCGACTGCGTGCCTCATGACATGCCCATGGCAGAGGTGGCAGCCATCATTGTCCGCTCCGGGCATTCCCGCATTCCCGTCTACAAGGAAACCCGCGACAATATCGTGGGCATCCTGCATGCCAAGGACCTGTTGCGCAGCATGCTTGACGGCGAAGGCAAAATCTCGTCACTGGCCGCCCTCATACGCGAGCCGTTCTTTGTGCCTGAAACCAAGTCCATCCGTACGCTGCTTCAGGAGTTTCGTGCCCGCAAGCAGCATATTGCCATTGCTCTGGACGAGTACGGTGGAACCTCCGGTCTCATCACCATCGAGGACGTGCTGGAAGAAATCGTGGGCGACATTGAAGACGAGCACGATACCCCGCGTGAGGAAGATATCCGCCCCATAGGCGACAATATTTACGAACTCACGGGCCGTGCGCTGCTTGAAGACCTTGAAGACATGGGCGTTGATCTTGATTCGGACGAGGTTGATACCATCGGCGGCTATCTCAGCATGGAGGCGGGCCACGTGCCCGGCCCCGGCGAAAGCTTCACCCTGCGCGGCTGGACATTCACCGTGCTCGAGGCTGACCGGAAACTGATCGTGCGCCTGCGTATGGAACCGGCAGACAGCGCCGCCAACCGGCAGAATGCCGAAGCCGAAACGGAACAGGACGCCACTGCCGAAGCGCCCGTGGCCCCGCGATATGAAGCCTTGCCGGGCAGCCTTGCCGCCGCGGCCACCGCTGCCGTGGACGATGGGGCCGCCTCGCAGGAGGACGCCGCCCAGGCCGCCGTAGAAACCGCAGTGCAGGTTCTTCGCAGCACGCCGCCCAAGGTGGCCGAAACAGGAGAGGATGCGCCTCGCCCTGCGGAGTCCCCACGGGTATGACCCGCATTCCGGCGTCTCCGTTCCGGCCGCAAGGCCGCGTCTTGCCTGTGGCCCTGATGGGAGTGCTGGGCCTGTGGCTTGGCTTTCCCAATGATCTTGCGGAAGTGCCGCCGCTGGTACTGCTGTGGCCCGCGGCTCTGGCCTGGATCGGACTGCGCGCTCCCACGCGCGGCACGGCCATGCGCTACGGCTGGCTCACAAGTCTGGCCGGAAGCATGGCCGCCCTGTACTGGCTCACGCTGCCGGTACACAATGTGGGTGGCCTGCCCTGGCTGCTGGCTATCCCCTGTGCCCTGTTCATCGCAGCCTGCATTTCCAGTGCGGGAGGTTTTTTCTCAATGGCGGCACACCTGCTGCGCCGCCGTCCGCCCTGGCTGTGGGCCGTAATGCTGGGACTTTTGTGGTATGTGCTCCAAGCCGTGTATGCTCTGGTTCTGGGCTTTCCCTGGCTGGACATTTCGGGTGCGCTGGCCGCATGGCCCCTGCTGGTTCAGGCGGCTGACGCCGTTGGGTCCTATGCCCTTGCCGGGCTGTGGACCACTGCCGCCCTGTGGTGCGGGCTGGCCCTGTTACCGCCCCCGGAGCACACCACGGCGGCCTCGGACGACAGCGTGCCCGGATCTGGCAAGCCCGCTCCTTCCCGCCGCATGTCGTACCGCCCCGCATGCCTGATGTCAGGCGTGCTCATGGTTGCCCTGCTGCTGGGCTATGGCGCGCTGCGCATGCACCGGCAGCCGCTGGACAGCGAACCCGGCGGCCCGCAAAGCGTGCTGGCCCTGTTTGTGGAAGGCAATGTGGATCAGAACCAGAAATGGCTGCCCGCCTTCCAGCGGCAGACCGTTGATCTGTACCTGAAACTCACCTACGACGCGCTGGCGCAGAAGCCGGAAGAGAAGCCCCTGATCATCTGGCCGGAAACGGCCCTGCCGTTCTTTTTCGAGACCAATAATCTGCACTCCCCCAGGGTGCGGCAACTGCCTGCCATCACGGGCTGTCCCCTGCTTGTGGGGGCGCCGGGCGTGGAACGGCGGCCGGGCAAAAAAGAACCGGACGTCTTTAACCGCGCCTTTCTGCTCACGCCGCCCGCAGGCGCTGTGGCCGCCCACTACGACAAGGAACATCTGGTTCCCTTTGGCGAGTACCTGCCGGAATGGCTCAACTGGGGCTTTCTGGAAGCACTGTTGCAGGGTGTAGGCGTGTATGAAACCGGTACGGCCATCGCCCCCCTGCGCTATGACAATCTTGCCCTGGGCATGCTCATTTGCTATGAAGGCATATTTCCCTGGCTGGCTCAGGCCCGCGTGCAGGATGGAGCCAACATTCTGGTGGACATCAGCAACGACGGCTGGTTCGGCGCCACCCCCGCAGCGCGGCAGCATCTTTATCTTACGGTTCTGCGTGCTCTTGAACAAAACCGCTGGATCCTGCGCGGCACAAATACCGGCATATCCGTTGTGGTAGACAGCCGGGGTCGTCTGGTCGTGCGTGGCGGGCAGTTCAGGGAACAGGCCATCTGGGGCCGCGCCGCCCTTGAAAGCGCGCCAAGCCTGTACCACCGGCTGTGGCCCTGGCCCCTGCCTGTGGCCGCGATCTTGCTGACCGGTCTGCTGTTATGGGGTCCCGGTGGCAGCATTGGCCGCCGTGCCCGTGCCTGACGCAGACCACACATCTTTTCAGACTGTTATATATTTCAGACCGTTATATGCTATCAAGCCGTATATCGGCGTTTCCGGCCAAAAACCGGGTCACCTCCAACCCACAGATCGCCATGTTGCAACTTACCGACCTTCGCGCCGCCTGCCCTGCTCTTGCCCAACGCTTTGCTTCCCTCTGGGGGCGTCTTTGACGTGGCAGCCAGCGAAAAAAGGTTGCAGGCCATTGAAACAGAAATTTCACGTCCCGGCGCATGGGACAAGCCCGAAGCCCTCACGCCCCTGCTTCAGGAAAAACGCCGCCTTGACGACGAGGTAGCCCGCCTGAACAGGCTCAAGACCTGCCATGACGACATGAAGGAATGGCTGGCTCTGGCTGCGGAAAGCGAAGACCCCGAAGCGCTGGAATCCCTTGCGCAGCAGCAGAAAGACCTGGCCGCCCTTCTGGACGAAACGGAACTTGTGATGCTGCTCTCCGCAGAAGAAGACAGCCAGGATGCCATACTTGAAATCCACCCCGGCGCTGGCGGAACCGAGTCGCAGGACTGGGCCGAAATGCTGTTGCGCATGTATACCCGCTGGGCTGCGGATCACGACTACAAGGTCGAGGAACTGGACTTTCTGCCCGGCGACGAGGCCGGCATCAAAAGCGTCACTCTGCGTGTGGGCGGGCCGCATGCTTTCGGTTTTCTGAAAAGCGAGCGTGGCATCCACCGCCTCATCCGCATTTCGCCCTTCGATTCCTCCGGCCGCAGGCACACGTCTTTTGCTTCGGTGGACGTCATCCCCGATGCGGGCGAAGATATTGAACTTGACCTCAAGGAAGCCGATCTGCGGGTGGATATTTTCCGCTCCAGCGGCCCCGGCGGCCAGAGCGTCAACACGACAAGCTCCGCCGTGCGCATAACCCATATTCCCACAGGCATTTCAGCCCAGTGCCAGAACGAAAAGTCGCAGCACCACAATAAGGAGACGGCCCTGCGCGTTTTGCGTGCCCGCCTCTACAACATGGAGCTTGAAAAACGCGATGCCGCCCGTCAGGCACAATATGCCGGCAAGGACGCCATCGCCTTCGGCAGTCAGATACGCACCTACACCCTCCAGCCTTACCGTCTGGTCAAAGACCATCGCACAGGAACCGAGGTGGGAGACGTGGACGCGGTTCTGGACGGACAGATTGACGCCTTCCAGCACGACTACCTGTTGCACCGCCATGAGCAGCAACGCTGAGTTTGAAGCCCTCGCGCGCGAGATGCTGGCCCTGAGCCAGACCAGCGCGCCCGGTGCGGACGCTCCGCACGCTGCGGACGCCCCGGGCCGGAGCGGAGTGCTGGTGGCCCGCCTTTTGCCGGACTTCAATGCGGAGCGCTGGCGACATTTCTGCCGCGACCACGCCAGGGGCCGGTGGTATGTGTGGCCCGCCGGGCCTGATGCACCGTCAGACCTGGGCCGCATGGACGCCTGCGGCGGCTCCCCGCAAGTGGACAATGCCCTTGTGGAGGGGATTCTGCTGGAGCAGATCCGGCGCGAAATGCTGCGCGGCGCGCGCTCCGGCAGCGAGCTGAGTCTCATCTGTGCTGCCCTGCCCCAGCGGAACAGCAGCGCCGGGCGCGAGCAGGATACGCCCGCCCTGCTTGATGCCGCCCTGGTCACCAGCCTGCAGGAACACAGCGAAGCCTGCGACAGCCTGGGGCATCTGACCTGCGACAGCCATGCTCTGCTGCTCCCCGGTGTAGGCCCGCTTCGAGCGCGCCTGCTGTCCACCGCCATACAAAAAACCTTTCTGCAGCAGGCTCTGCTGCACTGCGGCCAGTCGGCCGCTCCCCCGCCTGCATGCGCGCTCGGTATCGCCTGTGCCGATGCAGGCAGCGCCATTACCGCCGAAGCCCTGCTGGCAAAGGCGCGCGGCGCCCTGCAAGATGCGCTGCTGCAAACAAGGCAGCATGGTTCCGGGCGGATCTGCCTTGCAGACAGTGCCAGCCTGGAAGAACGCGCAAGCCTTGTACATTCCAGCGAAAAACGCTTCCTTTTTTTCGGGAGAAACAACTGATGGCAAATAAGACCCTGAGCGTGGCCCTGCTGAGCGGCAAGGGCGGAGTCGGCAAGACCAACATAACGCTCAATATGGCCTGCGCCCTATACCAGATGGGGTTTAAAAACCTGCTGATGGACTGTGACCTGGGACTGGCGAACCTTGATGTCCTGCTGGGCATCACCCCCGAAGGCAACCTGCAGAACACCCTGCTCGGCGAAGCCAGCATAAGAGACGTGCTCTATCAGGTTGAAGCCACAGGCTTTGACGTGCTGCCCGCGGCCTCCGGCGTGCCGGAACTCACCGAGCTTCAGCCCGACGCGCGCAACATGCTGCTGGATCGCCTTGAGCCGGAACTGGACAAATACGACTTTGTCTTCATGGACGTGGGTGCGGGCATTTCCGGTACCGTGCAAACCTTTGCCGCCCTTGCCACCATGCGTATCGTCGTCATTACTCCCGAGCCGACTTCGCTCACGGACAGCTACGCTCTTATCAAGGTGCTCAACGCCCGCTATGGGTTGCAGGATTTTATGGTGGTGGTCAACCAGGTTGCTTCCGCAGCCGAAGCCAAGGCTTCGTTTGACAAGCTGTACGGGGCCTGTCGCCATTTTCTGCATCTTGAACCGGTCTTGCTGGGGCATATCCGCGACGACAAGAAACTTCCTGAAGCCGTGTGCCGTCAGCAGCCGCTGATGCGCATAGCCCCGGGCAGCCCCGCAGCGCAGGACATACAGAGTCTGGCCGCTCGCCTGCAAAGGCTGCGCCTCGGCATGGCCGACTGGCTGGCCCCGCGAAAGGTGCTGCAGCCCGTAGCCGCAAAAGAATGAGGAAGACGGCCTAAAAACCGTGCGAACTGTTTACCTTGTTGCATAAAAAGTATAGAGATGAATTAATACTAGATGCCTATCGTTAGCCCTTGGCATTCTGGCAGCAAAGCCCTTTGACAGCGCGAGGCGACACGGCAGAATCGCCAGCAATATCTTAAAGATAGTGGACGAGCACCGCTGTTTCAGGCAGGATGTCTTTGCGGGCAACAAACGCAGTCACGGAGGCGTGATGAACAAGAGCGAACTTATCAAGGCGCTGGCCGACGAAACCAACATTCCCTTTGATGATGCGTCACTGGTGGTCAACACCTTTTTTGACGCCATGAAACAGTCTCTTCTTGCCGGTGAGCGTATCGAAATACGCGGTTTCGGCAGCTTCAAAATCAAAGAGTACGAAGGCTACGCAGGCCGCAATCCCAAAACGGGTGAAAGCGTCACCGTGCCTTCGAAACGTCTGCCCTTCTTCCGCGCCGGCAAGGAACTGAAAGAATTTATCAATCAATAGGCATAGTTGCATAACGCGGCCTTGCCGCCACCTGAGCCGAACCGCGTGAAGGCCAGCCCTTCACTTCTAGGTGCTCGGCCATCCATAGGCGCGCAGGGCGCGCCAAGGAGTTTGTCATGCTGTTTTCAGGTGCACTGACAGCGCTGGTCACCCCGTTCAAGGATGAGGCACTGGACGAGGAAGCCTACCGAAATTTCATCGAATTCCAGATTACGGAAGGCATCCACGGTCTGGTCCCCTGCGGCACTACCGGTGAATCCGCCACGCTCAGCCACGAAGAGCACGAAAGGGTCATTGAAATCTGCATTGATCAGGCCAGAGGGCGTGTTCCCGTTCTGGCCGGAGCCGGTTCCAACAATACGCAGGAAGCCATCCGCCTGACCCGCTTCGCCAAAAAGGCCGGAGCAGACGGCGCTCTGCTCATCACCCCCTACTACAACAAACCCACTCAGGAAGGGCTGTACCGCCACTACAAGGCCATTGCCGAAGCTGTGGAAATGCCCCTTGTTCCCTACAATGTGCCCGGCCGCACGGGCTGCAACCTGCTGCCCGAAACTCTGGCCCGTCTGGCCAAAGAATTTTCACACATCGTGGGCGTCAAGGAAGCCACCGGCGACATGGCTCAGGGCAGCAAAACCCTGTCCAGTTGCCCCGCAGGCTTCAGCGTGCTTTCCGGCGACGACTTCACGGCCCTGCCCCTTATGGCGCTGGGCGGCAAAGGGGTCATTTCCGTCACGTCCAATCTCGTGCCCGGACGCATGGCCGCCATGTGCAACGCCTTCAACAAGGGCGATATTGCCGAAGCCGCGCGCATCCATCACGAACTGTTCCCCCTGCACGAAGCCATGTTCATCGAGAGCAATCCCATTCCGGCCAAAACGGCCCTGAGCCTTATGGGCAAGATGGAAGCCGGCCTGCGCCTGCCCCTCTGCCCCATGAGCGCGGCAGCCAAGGAAAAGCTCACAGGCGTGCTGCGTCAGCTGAAGCTTGTTTAGCGCATTGTGCCTTTGAAAAAGTGTACATGCTCCAACGCTGCACAAAAGTGCTGCACGCACAACGTGGCGTGGATTCAGCCGGAACTCGCGCGCTTCGACTGCATGAACACGCTGAGATGTGAAGCATAACAGCGTTGATCTGCTCTGACAGCACTGAATATTTGCCACACAAAAAAGGCCGCCCAAATCGGGCGGCCTTTTTTGTGCTTTCTGCGGCCCCGCCCTGAGCGGGGCCGCAAAACACTGTCAGAAAACTACATGGCAGCCTTGTAGATGGCAGCCACAGCAGCATCGGTCATGGTGCGGGGGTTGGTAAGACCGCAGGCGTCTTTCTGCGCATTGGCGGTCATGGTGGGAATGTCCGCTTCTTTCACGTCCTTGCCGTACTTTTTGCCAAGAGCCTTGAGACCTTCGGGAATACCCACATCAGAAGACAGGGTATTGATGGCGGAAATGGCCTTTTTGGAGGCTTCGTCAGCGCTCAGACCGTCGGTGATTTCGCCCAGCAGGCGGGCAATGCGGCCAAAGCGGCGGCGGGTGGCCATGCGGTTGTATTCGCAGACATGAGGCAGCAGAATGGCATTGCATTCGCCGTGCGGCAGGTCATAGAAGCCGCCAAGCTGGTGGGCCATGGCGTGCACATGCCCGAGGCTTGCGTTGTTGAAGGCCATACCGGCCAGATACTGGGCGTAGCACATGCCTTCGCGGGCTTCCTTGTCCTGACCGTTAGCCACGGCGCGACGCAGATAGCGGTTGATAAATTCCATGGCTTTTTCAGCGCAGGCATCGGTCATGGGCGTAGCGGCCGTAGACACATACGCTTCAACGGCGTGGGTGAGGGCGTCCATGCCCGTGGCGGCGGTGAGGGCCGGGGGCATGCCCATCATGAGCAGCGGATCGTCAATGGCTACGCCGGGCGTACAACGCCAGTCAACAATAGCCATTTTAACCTTGCGCGAGGTGTCGGTGATGATGCAGAAGCGGGTCATTTCAGAAGCGGTACCGGCCGTGGTGTTGACGGCCACGTAGGGCGGGAAGGGCTTGGTGGATTTGTCCACGCCTTCGTAGTCATGAATCTTGCCGCCGTTACCCGCGAGAAAGCCCACGCCCTTGCCGCAGTCGTGCGAGCTGCCGCCGCCGAGCGTGATAAGGCTGTCGCACTTTTCTTTCTTGTACATTTCAAAGGCCGCGTCCACGTTATGGTCCGTGGGGTTGGGCACGGTCTGGTCGTAAATGGCGTACTGCATCTTGGCTGCATCAAGAATATCGGTAATCTGCTTGAGAATACCGGCCTTGACGATGCCCTGGTCCGTAACGATCAGCGGCTTGCTGCCGTTGATGTTTTTGAGACGGGCGGGAATTTCCCTGGAACACCCTTCGCCCACAAGAGTAACATTGGGGATAAAGAAGGACGTGACCTGCCCCATGTGCATGCTCTTAAGCTCCGTACTCATATGCGACTCCTAACGTTATGCGGATACAATCTCGCGACATGTCCCACCCTTGTACCGCAGTGATAAGGAAATAACCTTGCAAAAAAGAGTACAGCATCAAAAAATCCAATGCAAGCATCTTGAAGCACAATGTAAAAGTAATTTGTATAGTTATTTTCTGCACTAATACATGTTACTTTTTACACAACTCAATACAGTTCGTTCCTTTTTGCACAATACTACATTGGTTGATTGTTCACCCAAAAATGGGAAAGCGTGATCAACGTGCTGAAAAGGTAAGGCAATGACGCCATCTGCCCGCCATGCCCCCGGCGGAGCAGCCCGCCAGCCCCCTCGCCCGCACATGGCTTCACGCCCGCGCATGGCTTCACACACGTCAGAGCAATTTCACCCTGGAATTGCCCTGCTGGCGCCAGAGCGGCAGCCGCCGCAATGTGGCGTGGATTCAGGCGAAAACCACGCTTTTGCCAGAATGATGCGTTGAAACAGGGAGTGTTTCAAAAGCAAGATACTCTGAAAGATGGGCTTCTTCAGACGTGGCGCACTGCGGCATGCAATGAGACAGGGGAATTATCAGATCGCTTGATATTTATCTGTTGCTAAATATACATTCCCTGCGCTGTTGGAGCAATTTCACTTTGAAACTGCTCTGGCGGCTGCGTGAGCAGTCCCGCCGCAAAGATGCAAGCGCAGCTGTACCCGGTACGACAAAGGAAGTTACGGATGCAAAGTGTTGACGGCACGGCCCGGATTTTCAGAAAAATCCGGGCCGTGCCGTCAACACTTTGCACTCGAGAACTGCTCGAGTACACTTTCAGGATAAAAATGCCCTGCAGCTATACGCTCTGGCTTTTGACGGACGACGACCGTTTCTGCGCCCTGTCCGCCCTGGTCGTGCCCGGTTCACGCATCTTTCCGGGGCGGCACATACGGCTCAGGCGGCGCAGGTACGCCTTGCGCTTGTCGAGAAAAAAGGCCAGCGGGCGCGAGAAATTCCGTCCCAAAAGCCCGTCCACCAAAAGCTGGCTTATCTCTCGCTCACGGGTCAGCACCAGCTGCGAACGTGCCAGCACGTTGCGGTCGGCCTCGGGCATGGCCCGCGTAATCTGCCGAAAGGCGTCCTGCGCACGGGGCTGGTAAAACCATATGTACATGAGGTCCAGTGCATTGACGATGAATGCTCGCTCCAGTTCCTTGCCCTTGGCCCCGCCGCTGCCCTGCAGACCGCCGGGCCGGGCCAGCTTGATCAGGGCGTCTTCGTGCGGAAAGAGCAATTCCAGCCGGGTATAGCAGTCAAAGAGATTGTTGAGCTTGCTGCGGTAGTCCCACCGGCGCATGCGCAGGTTTACCTGACTGTCGGCGTAGCCTTCAATGAGCGCAGCCACGGAGTCCGAAGACATTTTTGAAACCACGGCGGCACTGGGCACGAGGTAGAGTTCCGGGGTGGTGACCCCCCAGGCCAGCAGGGCGTAGTACAAAAGCGAATTGTACAGGGACGAGACCGGGATGGACAGCACGCTGCGAAAAAGGTTGCCGATGGCCGCCTCTTTGGGAAAACCGCGAAACACGTTGTGCGCGCAGATATAAAAGCCGTTGATGATGCTCAGGACGGTAAAAACCGTCCACGGGCTTTGGGCCACGGTGATGTTGAATGTTCTGTCCAGCAGCCACACACGCACCATGACTTCGAGCAGCAGAACAGAAATGCCCGTATACATGAGCGAATCGCACAGGCGATTGACACTGACCTGATCCCGCCAGTGAATAAGGGTATCGCGCGTGGCTCCCTTGGCGGCCAGCACCATCTGCACCACGTTGCGCACCCCGGTAATGCCAAACCAGATAAATGTGCCGCCCCAGGCAAGAACCCACCAGTCCTGCGTATACAGAAAGGAGAAAAAGGCGGGAACAAAACCCAGCAGCACTTTGAGCCAGTTGCAGAACGAACTGTTCAGATAGGCCGCGTCCGGCTTTGAGGCATCGGCCTGATCCGTCTTTTTGCCCAGCAGGTTGTTGCCCACTGCGGGGCTGAGACCGCCGAGGTTCATGATATTGCCCTGACTGCACACATGAAAGTCTTCGCTGGCGGTCTTCCACGCTTTGCGGCACTCAAGCCCAAGGTGACGGCAACCGGGCAGCCAGCGCAGGTATGAGGCCCCGCGTTGCCAGATGGAGGGGTTGCGGGGCTTGGTGTAGCTGAGCACCTCTTCCACCGGCGAGCAGATGGGAATTTCAAACAGCTGCCGCCCCCTGTACCGACGGGCCGGCCGGCCTTTTCTGGGCAGGGTATCCTTGATGGCAAAGCCCATGCCGTAGGTGATACGGCTTGGGCTTTGCCATCA
>CAJMLK010000028.1 GCA_905214305.1 uncultured bacterium
AAAATCCGCCGGGGGCAACCCCTTGCGAGTTCAAGTCTCGCTCTCGGTACCAAAGAAAGCAAAGGGTTAGGGTCGTCACCTAACCCTTTTTGTCGTTTTTTCCGGCACCAACTGGCACCAAATCAAGCGGAGGCATCAACAGTAAGCGGTCGCGCTTGTTGGCACTGATTTGTACGCAAGTTGGCACATGCGAGCGCATAAAAAAGCAGGGTTTTCGCCCCGCTTTTTTGTTGTTATCAGCACACAGTCTTCGGCTTGGAGTACAGGCCCGGCCCAACCTGCGATAGCATCAACACGCATCAGGCTGGCCGCGGTCGGCACAATCTTGATAAATCCTGACCCCCAATCCCGTCATTCGACATTTTTCCTTATTATAACTCTGGATATCCATCTGATATTTTAATACATATCCGTTGGTACTCTTTTTATGTGCAATAATTCTCAAGCCTTTGCCCCCTGATTCCTTCAAAAGGAGCAATTCATGAACGGAATATCATTCGACGCCCTGAATCCGTCTCAGATGTATGACAAGGCATTGGCGATCCTGACAGCCAAAGCGACCAGGCCGCACCGGAAGGCTTTTATGCTGGCGATCATGGCCGGGGTTTTCATTGGCCTGGGGTTTGTCTACTGCGCCATAGCCAATGTCAGCGGGGCCGGAAAAATCGTCGGCGGACTGGTATTCAGCCTTGGGCTCATGCTTGTGGTCGTACTGGGCGCGGATCTCTTTACCTCAACCACCATGACCCTTCTGCCGCTCGCCAGCCGCAAGATCGGCTGGAAGCAGATGTTCGCCAACTGGGGGGTTGTGTATGTCGGCAACTTCATCGGCGCCATGATTCTGGTGGTGCTCATCCTCCTCAGCGGCCATCCCTGGAAGAACGGCGGCAGCATAGCACTTTTTTACATCAGCACCACAGAGTACAAACTGACCCATACTTTTGTTGAGGCCGTGTTTCTTGGCATCATGTGCAACCTCATGGTTTGCCTTGGCGTCTGGATGGGGTACGCCGGGCGGTCACTCTTCGACAAGATGGCCGCCTGCCTTTTTCCCGTGGGCCTGTTCATCTCCTGTGGATTTGAACACAGTGTCGCCAATATGTTCATGATCCCCATCGGCATACTGTGCAACGGCATGATGCCGCCGGAAATGGTCACCAAGCTGGCTGATCCGGCACACATATCTTCTGTGCTCACATGGCAGGGCTTCATTGTTAAAAACCTCATTCCAGTCACTCTTGGCAATATCATCGGCGGTGGGGTGCTTGTGGGCCTGTCCCATTGGCTTCTTTATGCCGAGCGCCACACGCCACACGCCACGCAAGGCGTCGGTCATCCGGCCTTTTACGAACACGATGTGTTGAAAAAAGAGCTTGCGGAGGCAAAAGAGAAGCTCGATAGCCAAAATGAATGCCGATAAGCCTGATTTTTGGCATAGTAACGGCATGGTTATCTGCAAATATTTGTAAATATTGATTATATTTTTCTTGCCTTAATCGGAATTTTTCTGCATAAGAAAAATAAGCTCTAGAGCATCCTCATAGATAACAAGGAGGACTCGTATATGATGAAAGTTTCCCAAGACGAGGAAAGTCCACCCTGCTATTTTTGTTTATCTGGCATTATGCTTGGTGAACGACACCAATGAGAAGCAATTAACGCCTGAGCTGAATTCAGCTATGGCAAGACCACCACTTGGTGGGAAATATTAAAGGAAAGGGCCGAGGGAACTCGGCCCTTTTTTCGTATGTAATCCGGTCAGGCGAGAGTTTTTTACGCAGTGCCTTGTCTGGGAGGCGGCGGCCATGTGGATACAGAAAGCGGTGGAGTACCAGTGATGCCGGTTTGCCGGGCTGGCGCGGCTGGCTGCCGTTAAGAACTGCCAAAGGTGCTTGGGATGATGAAAGCGTGGCCGGAGCACTCTTTTGTGGATTCATGTAGTGTTTTCGGCGTCAGATGGACACTGTCTAACGAGGCGGGCTGTTTTTGTTGCTCTTTGTATCCACCGGCATCAGGTCATGCCCATGCCCTTTCCGGTTTCAGGCCAGCAATGAGGCAGGATTCCGCATGGATATGAAAAAATATTTAATTATCTTGTGCAACGTTTCTGTTTGTGGCATTATAAATGACAATGAAACTTAATAGCAGGATTACGAAAAAACAACGGACTGAAATTGAACGCATTTTATCAAACTGGACGAATTATCTTAACAGCATGCCGCCAACATCCGATGAAGTAAAAGTTCACAGGCTGTTCGGAGCGAATACGCAAATTGTTAAAAAAGATGATTTTAACCAGAGCTTGAGAAGAATTATCACCGAAATGAGAATGAAGCTTGATTCTCCATCGCTTCAGCATCAATAAATGAGCACTGCGAATGTCAAAAAGACGTTCGCTCGATGCAGAGAGAAAAGGCCGGGGCAGGCGCCCCGGCCTTTTCTCTTTTTGGGGCAGCGTTTCAGCATCACTCTTTTCGACTGCTGCTACGCTCAGGCCATAAGGGCTGCCATCTGTTGTGCACAATAGCGCTCGCACGTGATGGGAGTTAAAGGCGGGGCGCAGGCCTGTCGACCCATGCGCTGTACGCCACGGAAAAATGTACCCGCTGCCCCATTCGGCATTTTGTTTTCTTGAGCTTGCGTGCATCTGGAACAGAACACTTGGGTAAAGGGATTGCTTGGTGCGCGCAGTCCCCAAGTAAAGTATGGGCGTTTGCCGATGTGCCGGGTGGCATTGTCTGTGTCGTGCAGCTGGAGAATACGCAGGTAGTGTGTATCTGCATTTCGCAGAAGCCGTCTATACTTGTTCTTATGCTAAGTGCCATTTTTTCATGTTTTGAGCGATTTGGCATTTATATCAAGAAATTTTACAAATAGATTTTTTCACTGATGCTGCTGGTAGTGGTGCATATATGCTGTTTTAATAATTATAGTTATATTTATATATAAATTGTCCGGGTTGGAATTTTGCCATACTGATGAAATAACATGTATATAATTGTGCAAATCCGTGTAGCAAAATTATTTTATATTGACGTAATATTTAATTTCTCCTATGTTTCGTGTTCATCGATCGGGCGTCGTAAATTTTTTTGCCAGAGACTTTACATGGGTAAGGCTTCCAGCGGAAAGTCTACCCTCCCTAACAAACGGAGTCTTTATGGCTACTTCAATTTATATCGGCAATCTGGCTTGGTCTACCACGGAAGACAGCATTTCCAACCTGTTCTCCAACTATGGCAACGTAATTTCCGTGAAATTGCCGCTGGACCGCGAAAATGGCCGCCCCCGTGGTTTTGGTTTCGTCGAAATGGACGACGCTGACGCCAGCCGCGCCATCTCGGCCCTTAATGGCCAGGACCTTGACGGCCGCACACTGCGCGTGAACAAGGCCGAGCCCAAAAAGCCTGCGCGTTCTGCCTGGTAAGTTCGCTGATCTGATTAAATAAAGATCGCAGAATTTATATGCCCCATCTGGGTGGCAATGGTATAAAGCCGCAAGGCTGACCATTGTGCCCCGATGGGGCTTTATCTATATGGCGCGATTTTTTGTGAATGCACCGTTGCCATTCCGTATTGAGGGCGCGCAAGAATAAAATGTATCATCACTGCATGATAAAAACGAACATGCCGGTGTCGTCAGTTTTCATGTTTTATTGATGCCAGCTTCGGGCCGTCTGCTGCGACCGTCTGAACCAACGTGTCAATGGGGCGGAGAAACGCAGTCCATATGCACTTTTCACGTTATGCCACGCGCCGCCTGTCTGCGTTTGTCTTGATTTTTCTGCGTTGTGACGGTTTTGATGCGGTCACGCGGACGCCGGTGTCCTGAGTGAGGCTTTTTGCTTTTCGGCAAATGAACCGGCAGAAAACATTCGTGCACAGCAGGGCGCATTGGTTTTCGCCGCTCAAGCAGATGAACCCGTGACTTTTTGCAATTCGAGCACGCTTGTAAAAAGTACGACCGGTTTTTTCGATGGAATTTCGAAAAAACCGGTCGCCTGAATAGGCCAATGTCACCTTGAAGCTGCTCGGATTGCAGCGATGTCAGTGGCCAGCCTGTGTTTGGGGCTGGTCTTTTTTATCATGCTTTGTGCAACCCTGCTGAAGATTTCTGCATGTCACGCATTGGGGGCGGGCCAGAACGTGGATGCCTTGCGCCCTTCGCGGTCCAGTGCCCAGCCCAAAAACCAGCCCACAAGCGAAAAGCCTATACCCACAAAGAAAGGTGGAACGAGGGCAGCCTGCATTCCAAGTACGGGGGTGGGGGAGACGGCTTTATTCGCCAGCAGATACCACAGCAGGCATGAGGCAAAGCCCAGGCCGCAGCTCAGCCATGCGGCGATGGGGCTGCGTTTGCCAAAGCGGACAAGGGCCACATAGCTCGTCAGCACGGTTGCGCCAACGATACTCCAGCTGGTTGTGCACAAGAGGGCAATGAGCTGCCCCTTGATCTGTGCGCTGCCGCCCGAAATCAGCACGCAGAATACAATGCCGACAAACCATGAAAACCTTGTGGCGGGGCGCCCGGGCAGGTCTTCGGCAATAGCCGATACGGCGATGTGAAAAAGAGCAGTTGCCGTGGACAGAGAGGCCGACACAATAGCTAGCACAAAAAGCTGAAGCCCCACATCGGGCATGAGCATTTTTACAAGATGAGGAACCACTTCATCAGCCGAGGCTGCATCGGGCAGAATAAGGCGCGACAACGCGGCCACAAAGTACGTGCCACCCACAAGGACGGTAAGTACCAGCATGGCGAGAGGCGTGATGCGGTTGATCTGGCGGGGCGAGTTCAGCGCAAAGTGGCGTTGCATCATCTGCGGCTGTGCCCACACCGCCACGGATGTGACCATGACCAGCGATATGATGAACCAGCCTTGCTCCCCGGTAGAAAGGGAAAGAAAGCCCGCATTTGCCAGAGGTGTTGGCGGCAACTGCGCAAGTTGCGCCATGCCTTCAATGGGGCCGCCAACCTTGCTGAGCACGGCACCGATAAGCAGCACGATGCCCACAAGCATGACAATGCCCTGCATGGCTTCTGTGTAGAGAACTCCGCGCAGGCCGCCGATAAAGACCACCACGCCCACCACCGCGGCTGCTATCCAGATCAGCGCCCAGACGGGAACAGGCAGTATCTGTGCCAGCATCAGGGCAGCGCCCTTGATGACTGCGGAAGCATAGACGCCAAGAAAAATGGCAAAAACCAGAGCAAGGGCCTTGCCCAGCAACGGACTTTTGTGTCCTTTGGCAATAAGCTGCGTTGGGGTGCGGGCCTGAAGGTTGCGCTGACAAACCCTCGTGGGCCATGCCAGATAGCGGTAAACAAGCCATGTGCCGAGCCATACGTTGCCCGCAGCCACCAGAAGCATCTGCATGCCGTACATATATGAAAGTCCGCCGAAGCCCACGAGAGCTACGGCGGAAATATACGTTGCCACGTAGGCAAGTGCCTGAATGACAAAGCCTACGCGCCCTGTTGCCATGGCGTCGTGTCCGCTTCCTTTCCGGGCCAGCCAGATAAAGACGGCTATGTAGCCGAGCCAGATGAGAGCATCGCCAAGCATGGCTTATCCCCTTTGTACCTGGCGTACCAGGGTAACAAGCGCCAGTACAAAAGAACCGGCGAGTAATGCCATGGCAACACGCACTGCGGTGTCCGTCAACAGCAGGGTTGAAACAATATCCATTGGCCCTCCGACGCTAAAAGGCACAGACAAAAAAAGCCGCCGACCCCTATGGTCGGCGGCTATGGTACCTTATAAGCAAATTTGCCAAATATCCGCGCATCCTGGGGTCAGTTGCTGACTCCGGTAAAATAATATCGAAAATAGCTGATGGCGGTTGTTAGCTTCATTACGTTTTTCTATCTGTTCTTCACACTGGTGTCAACAGCGCCTGCCCGCGGGCTGCGCAAAGAGCACTCAGGCCTTGATGGACCGGGCTACAAAATCCAGCACATCTTTGTACAGCGTGGGCGCGGCATAAGGGGTGAGAACCCGTGTGCGGTTAGCCCCGACCATAAGGGAAATGATCACCTGAGCCGTTGACTTGCTGTCAACCGTGACCAGACTGCCGTCTTCAATGCCACGTGAAATGACTCGTTCAAGCTCCTGATGCACCTGTGAGAACATGGAATCCATGGTGTCACGGTCGGTCTTGGTTTTCATGTCACTGTAAGGTGAACAGCGCACGAGCACCAGCCAGTTGGAGTCTTTGTCAATGGAAAAATCAAGGTATGCCTTGCAAAAACGCATGACGCCGTCAAAGCCGGAATCTGCATCGGCAGTGGCCTGCCGCAGCTTTTTTAAAAAATGCTCCAGCACATCAAGGCCGGAAGCCAAAAAAAGCTTTTCCTTGTTGCCGTAATGATGGGTCAGCAGGCCTAGTGCGACCCCCGCCCTGTCCGAAATCTTTTTGAAAGTGGTTTCTACATAGCCACACTCACCAAACAGATCCTTGGCCGCCTGGAGCAACGCTTCTTTTTTGCTTTTATTCATCATGGTCTTCGCAGGAACAGGTTGGATAGTCCTTTGCTTACTCACTTATAGTCAACTGTATTATCTGCAAAAACGTGTAAAGTCAATACTGCAGTGTCATGCAACCCCGCAGGTGCATGAAAAGTCAGCTCCGCTTGCTTCTTCTGAAGGCGTTTTGTGCGTAATCACCCAGCTGCTCAAGTCTTTTGTCCACAAGATCATACAGACTGCCGCGTGAAAAGCCTCCGTTTTTCAATCTGCGCCCGGCGGCATGGCCGGTCAGCAACAGCAGGGCTTCTTCAATACGACGTACTGCGTAGATGCTGAACTGCTTGTTTTCCACTGCCCGGAGCACATCAGGCGACAGCATGAGATGGTCTGCGTTGTCGTAGGGAATGATGACGCCCTGTGTGCCGGTAAGCCCGTGTCGGGCGCAAACCTTGTAAAAACCTTCCACCTTGCGCGTAACGCCGCCCACGGCCATGATCTGCCCGGCGTGGCTGACCGCGCCCGTAAAGGCCAGGTCGAGCCGCACAGGCACATCGGCCAGCGCCGAGAGCAGGGCCACCAGCTCTGCGCCAGAGGCGGAATCGCCTTCAATGCCGGCATAGCTCTGCTCAAAATACAGCGAGCCCGAAAGTACAAGAGGTTTTTTGCGTGCGAAAAGGTCGGTGAGATAGCTTTTGATGATCATCATGGCCTTGGTGTGGATGGGGCCGCCCAGTTCTGCCTCGCGTTCAAGGTCTATGATGCCTTCGTGTCCCACACCTACGGTACATGAAATGCAGTGAGGCAGGCCGAACTCAAAGTTTCCGTGCCACGTCACTGAAAGGCCGTTGACCTGACCTACGGCTGCCCCTGATGTGCGCACCTTGATCAGTTCACGGTCATATTCCTCCATAAAGACTTCTTCCACAAGATTGGCACGGTAAAGGCGCGCCGCATGGGTCTCTTCCATGATGGGGGCGCTGACCGTCCCGGCCCCCTTCAGGCGGGCGAGAGCAGAGGCTTCTATCATCAGTTCGCGCAACAGGGGGAACTTGAGTGAAAGGCGGCGCTGGTCTTCACACAGGTGTGAACCCAGGTCCACAAGCCATGCCAGGGCCGTGCGGTCAAAGGGGGGAAGCTCGCAGCCGCGTATGATGTGCGCGATATGGCCGAGGTAATGGCGGATGTTGGAGGCATTACGCTCGGTTTCATCGGCCATGTGCGCCTTGATGCGAAAAAGCTTTGGAAAGCGGTCGTCATTGACGAGCAGGCCCTCATACAGTTCTTCGCCGCCTACGAGCACCACCTTGAGGTCAAGGGGCAGCGGATCGGGGCTGAGCCCTTTGGTTCGAATGGCTGTGTCCGGCGCTTCGCCGGTATCTTCGATGCGGGCCTGATCAGAGCGCAGGGCGCGCAACAGTCCTTCCCATGCGGTGGCGTGCTGCAACAGGTCTTCCACATGCAGCACAAGAAAGCCGCCGTTGGCCTTGTGCAGGCTTCCCGCCCGGATCAGGGTAAAGTCTGTGACAAGCGCGCCCATTTCTGATTCGCGTTCAATGCAGCCCAGAAGGTTCACGGCCGTGGGGTGATCATCGACCACAATGGGCGCGCCTTCCTGCTTGCTGTTGTCCACCAGCACGTTCACGGCATAACGGTACAGAACCATGTCCGCACCGGGGCCGCCGTGGGTATCGCTTGCAAGGGAAGGCGGCACGCCGTCCCTGTGCATAAAGGCTTCGGTGTTTTTCAGCATGTCTTCGCGCATGGCCGTAAAGTACGCGGCCAGATCATCCCCGGGACATGCCTTGAGCAGGCGCTGCTCAAGGGGAGTGAACAGGGCATCGAGCACCTGCCCCATGGCATCACGCTCAAGGCCGCGTTCGTCATCCTGAAAGCTTTCTTCGGCCTTGTTCAACTGGCGCATGAGACCGGCCATGGACTGCACAAGATTGTCGCCACGGCTTTTCAGCTTGAGGCGAATGGTGCTGTCCAGATTGTCGAACTCTTCTTCATTGAGCCTTTTGCCCTCGACAAGAGGGTAGAGCGTCAGGCCACCGTTTTCATCCATGTCCAGGTTGAAGCCCTTGTCCACGGCAACGGAGTTCATCTTGCGCAAAAGGCCCATGCGGGCTGTCTGGAACTTGTCCACAAGCTTGGCCCGGCGCTTCAGATATGTGCTGGCCTCAAACCTGCGGGGCAGTTCTTTGACGATGGCGTCCACCATTTCCACCATGCTCTGTCTGAATTTTTTTCCCAGGCCCGCAGGCAGGGAAAAGAGCAGGGGATGGTCCGGGTCCTGAAAATTATGCACATAGACAAGATCCGGCGGGGTGGGAGCCTTGCGGGCCTGCGGGCGCAGATAGTCAAGAAGCATGCGTGTGCGTCCCAGATCCGCCTCTCCTGAAAGGTAGACATGGTAGCCGCGAGCCTTGATTTGCAGGGCAAGATCCAGCGCCTGCATGGCGCGGGGCTGGAAGGGGTTTTTGCGTCCGTTGCGCAAGGGCGGAATGGCCTGACTGTCATCCCAGGGAATGCGGGCAGGGTCCATGGCAGCGTGCAGTCTGGACTCGGGCAGAGGAGAGATTTTGGACATATCTATGTGGTATACCTATGACTGTCGATAAAGTTTTTCAAGAATGCCTTTGCCGCCCTGCTCAAGGATTTCCTCAGCAAGTTCAAGGCCCCATTGGCGTGCCTGAGAGGTATGCCCGTCTTTGCTGCAGCGCAGGATGCGGCTGCCGTCAACCTCGGCCACAAGGCCCTCAAGGCGCAGGGTGTCATCGTCCAGCAGGCGTGCATGACCGGCAATGGGAACCTGACAGCCGCCTTCAAGCCCGGCCAGAAAGCCCCGCTCGGCCTCAACGCACACGCGGGTCGCCGTGTCTTCCATTTCGGCCAGCAGGGTGAAAAGTTCATAGTCGTTCTCGCGGCATTCGATGCCAAGCGCGCCCTGACCTACCGCGGGCAGGAATGTGTGCGGGTCAAGCGCATGCATGTACGGCGCGGAAAGCCCCAGCCGGTTCAGCCCGGCAGAGGCAAGGATTATGGCGTCATATACGCCTTCTTGCAGTTTGCGCAGCCGTGTGTCCACGTTGCCGCGCAAGCTTTCAATGCGCAGATCGGGGCGTTGTGCCAGCAGCTGGGCCTGACGGCGCAGGCTGCTTGTGCCTACACAGGCGTTGGGGGGCAGCGATGCAACAGAGTCATACCTGTGCGAAAGCAGGCAGTCTGTCGGGTCTTCGCGCGGGGGAACGCAACCGAGTATAAGCCCTTCAGGCAGCTCCATCGGCACGTCTTTCATGCTGTGGACGGCCAGATCGGCCTCGCCGTTGAGCAGAGCCTCTTCAATTTCCTTTACAAACAGGCCCTTGCCGCCAACCTTGGCAAGGGGCACATCAAGGATGATGTCTCCCTTGGTCTTTATGACATTAAGGCGCACTTCAAGGCCGGGCATGGCTGCCTGCAGGCAGCTTTTGACATGTTCGGCCTGCCAGAGGGCCAGGCGGCTGCCGCGTGTAGCAATGGTAAGAGTATTGCGCATGATATTACCGCCTAATGCCCGCAGCTTGCGCAGTTGCCGCCGGAACACCCGGCGCAGCCGCCACCGCCGCCGGACGTGGGCGCATAGTCACCCTGCTGGGAGCCGCCGTGGCGGGCGCAGCAGGACATGAGCTTGTGGGTTGCGTGAGAGCCGCAATGCGGGCAGGCCGGAGAAGTATCGTCAAAAACCAGTTCTTCAAAATCCCGGCTGCATTTTTCGCAACTGTACTCATAGATGGGCATGATCAATCCTCGTTTACGGTGTCTGCGTGCAAATAGGGCGCAAGTGCCGCCACATTTTCAAAAAGATAATAATCAGTCAGCTGGCACAGTAAATGTCCGGCAGTAATATGGATTTCCTGTATAAGAGGCGTGCTCGGGCTAGCCACGTCCACAAGCATGTTGCAGAGCGGGGCCATGTGCCCTCCGCCTCTGCCCGTGAAGCCCAGCGTAAGCATGCCGATGCGCCGCGCAGCCTCAAGGGCGGCCAGCACATTGGGGCTGTTGCCGGACGTGGATATGCCCACAAGAATATCTCCCTTGCGGCCCAGAGCCTCTACCTGACGCGAAAAAATCTGGCTGAAGTCCAGATCGTTGGCGATGGCGGTAAGGGCCGAGGTGTCAGTTGTCAGGGCCAGAGCAGGCAGGGCGGGCCTGTCCATAAGAAAACGGTTTACAAATTCTGCCGCAAGATGCTGCGCGTCTGCCGCGCTGCCTCCATTGCCGCAGAGCAGTATCTTGCCCCCCTGAGCCAGACAGGCCGCCATGCGCAGGGCGGTCTCCCGCAGCATGGGCGCCTGTTCCGCAAAAAAACTTTCCCTCAACCGGGCGCCGTCACGCGCGTGGGAGGTTATGATGTCAAGAGCGTTGTCATTCATGGCTCACGCGGCCCTGTTGATGGATTTTAACCAGGAAGTTTCTGTTCATATGTTAAAGCGTCGGCCCTGACAAGCAAGGGCTCCGGGCTTGCGATAAGAGCCTTGATAACGTAAATTGTCATCTTATGCAAAATCAATACAAGCGCCACATTCTACTGGTCTGCAAGGCCCGCCACGAACGAGCCGCCCGGCTGGGCGAAGAAATCTGTTCGTGGCTGGAAGAGCGTGGTCACAAAGCACATCTGGTAGAGGCCGGGCAGGATACGCCCCTTTGCACGGATGCCCTTGACTTTGTTGTGGTGCTTGGCGGTGATGGCACCATGCTGGGCGTGGCCCGGCGCCTTGTGGGCAGCAATGTGCCGGTATTGGGCATCAATTTTGGCCGCGTGGGCTTTCTTACAGATGCCCAGCCGGAAAACTGGCGGGAAAAGCTTGCTGAATGTCTGGAAGGGCACGAGCCTGTTCGCGCCTGCATGGCACTCAGCTGGTCGCTTGTGCGCGATGGCAGGGAAATCCAGTCCGGGGCGGCGGTCAATGACGTGGTTGTCAGCCGTGGTTCGCTGTCCAGACTGGTTTGCCTTGATATTCGGGTTGACGGGCTGCACATGGGGTCGTTGCGCAGCGACGGCATCATACTGTGCACGCCTGTGGGCAGCTCCGGCTACAGCGTGTCTGCAGGGGGGCCGCTTCTTTATCCTTCCATGGATGCCATCGGCTTCACGCCGGTGTGTCCTTTTCTGAATACAATTTCGCCCATGGTTTTTCCCGGATCGACAGATATGGAGCTTCAAATTTTGCGTGGCTCCACAGACTGCTATCTGACTGTGGATGGTCAGGAGGGCCACAAGCTGGAAAAAGGCGATCTTGTGCGCATTTCCGGCCTGCCCGGAGCGGTACGCTTTATGGGAGAAGGCGCATGCTTTTTCGAGCGCCTGCGAAGCCGGGGCTTTGTTCTGCAGGGCGCAGTGGATAACTGCACGGGGGAAATGTCGTGAACAAGGCTCTTGCACCGGCAAAGGTGTGCGATATCCATCTGGGGCAGAATGTCCGGTTTGACGCATGGCTGTACAGCATGCTCATGGATAACAATCTTGCGTACCGCATGAACCCTGACCTTATCGCCAGCCCGGAACAGATGGCTTTTATGGTGCACATGGCTCCGGATCAGGTGTATTTGCCCTGCTCGGACGCAACTTTTCTAATGCTTTGCGCTGATGCCCCTTCAGCCGAGCTGCGCAACCAGTATAACCGTTCATGGCGTATCATCACGCGTCTGGTGCGCTCGTTTGTGCCTGACAAGGCCCAGCGGCGGCGCATTCTGCAGTTCTGTCGCTACCGGTTTTCCCAGTACATCGGGCAGCATACCCTTATTCCGTCGCGCCTTGTCAAACGCATGACCAGCCTTGTGCTGGCTCAGGGCCATATGACGGACGATCCGTGGGAAGGCCGCCGCCGTGAATCCACTCTTCACCAGCAGGAAATGCTGGCCTTGCCAGAAGTTCACGACAATCTCGAGGCCATGCCTGTCGGTCCCATGCCCAAGGGGATTTCCGCAGCCCGGCGCAGCATGGACTATGTGGAAATGGCGCGGCTGCTCTGTCTTTCGGCCATGTCCCGGGACTGGCTGGAAAAGCAGCCTTCGGGCGAAGAAGTGCGCAGGGCCATGGAAGAAGCCCAGACAGATTGCGAAAGTCTGCGCCTTTATTTTGAGGCCAATGCCGGACGCTCCGGCACGGTGCTGTTTTTATGCGACGCTGACGGCGGCGTTCTGTTTGACCTTGTTATGGCGCAAAGCCTTATCCGCATGGGACACAGGGTTATCTTTGCGGTGAAGTCCGGTTTCTACTTTTTTGCGCCGACGCTTGATGATGTGGAAACAGACCCGGCGCTCAAGCCCTGGCTGCGCGGCGGCATTGTGCTGCGCCAAAACAAGCTGAGCAAGAATGATCTGCTCCGCCATCTGCGTGAGCACAGGCTTGTGGTTATCGGGGACGGCACGCGTGAGAGGCTTAACCTGTACCGTGTGTCGGTCACGTTTTCGCGGGCCTGGAAAGAGGCGGATCTGATCCTCGGCAAGGGCTGGCGCGCTGCGGACGTGCTGCTGGGAACCAGTCAGGAATTCACGCGCGATATCGTCTGCTACTGGCGCGACAGCAACGGCTTTCATATCAAGTTGCGCAAGCACGCTCGCGGGGCGCGCAAATTCAGTGAAGACGCCATTGCGGCTCAGGCCGAGAACATCATCGCGGGCATGCGCGAAGCCAAGAGTCTCGGGCGGACCATCATGTTCTATAGCTGCGTTATCGGCAGCATACCCGGCGAGACGTCAACGGCCATCAGCCTTGTGCATGCTTTTGTGGACAATCTGCGCAAAAAAATGGATAATATCCTGATTATCAACCCGGCCGAGCACTTTATCGAAGGCATGGACGGGGATGACCTCATGTATATGTGGGAGCGCGTGCAGCGCAGCGGCCTCATAGACGTGTGGCGCTTTCAGTCGGTTGAAGATATTGAGGAAAGCTTCGCCCTTTTGGGGCGAAAAGTGCCTCCGCAATGGTCTGGAAAGGATTCGACCTATTCGACGGGCTGCACCAAGGAAATGCGCATCGCGCTTGATGTGCAGAGCAAAAATCGTGAGATGCAGCTCATTGGCCCCGAGCCGAGGCTTTTCTTCCGCAGGGGAGAATACGGGGTGGGCAAATATTTTGACGCGAGCATTCCTCATCAGAGCTGATTACTTTACAGGGAGTGAGTTGACTTATGGCCGTCTATGAAGCCGTTATCGGCCTTGAAGTGCATGTGCAACTGGCTACGGCCTCCAAACTGTTCTGTTCCTGCCCGACCACCTTCGGTCAGCCGCCGAACTCCAACGTGTGCGAAGTCTGCTCCGGCATGCCCGGTGCGCTGCCCGTGCCCAACGGGCAGGCCATACATTTCGCCACGCTGGTGGGTCTGGCCACAGGCTGCACCATTAATACGCGGTCCATTTTCGCGCGCAAAAACTATTTTTATCCCGACCTGCCCGCAGGGTATCAGATTTCGCAGTTCGAGCTGCCCATCTGCGAGCACGGGCATCTGGATATTGAGGTGGACGGCGAATGCAAAAGGGTGGGCATTACCCGCATTCATATGGAAAACGACGCGGGCAAAAACATACATGCCCAGGGCGAGAACCTCAGCTACGTAGACCTGAACCGGGCCGGTACGCCGCTGGTGGAAATTGTCTCTGATCCCGATATGCGTTCTGCGGCTGAAGCCGTGGCATATCTCAAGGGCCTGTACGCCATTGTCACCTATCTTGGCGTGTGCGATGGCAATATGGAAGAAGGCAGCTTTCGTTGTGATGCCAACGTCTCCCTGCGGCCCGTGGGGGCCAGAGAACTCGGTACGCGCACGGAGCTGAAGAACCTCAACTCCTTCCGCAATGTGCAGCGCGCCATTGAATGCGAAATGGCACGGCAGCAGGACCTTCTGGATGATGGCGAAAAAGTCGTGCAGGAAACGCGCCTGTACGATGCGGTGAAGAACACGACCGCCTCCATGCGCAGCAAGGAAGAGGCGCACGACTACCGGTATTTCCCCGATCCGGACATTTTGCCCATTGAGATTTCTGCATCGGAAATGGAGCGCTGGAAAGCCGAACTTCCCGAACTGCCCAAAGCCAGAGCTGCGCGTTTTGTGCAGATGACCGGCCTGCCTGCGGCGGAAGTTGAAGTGCTGGTACAAAGCCGGGGGCTGGCAGACTTTTTTGAAGCCGCAGCCGGGCTTTCTGACGCCCGCAAGGCGGCAAACTTTATGCTTGGCCCGCTGCTGCGCGAATGCAACAGCCGTGGCGTCAGCGCGGCGGATCCGGCCGCGTGGAGCATGAAGCCCGAGGCTCTGGCGGAACTGGTGCGCATTGTGGATCAGGGGCTGATCAGTTCCAAGATTGCCAATGATATTTTTGGCGACCTGTTTGAAACCGGCGTCATGCCCGAAAGTTATGTAAAAGAAAAAGGGCTTGTGCAGATATCCGACTCCTCGGCGCTGGAAGAGGCCGTGGATGCTGTTATTGCCGCCAACCCCGCCGAAGTGGAAGCCTACAGGGGTGGCAAGACCAAGCTCATCAGTTTTTTTGTGGGCCAGATCATGCGTGCTACCAAGGGCAAGGCCAATCCGGCTCTGGTCAACGAACTGCTGGCAAAAAAACTGTAAAACGTCCCAGACGCGGGTCTGCGTCTGCACGGCCTGCATGGGTGCTGCACGCGCTGATGCTGCATGCTTTTATGATAAAGAGGCTCCCTGCGGTTGCAGGGAGCCTCTTTTCATGTCTTGATTACTGTGCCGCCATGCCACACACCGCCGCGCCGGGATGAGCCGGAGTCGGAGTCGAAATCGGCCCGGTCCGGTGGCATCTGGAGCGGTTTACGAACGAAATGGGTTCAATGCTCTCGTGTGCTGTTGTATGGCGTCGGCCTACAGCCTGAAAAAATCCAGTCGGGGGGCAGCGGGGATCATCCCCGCGGCAGCCAGTTTTTTGTAAAAGAGCATGAGGCCGCGCTGTTCTTCCTCGCCCAGACTGTAAACAAGGCCCTTGCTGTAGTAAAAGGCCAGCTCGTCCCTGTTCAGGGGGCAGCCGTGGGCTGTCAGGTCAAGGATGACATCCATATTGGCAAAGCTCCAGCTTCGCCCCTGCCGCAGCAGTTCGCCGGGGTCGCTGGTGAACAGTCCCGCGTCGGCCGCGGCACGGCTCACCACCCATAATCCGAAGATAAAGGGCAGGCCCGTCCAGTCACGCCATGCCTCGGCCAGATCAAGGCGGTAGGGATACTCCGGATGGTTGCGCAGGCGCAGGGCCTCGTCGCCAATAGCCAGAAAGGCAACGGGCGGTTTGGGGCTGCGAACGGCAGGGGTTACCTGCCCGGTGGCATATCTGACATCAAGATTGTAACGGTCGCGCATGAGCAGCCGCAGCAGGGCCACGGAAGTGTGCGTTTCACCACTGATGAGAATTTCTTCGCCGTCAAGTTGATCCAGAGGCACGCGCGAAAGCAGAAGCACGCTCATGACCGGGCCGCGCGATCCGATGGAAAGGTCTTCCACCAGATAGTAGCGTTCGGGGCGGCTGGCATACTCAAAGCAGGATGTGGATGAAACGTGCAGCTCGCCGCGAGCCATCATGTTGTTGAGCAGGGCGGGCGGGCCGGATACCAGTTCAAAATCGTGGGGCAGCAGGCCCGCTTCCAGGGGGTGATAAATGGGCAGCACATTGAGATAGCCTATGCGGCCCATGCGCAGTACCGGCTGCGACGTGACACTGGTCATGGCGATACCCTTTTTTGAGGTGGTGAGATGGCGGGGTGGCGCGTGCAAAGTGGGCGGCGGCCGTCTGCTCCCACATCCGCCTGCTCCCGCATCCGCCAGAGCAATCTCAAGGTGAAACTGCTCTGGCTGGTCAGCCCCTGCTACAGATTGACGTCAGGCTGTGGTTCCACAGCCCTGTAGTCCATGGTGCGCTGCACGGGGGTAAAACCCGCGGCGCGGATAACCTTGTGAATGTCCGCCCGGTTCATGTGATAGGACACTCCTGCCGCAGCCACCACGTTTTCTTCGATCATCAGGGAGCCGAAGTCGTTGGCTCCGTAGAAGAGCGCCAGTTGGGCCACCTGGGGGCCCATGGTTACCCAGGATGCCTGGATGTTGGGCACGTTGTCCAGCACAAGGCGAGAAACAGCCAGCATACGCAGATAGGCCGGGGCCGGCAGCGGATTCGCCTCAATACGTGTGTGTGCGGGCTGGAAGGTCCAGGGGATGAATGCGGTAAAGCCGTGGGTGCGATCCTGAACTTCGCGTACCGCAAAAAGATGGTCCAGCCTGTGCGAAGCTTCTTCCTCATGCCCGAACATCATTGTGGCGGTGGTACGCAGGCCCAGCTTGTGCGCCTCTTCCATGATGCCGAGCCACTGCTCGGCCGTGCATTTGTTGGGCGAAACCTGCGCGCGTACGCCGGTATGCAGAATCTCGGCCCCGCCGCCCGGCAAGGAGTGCAGGCCCGCCTCTTTCAGACGGCGCAGCACTTCTTTAATGGAAAGGTTGAACTTTTCAGACCAGAAAAAGATCTCTGGCGGTGAAAAGGCATGGATATGCAGTTGCGGCCAGGTTTGCCGCAGCCAGCGCAAGAGGTCTTCATACCATTCCAGCGGTAGGTCGGGGTGATGCCCGCCCTGAAGCAGAATCTGCGTGCCGCCGAGGGCCAGCGTTTCTTCCACCTTGCTGCTCATTTCATCCCGGCTGATGACGTAGCAGTCTTCGTGGTCCGGGGGGCGGAAAAAGGCGCAGAAGCGGCAGGCGCATACACACACGTTGGAGTAATTGATGTTGCGGTCGCCCACATACGTGACCACCGGTTCCGGGTGCAGGCGCAGGCGCATGGCATGGGCAAGCTGCGCAAGCGTATGCAGATCGGCTTTGTAATACAGGGCTTCTGCGGCGCTTCGGTCAAGTCGCTGACCGGCTGCGGCCAGGGCGGCGGCTTCGCGCACATCGGCAAAATCCTGATCCTGTCCGCCGTGCGCTGCAAAGGGGCTGTGTGCGGGGATAAAGGTGCTCACTGGCGCGCCTCCGGACTGTCGGTATCATTGAGGGTGTTAAATGTGGCATTGCGGCGAACAGGCGTAAAGCCCGAGGCGCGGATGACATGCTCAAGCTCGGCAATGGTCATGCCCTGCGCCGATCGGGCGCCGGCCATATGGCCGATGCGTTCTTCAATAATGGTTCCGTCCAGATCGTCGGCGCCGTACCACAGGGCCAGAGGGGCCAGCTTGTGCCCCATCATTATCCAGTAGGCCTTGAGGTGGGGGATATTGTCCAGCATAAGGCGGCTGACCGCCACCGTGCGGAGCTGATCAAGGCCGCGCTGGGGGCCGATCTTGTCTTCCGGCAACTTGAGACGGCTGTTTTCGGTAAGGAAAGGCAGAGGAATGAAGCAGGTGAAACCGCCACTTTTATCCTGTTGCTCGCGCAGGCGGCAAAGGTGGTCAATCCGGTGCTCGTAGGTCTCCAGGTGGCCGTAAAGCATGGTGCAGTTGGTCTTTATGCCGAGGCTGTGCGCCTCGCCGGAAATGCGCAGCCATGCGGCGGCATCGGCCTTGTGAGGGCATATCTGCGGGCGCAGTTCCTCATCAAAAATTTCCGCTCCACCACCGGGCATCATAACCAGCCCGGCTGCCTGAAGCCGTCGCAGAACCTCAAGGGTGCTGATGCCCTCAAGACGGGAAAAATGTTCGATTTCCACGGCCGTGAAGGCTTTTACAGGCAAATTGGGGTTAAAGCGCCGTACCGCGCGTATCATTTCTTCAAACCACGAAAGTGGCCGGGTGGGATGGCAGCCGCCCACGATGTGCAGTTCGTCCAGGTGCAGCGGGGTAGAGTCCGCATCGCGCAGACGGTCCAGCACGTCATCAAGGCTCAGGGCAAAGGCGCCAGCCTCGTTTTCTTCATCCCGCCGGAAGGCGCAAAAGGTACAGCCGTTAACACAGACGTTGGTATAGTTGATCTGCCGGTTTACCACGTAAAAAGCCCTGTGCCCGTGCAGGCGGCAGCGTACGTGCAGGGCAAGCGCGCCTACGGCGGTAATGTCGGGGCAGTGGAACAGGGCAAGGCCGTCTCCAAAGCTCAACCTTTGCCCTGAAAGCACTTTTTCATGGATGGACGAAAGGCCCAGTGCGGCGTAGTATGCAGCGTCTAACATGATGAAATCCTGTGGGGTTGATTGGGCCGGAAAGGCCGAAAGCAGAGTAGGCCGCCCGTCGCACGCTGTCAATGTGAGGAATCCATGTCTTCAGTTTTTCCGCAAAACAGTTTCCAGTCCTTGAGATTGGGGCTTTCGCCCTGTCCCAACGATACCTATATTTTCCACGCCCTGCTGCACGGCCTTGTTCCAGCCCCGGCTGCCCTGATCCCCCATATGGCCGATGTGGAAGAGCTGAACACTCTTGCCCGTCAGGGGCAGCTTGAAGTGACAAAGCTTTCCCTCGGTGTGGTGGCTGAAATTATGGATGACTACGCCCTGCTGTCTTCCGGGGCTGCCCTTGGCTGGGGCTGCGGGCCGCTGGTTGTGGCACGCAAAGAGCTTTCGCCGGAGGAGTGGAAAAACGCCACGGTGGCTGTGCCGGGTCTGTTGACCACGGCCAATCTTCTGCTTACCTTGCATGGCGGTTTTCAGGGGCCACGGCGCGAAATGCTTTTCAGCGACGTCATGCCCGCTGTGGCGCGCGGCGAGGCGGATATGGGGCTTGTCATCCACGAAGGGCGCTTTACCTACGAAAAGCTTGGCCTGACGAAAGTGCTTGATCTGGGCCAGTGGTGGGAGAGTGAATTCCATCTGCCGCTGCCGCTGGGGGCCATTGCCGTACGTCGTGATGTGCCGCTGGCTCTGGCCCGGCGCATACAGGGGGCCATTACCGGCAGTCTGGCCCACGCCAACGCGCACCCCGAGGCATCACGGGAATATGTGCGGGCGCATGCACAGGAAATGGCTGACAGCGTGACGCAGGCGCATATCAAGACCTTTGTGACGAATTTCAGCCTTGACCTCGGAGCCGAAGGGCGTGCGGCCATTGAGCATCTTGTTGGCCGGGCTGCGGCACTTTCGGGCAAGAAATTGCCTGTGGAAGGATTGTTCCTTCGGTAGCGGCAACAGCGGGGGTAGTGCCCGCGACCGTCCACTGCCCGGTACTGATGGGCGCAGACAGCGGTTCGCGTTTTTTTGCCGTCCGGCGGCGAAAGGATCGGAATGCGGCGCGTATGTCCTGAAGGCGTCTGGAGGGCTGAATTGGGGCGGGGACCATGTCAGGCGAAGTGCGGTAATCGCATGCCCATAATTTGCAAAAGCCACTGTAAAGGCTGAACAACTTTTCGAGATATAACATCTTTGGAGCGCGTTGCCAGCGCGGCGGCGCGCGAAAGCATCCTCCCCTCGTCTTTGCTGTGCTGGCGATTGCGGCAGTGCCGCTTCCCGGCCGGGCGTTTTCGTCTGCCGGATGTGCGGAAGCGCTTCTGCTGCGTCCCGGACCACCTTCAACCCTATCATACGTATATGTTTCAAAAGTATTTTTCTTTTTCTGAGGCCCGCAGGTTCTATGCCATAGGCTTGCCGATCTTTATTGCGCAGCTTTCACAAACCGGTATGACCTTTGTCGATACGGCCATGGCCGGGCAGTATAGCGCCGAGCACATGGCCGCTGTGGCCGTGGGCAGCAGCGTGTGGGTTCCCATTTCTTTGCTGGGCATCGGCTGCCTGCTGGCCTTGCCGCCCCTGAGTGCGCAGATGGTCGGTTCTGGCCAGCCCCAAAAGGCGGCGCATTTGTTGCGTCAGGGCTTGTGGCTTACCCTGGGCCTGAGCATTGTCTTGATGAGCTTTTTCTATGTCATTTCCTGGAATATGGAGGCTTTTGGCCTGAAGCCGGAGATGGCGCATATTTCCGGCGGGTTTTTGCGTGCCATCATGTGGGGATTGCCGGGCTTCATGCTGTTTGTGAACCTGCGCAGCTTTCTTGAGGGATTTGCCCGCACCCGACCGGCCATGATTGTGGGCATGCTTGGCCTGACCGTAAATATACCCTGCAACTATATTTTTATTTATGGCAAGTTCGGCATGCCCGAACTGGGCGGCATTGGCTGTGGTGTGGCAACGGCCATAAGTTTTTGGTCTATGGCACTGGCGATGCTTTTCTATCTGCACCGGGACGTGCAGTGCGCCCATGTGCGCCCGCTGTTTATGCCGCTTTGGCGTAAGTGTAAAAGCGTGGAGAAAGCCGCCAATGATGCGCACGACACCTGCCTGCCCCGTTTTGACGCCCCCCTGATCTGGAGGGTTTTGCGTATCGGCACGCCAGGCGCACTGGCGCTGTTTTTTGAGGTTTCACTTTTTGCCCTCAGCGCCATACTGCTCGCCCCTCTGGGAACCGTCATGGTGGCCGGACACCAGATTGCCCTCAATTTTGGCTCGCTTGCCTTTATGGTTCCCCTTTCTCTCTGCATGACCGTTACCATTCGCGTGGGCCGCTGTCTGGGGGCGCAGGATCTGGAACGGGCCAGAATGGCTGCGCGCACAGCCCTTGTGCTCAGCGTTGTTTTTGCCCTGGTTATTGCTGCCCTCACCATAGCCTTTCGCCAGAACATCGTGCGCATCTATACGGACAATCCGGAAGTAACGGCTCTCGCCATGCATCTGCTGCTTTTTCAGGCGGGATATCAGGTGGTGGACGGCCTTCAGGTGACGGGGATAGGCATTTTGCGCGGATACAACGATACGCGCGTCATTTCCGTCATCTGTTTTATTGCCTATTGGGTCATTGGTTTGCCCCTGGGCTTCACTTTGGCGCGCACTGATCTTATTGTGCCGCATCTGGGGGCCGAGGGTTTCTGGATTGCCTATATCGCGGCTCTGGGTTTTGGGGCACTGTGCTATCTTTCGCGGGTGCGTTTTCTGCACAGGCTTGCGCCGGAGGCCGTGTTCAGTCGCGTAAAACGCTAAGGCCACAAGGTAAAAACGGCCTGCCCGGTGCACTTCCGGGCAGGCCGTTTTCAAATGTCGGGCAAGATTATTGCTTGTGGCGGCGGGCCATCTTCCAGGTATATTTTATCACTGACAAAAGCTCGTTGAGTCCCGGTTTGCTGTCGAACAGGGCGCTGGTTCCCTCAGCCTCACTCAGCGGTTCAAGGACCGGTTCGGCACGACTTGCACTGTGCGCGTCCTCCGCCCTCACCTGTTGTCGCACTTCTGAAGGTGCTTGAACCGGGCGTTCGTCTCCGGACTGATTGAAGTCCTGTCCCCATAATGCAACATGCGTTGGCGGAGATGCGGTGTTGTGCTGCTGTGTGCCCCCTGTGCCTGACCGGGATGTGGCGTCCGTTGCCTGACTGCCCACAGCTTTCGCAGCCTCAGCCTGCTCGGCATTTTCACGCTGGCGCGCCGCTTGGCGCACCGCGCGCCACTGTGCTTCCGCCGCTTCCTGACGGCGTTTTTCTTCCTGCT
This sequence comes from uncultured bacterium, assembly GCA_905214305.1. Lineage (GTDB taxonomy): Bacteria > Desulfobacterota > Desulfovibrionia > Desulfovibrionales > Desulfovibrionaceae > Desulfovibrio. The sequence goes on from CAJMLK010000028.1 coordinate 21,906, forward strand.
GGCGGGCCAGTCCTTCCAGGTTGTCGCGTATGTCGTCAGCCAGCGTTCCAGCGGCGGCCCCCATGATGCGGCCAAGGCTGGCCTCCAGTTTTTCCAGCATGCGCTGCGGCTGATCGGAGCTCAGGAAGGTCTGTGCCAGACGCTCAGTCATCTGGCGGCGGGGGGTCAGCTCATGCCCGTGAGAGAGTACTTCCGCGGCTTCGTCATATTTTTCCTGCCGGATAAGCTGAAAAGATTCGGACAGAAAGGGGCTTTTTGCCTCCGGGTCTTCCCGGAGCAGCCCGGCGTAGACCGCGCGCGCGCGATGCCAGTTTTTGGCACGCACAAAGGTGGCAGCGGCAAGGCCGAGATAGTGCCGGTAGCGGGTCATGTCGCCCTTGCCTTTCCACGCCACGGCCATGCCGAGCTGTGCCTGCCCTTCAATCAGGGCTCCGCCCAGAGCGCGCTGAAAAGCGTTGATGGCCGTATTCCACTGCCGCTGTTGCAGGCATTGCATGCCCACGCGGAAATAGTCTTCGGGGCGGCGGACAGGCTTGAGCAGCATGCCATAGGTTTCAAGGGCCTGATCAAAGGCGCTGGTATCGGTAAACTGCCGTGCGGTCTTGAGCTGCTGCACGTCTGAGGCAGCGGCAGCCAGCGAGTCCAGGTGGGCCTTGAGCACATTGATGGAGTAGGGGCGCGCAAGAAGGGCGCTGGCGCCGCAGCCCAGAGTTCTGAGCTGTTCCGCCTCGCTGTCGTTGGGCAGCAAAAGAAGAACGGGCAGGCCGAGGAGCAGGGGATGCAGCCGCAGGATGGCGCAGAACTGTTCGCCGTCCATATCAGCCAGTTTCTGGGAGCAGACGATAATGTCCGGCGCGAAGCCCGGCCCTGAGTCCTCCAGCCCTGCAAGCATGCGTGCGGCCGCAATGCCGGAGGTCATGCATTCGACCCGGCTGGCCCCGGCATCTCGCAACGCGCGGCGGTCAAGGCTTGTCAGCGATTCGTTTTCGCAGAGAAGAAGTATGTTCAGGCCGGCGGGGCGGGTCATGTCGTTCCTTGGCGGACAGGGAGAATTCCTGGAGGCGAAGGGGCCATTGCCGCCGTGCTCCTGCACGAATTCTACAGGGATGAGGCCGTATAGGCAAGGGCCTCAGTGGGCAAAGGGAATGATGCGGGCGGACCCGCCAGCGGCATTGCTGCCGTATTCCGCCTCATTCTGAAGGCCGTGATATGCGGCGTGGCAGTAGGGGCAGCGCAGGGAACCGCGAGTACGTTCCAGACGGATGAGGCCGCCTTCGTATTCGTAGCAGCGGGGGCAAAATGGCCCTTGACGCAAACCATTGGCAGCCAGCCAGTAAAACCCCTTTTCAAGGGTCAGGGTTTCGGCAAGGTGGATGGCGTCTTCCAGACTTTTCAAGCGTGCCTTGAGCATGCTTATTTCATCATGCAGGGCAATGCCGCGCGACTGCACTTCCATAAGCAGCCGCCGTGCCTTGTCGTGGTGCCCGGCTGCGAAAAGGTCATTAATTTCTTTGAACAGGCGATAGTCCAGCATACTTTTCTTCCCCACTAGGCAGCCTATCGGAGCGGAAGCAAAAAGCTTTAGGTTGGGCCGGAATGCTTTTTTACCTGTTAAATCAATAAAAACAAAATGTTGTGCTGTGCAGGAAATTTTCTAGAAAAGCTGTGGAAAGCCGTTTGCCTACATTTTGCGGCGTGAAACTGGCTCGAGCGAACGCAGCATTTCACGGAAGCGGCGTTCTTCTTCCGGGTCTGTGTCATCAGGCAGAACAGTTCCGTGCAGCAGGCGGTTGTGCAGCATGTCGGCCTCCTTGCGCGCTCCGGCTTTGCGGACCATGTCCGTGGCTGCGTCAGGCACAGGGGAAAGAACTTCCTCGTGCAGACGCTCCTCGGCCTTTTTTTGCGCTTCGGCGGCGCGACGCAGTACGTCCTCGTTGACCATGATGGGCGCTTCGGCCCGCATTGCCAGCGCTATGGCATCCGACGGGCGACAGTCCACGCGTACGCGCCCCCCTGGCCCTTGCAGAACCAGAAGAGCAAAAAATACACCCTCGTTGAGGTCGGTGATCTCCACTTTGACAAGCCCGGCCTTGAGCGCCTTGAGTGTCATAAGCAAAAGATCGTGCGTGAGGGGCCGTGGCAGATTTTCCTTGTTGAGCACAAGGGACACTGCCATGGCTTCCATAGCCCCCACCCATACGGGCAATACGGTTTCTCCTTCCACTTCGCGCAGTATCACGATGGGATTTTTGGTCTGCGGGTCAATGGTCAGGCCGAAAACGCGCATTTCTACCATGGTTCCCCCGTGCGCACGGCCAGCAGGCTGTGCTTCTTGGCCTCTGTAATAACTGCCTGCACCAGACGGCCGGTGTGGTCGGTTCCTGCGGGCAGCGGTACATGAACCGGCACGCCGTAGGGGTCACGCCCCTGCCAGCTCGGTTCGGCGCTGTCGCCCGGTTTGGGGCTTGGGCCTTCCAGAAGCAGGGTTGTCCGGTTCTGGTTTTCCACCCGGGCCTCCAGCCAGCGTGCGCCCAATTCGTCCTGAAGTGCCTGGAGCCGCAACAATCTGTCACGGGCTTCATCCGGAGCGATCTTGTCAGGGAAAAGCGCGGCTCTGGCGCCCGGCCGGTCGGAATATATGAAAGAAAAGCTGGACATGAAGTTGCAGGCGCGCATCATGTCAAGCGTGCGCTGAAAATCTTCTTCCGTTTCTCCGGGAAAAGCCACGATCAGGTCTGTGGACAGGGCAAGGTCTGGTCGTGCAGCACGCAAATCGTCTACCAGTCGCAAAAAGGCAGCGCTGTCGTAGCGGCGGCGCATGCTTTTGAGCACCGCGTCAGACCCGGCCTGCAAGGGCAGGTGCAGCCGCGGGCAAAGTTGGGGCAATTCCGCAAAAGCGGCCACGTCTTCCGGCCCCATATCCTTGGGGTGCGGGGTAACATAGCGCAGGCGCTCCAGACCGGGCAGCCCGGCCACCTGACGCAAAAGCTGCGCAAAGCTTGTGCCGTCGCCGCTTTTATCCTGACCGAAGGCATTGACATTTTGCCCCAGCAGGGTGATTTCGCGCGCGCCCCGGTCGAGCACGGCGCGGCATTCATCCAGAATGGCGGCAGCAGAGCGGGATTTTTGGCGTCCACGGGTAAAGGGCACGATGCAGTATGCGCAAAAATTGTCGCAACCCTGCATGATGTTGACAAAAGCCACCGGGCCGGAAGTGAATTCGGACGTTTCCGGGCCGGCTTCACGTTCAACGTAATGGCTCGTGAAGTCCAGCAGCGAAAGGCGCAGGCCCGGCTCTTCCAGCAGGCGCTCGATAGCTGCGGGAGCCCCGCTTATGCCGTCGCTGCCAGCCACAAGGCGCACCTGACTTTCCTTGCTGAAAAACGCTTCCCCCAGCTGTTGCGCCACACAACCCGCCACACCCACCAGAACATTGGGATTGCCCCCGCTGACCTGACGGATGCGCCCAAGGGCGCTCATAACCTTTTGCTCCGGTTTTTCACGCACCGAACAGGTATTGACCACCACCACCTGGGCATCTTCAAGTGAAGCTTCAACAAAGCCGCGTGCTGTGAGGGCACGACCCAGCCACTGGGAGTCGTGCACGTTCATCTGGCAGCCGAACGTAATGATATGGTAAGATTTTTCGATCATGGCTGCTATTGTTCGATATCCAGGTCTGCCTCGTACATACCGGATGCCTCTTCTTCTTCCAGCGCGGCCACGCGGTCTTCCAGCCAGTCCAGTATGGCGCGGGCGGTGTGGTAGTTGAGCAGGATGCGACTGTGGATGCAACGGGTCACTTCGCGCGCGTCGTCCTCACCCGGAACCATCTCGTAGCCGATGGAGCCGTCAGGGGCCACAAGCTGTTCGGAAAAGGCGGGCAGCGAATCGCTCTCGTGATAGAAATTCATTTCTATTTCACCCTGAGGATTTATGCCTCCCCATACGCCGTGAGCCGTTTGCAGGCGGGCGTCTTCGTCCGTTTTGTACCTGTAGCGGATTTTGGCGGGATGTGTGTTGGCTTTGTTCATACGGATTCCTTTTCTTCGTTTCATGACGTATGGGGCAAAGGCATATGATAAAAAAGCTGTCCTGCCAAGTAAAGTCGGGCATGGTGTCCACGGGAGCGCAAAGCCGCGAAAAATGCTGCTTCGCAGCCGCACCCGCCTGCGAAGGGTTGTGCGAAGCCGGTGGTATTTGCGTGTGTGGCCCTTGACGATGCCCGTGCCTTGGTTAAACTATCAGACGGGGAGTACGCGCGTCTGGCTGACAGATGCGGGCGTATTGCTTTGGCGGCGTATTGGCCGCGTCTTTTTCTTCCAAGGAGCGCATGTGAGCGAGGTTAACAGTGCGGGCGGCGAGGCCGGTGTAAAGACACACGACATCCAGCCCTATTTTGACATGGAAGGCTTCATGGTCATGAGCCAGGAGAAACGCCTCGGGGGGGCGGTGCTGGAACGGCTTGTTGATCTGTGGGGCCAGTGGTTGCCGCAGTTGAAAGTGTGTGAAATTTCTGCGGGCAAGATATCGTATCTGGCGGTCTGGCTGCCGGAATCCATCGAGATCGATGTGGATGAGGCCTGGGAGAAGTCCGCGTCTGACGGCTTTATGATCAACAACCTTGCCCAGTTCATGTGCATGAGCGCTGTGCAGGCCATGCTGCCCCAGGTTGAAGATGCCGGCTGTGCGCCTTCGCCCCGGCCTACGGAAGCCCTGCGCGGGGCTCTGGAAAAAATGGGACTTGAGTACAGGCCCGGTTCGTCGGTTCTTGCGCGCCGCTTTGCGGTTGTTACGCACTTTCCTTTCCGTGGCGGCTGCGAAATATGCCACCTTCAGTCCGAATGCCCCAAGGGGCAGGGCCAGGCGGAAAGCTCCAGTATTCTGCTGCCGGGCTACGAACGCGGCGCGGACGGGGGAATCAGCCAGTAAAAAACCGGGAAGCGGCCTGAAAGGCCGCTTCCCGAACTTTTTTACCGGCCCTCCATGACAAGGGTGCGGGCTGCCCCCGAGGACGTGCGTACCACCAGTTCCACGGTGCGCGCATTGCGAGAAACGCTTTCCACGAGGCAGGTTTCCGTGGTGTCGGTGTCGTAATTGCGCACATCCACGGTGTCGCCCGGAGAAGGCACTCGGTCGGGGTTTACTTCTACAAGGTCGGTGGAGGCTGCGTCAAAACCATCCCATGCCCGGATTTCCGGGGGGACACACAGGGAAAAACTCAGGCTGCCCGCGAGGGCCGCTCCCATAAGCAGGTATTTCATGCAGGCAGATGTAAATCCATTTCCGCTTCTTGGCAACAGGCATGATGTGGAAGAAGACGTGGGGACAGCTTCCGGGCAGGCAATTTCCGCTGCTTCTGCGCCCCTCGTGGACGGGCATGGCCGGGTTGTGCGCTATTTGCGCCTTTCCGTCACGGATCGCTGCAATCTGCGCTGCATGTACTGTTGCAGCAATGCCAGGCAGACCTGCATACCGCATCCGCAGGTGCTGCGGTATGAGGAAATGGCGCGCATGGTGGGCATTATGGCCCGTCTTGGCGTGGTCAAGGTGCGTCTGACCGGGGGAGAGCCGTTCGCGCGAAAGGGGTGTGACGGCTTTCTGCATATGCTGCATGAGCGGTTTCCGCAGATGGATCTGCGCCTTACCACCAACGGAACCTTGCTTGAGCCGCATATTCCCCTGTTGCGACAGGTGGGAGTAAAGGTTGTCAATCTGTCACTGGACAGTTTTGACCGGGAAACCTTTGCCAGAGTTACGGGGCGCGACATGCTGCCCGCCGTGCTGTCGGCGCTGGACGGGCTGCTGCATGCCGGCATCCGGGTAAAGGTGAACGCCGTGGCTATGCGGGGCATTAATGATGGCCAGATGGACGATTTCGTTCACGCGGTGCGCACCATGCCCATTGACCTGCGTTTTATCGAGTTCATGCCTATGGGCAGCGGCACTCTCTGGAATGCAAACACATTCTGGTCGGCTGCCGATATTCGGTCCGAAGCGGAAAAACGCGTGCGCCTTGTGCCTGAAAAGGAGGACAGTGCCGAAGCCGGGCCTGCCCGCATGTTCCGGGTGGAAGGGGGCAAGGGGCGATTGGGCTTTATCACCGCTGTCAGTTGCCATTTCTGTGGTTCATGCAATCGTTTGCGCCTCACCAGCGACGGCAATTTGCGCACCTGTCTTTTTGATGACCGGGAGTACGAACTGCGGCGGCTTTTGCGCGACCCTGCCATGACGGACGCCGATATCGAGCGCGTCATACGCGCGGCCTGCGCTGAAAAACCCGTGGGCGCGGAGCTGCTTGCAAACCGTTCCCGCGATGAAGTGGCCGTCAGGCAAATGGTGGGCATCGGCGGTTGACGCCCGGTGGAGCCGCTTGGAAAAAACGGGGCATTCGGTTATGCTGGCCGTTGCGTGCGCACCTGTGTGGGCTGTGCCGCCAGTAGTATCTTCTGACCCGCAAGGAATCCATGATAGCCTATCTTGAAGGCCGCCTGGCCGAAACATGGGGCAATACCTGCCTGCTCATTACCGAAAGCGGTGTGGGCTATGCAGTGGCTTTGCCCGCGCACACCCTGTCCGTCCTGCCGGGGCGGGGAGAGCACCTTGCCCTGTACACCAGTCTTGCCGTGCGTGAAGACGCGCTTGAACTTTTCGGTTTTGCCACGTTTGAAGAGCGGCAGACGTTTGAGGTGCTTGTTTCCATATCCAAGGTGGGAGCACGCACGGCTCTGTCCATCCTTTCCATCTACAGACCCGAGGATTTGCGCCGCATCGTCCTTGAAGAAGACGTGATGGCCCTCACCCGCGTTTCGGGCATTGGCAAAAAGACCGCGCAGCATGTTTTTCTTGAGCTCAAGTACAAGCTCAAGGTGGATGATGCCCCGCAGGCCGCAGTGCTGGCTTCCGCGGGTGAAAGGCCGGGATCTGTCTTTCGGGATGTGCTTGCCGGTCTTGCCAACCTTGGCTACGCCGAAGACGAGTGCGCTCCGATGGTAAAAAAACTGCTGCATGAAGAGCCTGATCTGGATGTCAGCGGCGCACTCAGGGCCGCGCTGAAGGCCCTGGCCAGAGGGAGAGCCTGATGGCCGAGTCTTGCCAGCCCCAGGGGGCCGTCAATATTGATGAAAGCGTACGCCCACGCAGTCTGGAAGATTTTATCGGCCAGGATGACCTGCGTGCCAATCTGCGCGTCTACCTTGATGCTGCCCGCGAACGCGGCAAAGCTCTTGACCATACGCTTTTTTACGGCAACCCCGGCCTGGGCAAAACCACGCTTGCGCAGATCATGGCTACAGAGCTTGGCGTCAACCTTGTGTGCACTTCCGGCCCTGTGCTTGAGCGCAGCGGCGATCTGGCCGCCATTCTGACCAATCTTGGGCGACACGATATTCTTTTTGTTGATGAAATCCACAGAATGCCCATCGCGGTTGAAGAAGTGCTGTACCCGGCCATGGAGGACTTCAAGCTTGATCTTGTTATCGGCCAAGGCCCTGCGGCCCGCACCGTAAAGATTGACCTTGAACCCTTTACCCTTGTGGGAGCCACCACGCGCATGGGGCTTATTTCTTCCCCCCTGCGCGACCGCTTCGGCATCGTGGCACGGCTTGAATATTACAGTTCCGCTGATCTGGCCCGCGTGGTACAGCGAACCGCCCGCATTCTCGGCGTGGTCATCACGCCTGACGGGGCGGAAGAAATAGGACGCCGCTCGCGTGGCACGCCGCGTATTGCCAACCGTCTGCTGCGCCGTGTGCGAGACTTTGCGCTGGTGCACGGTGACGGGCAGGTAAACGGGCATGAGGCTTCTGTTGCGCTCAAGCGCATGGATGTGGACGAACTCGGTCTGGATCAGATGGACCGCAAGCTGCTTGAAGTGCTTATCAAGCACTACGATGGCGGCCCTGTTGGCATAAAAACGCTGGCCGTCGCCTGTTCGGAAGAAGTGCGCACAATTGAAGACATTTATGAGCCGTACCTTATCCAGTGTGGCTTTCTCAAGCGTACGCCGCGTGGCCGCATGGCGACCGCGCGGGCCTATACGCATCTGAAACTGCTGCTTTCCTGAGGCACGGCAACCAGCGGTCCCGGAACAGGGATGGGTCAGGCTGTGCGCTTCATCACGCGAGTGCAAAGCAGTTCGCCTGTGCTGCCGCGGCGGCCTCAAGGATTGGAGAGCATATGACACTGCAGGTGCTGCCGGGAGAATTCGTTATCTGCAAGGTCGCCGACATGACGGCGGTGGACCTTGCGGCTGCGTGGCTTTTTGTGGGCAAAACCGATGCGGAGCTTTCGCTGGTCTGTCTGCAGGAGGATGCGCCGCAACAATGTGTGGCGCGTGAAGACGGCTGGCGGGCTTTTCGTGTGGCCGGGCAGATGGACTTCAGCCTGACCGGGGTGCTGGCCGGACTGTCGGCGGTGCTGGCCCAGGCCGGGATCAGCATTTTTGCCGTATCCACCTTTGATACTGATTATGTACTGGTCAAGCAGGACAGGCTGGCGGCCGCTCTCGCTGCTCTTGAATCTGCGGGCTATGGCCTTGAGGTGGTTTCGGGCTGAGACGATGCATCGTGTGAGCAATATATGGACAAGAGCCGTTGACGAATGATGTGCGCCAGCAGCCCTGCAAGGGTTTTCAGGAAGATTCCAGCCACATAATGCGGGCAGGCAGGCTTTGCCTGCCGTAAGTGAGCATTTCACGTGCCAAATGCTCTACAGCTGGATATGAATGAAAAACTCGGAGGGCAGAACGTTTCTTGTGCGTTCCGCCCTCCGGGTTTTTGTTCAGCAATGTATTCTTGAAGAGAAGTGCCGTAACGCCTTGCGAATCTGGAATCACAAGGCAGCCGCGCTACTGCTCGATTTTTCCTGCGCGAGCCGCATTGAGCACGGCCATGAGAGCCACGCCCACGTCAGCAAACACCGCTTCCCACAGGCCAGACAGGCCAACAATGCCCAGTCCCATGAACAGGCTCTTGATGCCGAGAGCCATGATGATGTTCTGCCACACGATGGTGCGGGTGCGGCGGGCTATGCGCAGCAGCTCGGGCAGGCGCGCGGGATTGTCATCCAGAATCACGACATCAGCCGTTTCAATGGCCGCTTCAGAGCCAAGTCCGCCCATGGCGACCCCAACACCGGCCGTAGCCAGAACCGGGGCATCGTTGATGCCGTCACCCACAAAGATGGTGTTTTCCACCGGGCCGAGAGATTCAAGCGCTTCGGCCTTTCCCTCCGGCAGCAGGTCAGCCTTGAGAACGTCCAGTCCAAGCCTCTGGGCGATGGGAAGAGCCTGTTCCGCACGGTCGCCGGTCAGCATGGCAATGGTGCTTACACCAAGGTGACGCAGGCTTTCAACGGCTTCGGGCGACTGGGGCTTGAGGCGGTCTGCAACCACGAGAGCGCCAAGCAGGCGGCCGTTGCGGGCTACCTGAACAACACTGCCGGGCATGTTTACCACTTGCGGTTCAATGCCGTTGGTTTCCATCAGGGCCGCATTGCCGGCCAGAAGAACAGTGTCACCAATGGTTGTTTCAACGCCCTTGCCGGGGATTTCGCGCATTGCCGTGATGACTGAATCGTCGGCGGCCATACCGGCATTTTCCGCAGCTCTGATTACAGAGCGTGCAATGGGATGGTTTGAACGGCTTTCAGCAAGGGCTGCGGCTTGCAGCAGTTCAGCTTCACCAGTTCCGGGCGATGGAAGGACGGCGTTGACCTCAAAGACCCCCTCGGTGAGGGTTCCTGTCTTGTCCAGCGCTGCCACGCGGATATCACGCAGCTTGTCCAGCACCGCGCCCCCCTTGATGAGAATGCCTCGGCGGGATGCTGCGCCAATGCCGCCAAAATAGCCGAGCGGGATGGATATGAGCAGGGCGCAGGGGCAGGAGATGACCAAAAGCACCAGAGCACGGTAAAGCCACTGTGAAAAGTCGCCCAGCCCCAAAAGAGGCGGCAGCACAGCCACAAGCAGGGCAAGGCCGGTTACGGCAGGTGTGTACCAGCGGGCCATGCGGGTGATGAAACGTTCAGTGGGGGCCTTGCGGGCTGCGGCGTTTTCCACCATTTCCAGAATGCGTGCGATGGACGATTCGGCAAATGCTGCGGTCACCTCCATACGGATAGCACCATTAAGATTGATGGTTCCGGCAAGAGCGCGGCTGCCGGGCTTCAGAAGAAGCGGCACGGATTCGCCAGTGAGCGGGGAGGTGTCGACCTGCGAGTTTCCTTCAAGCACAGTGCCGTCGAGCGGGATTTTTTCGCCGGGACGTACAAGAATGTGGCTGCCGGGGCCAAGGTCTTCCGGCTGCACATCTCTTGTGCTGCCGTCCGCAAGCATTTCATGAGCGGTGTTGGGGCGGGCAGCCAGAAGCGCCTTGACAGAACGGCGTGAATGTCCTGCAGCGCGTTCCTGCACAAATTCGCCTAAACGGTAGAAGAGCATTACCCCCACAGCTTCGGGCAATTGCCCAAGGGCGATGGCCGCAATGGTTGCTCCGCCCATCAGGGTAAACTCGTTGAAGAAGTCCTTCTTTATGATGCTTCGTGCCCCAAGGCGAAGTACGTCATAGCCGCAAAGGATGTACGGCAGGGCATAGAATACGGCAATGACCAGCCAGTTGGGGACATGACGCGCCATCGCCTCATCAGCCACCATTCCAATGGCGAAAAGCGCTGCTGAAATGCCCATGATGACAAGTTCGCGGCGTTCATTTTCAGGTCCGTGCTCGTGCGCATGGTCGTGGCAGCCGCATGAGCTGCAACCACAACCGTGTTGATCGTCCTCGTTTTCTGGCGTTTCGCAGGCGGTCGCTGGCTCGGGCGTCGCGCATGCGCAGCCCGGGGCGCTCTGGGAGCCTATGGGAGTGAGGGGGAGGGGGGCGGAACCGCAGGTGCAGGTATTTCCACCATTGTGGTTATGGTCTTTTGCGGAGCAGTGGCTCATGGGGGTCTCCTCTATAAGGCATCAGGGTGATTCAGTTGGCTGTGTCGTTCGTGTCAGCTTCGGTGACGGCATCGTCACTGCCGTCAACTTCGTCAGCGGGAACGCGAATGTGCTTGCTCTTCAAAAAATCATGAATTCCGGCGTTATGTGTGATCCCGCGCAGCGCGGCCTCATCCTGGGCAATTTGCGGGCTGTCAGCCAGTTCGTTCATGGTCCACGCCAGAGCCGCGCGGATGCTTGCTGATGGATTTTGTGGCAGCCGGTAGTAAACCCAGCGTCCTTTTTTGATGCTCTCGATGAGCCGTGCCTGTCGCAGCAGGAATAAATGTTTGGAAGTTGTGGACGCCGCAAGGCCAAGAAGGGTGGTGATCTCGCATACACATAAGGTGCGCAGGCGCAGGGCCATCAGGATGCGCGCGCGGTTTTCATCGCCCAGTGCGCGTACTGTGGTTATGAAGCTCAGCATGTTCTCTCCCATCGGCGTAGTGCAATTTGCGCCAACCAAATTAGCGGTTTGCTCAGCAGGACAGCTACGGCGGTCGCGCCGGTTTTGCTCAGCTGTGATTGGTTGAACGTCATTTCGTCTCTTGACGAAATATAGAAACGCGTGGGCACTTGTCAAGCATATTTCGCCATATGACGAAATGATTGAATGTGATCCAATAGGCGCCCGGTGTTGTGGGCTGTCTTATATTGGGAGTGCTGGTGGCGCTGTCCGGCGGTCTGGTGCGAGATGTGGCCCTGGGCGACACGGCGCGGCTGGTGGAAGAAGACAGCTACGCCACGGCCGCGGCTCTGGGGGTTATGCTGGCGCTTGTGGCCCTGCTGTACGGGGGCATGTCCCTGTGGTTGAGCGCGCTTGCGTGCTGCGGGCTGGTACTCGTACTTCGTGCCCTGCGGCTGCGCAGGGGGCCTCAGGGCGGCGCGTAGGGCCATTTTTATAGAATTGTTGAAAAAAATTCAAATAAGGCTTGACTATTTGGACCTGTTTCCCTATCTTCTCTTCTCGCGACACGGGAACGGAATGAGCTTGGGCGCGGCGAGAAAAAAATCGCCGAACCGGCAAAAAAAAGTTGACAGGGTCGCGGAAAGAGAGCATAAGCCTCTCTCGTTCTTGAAAAACTGCATACAGCTCGAAACAACTTCGCCAAAAAGAATTTTGGCGGATTGAAAAAAAGTTGTTGACAGCGAGAACGAAAGGGGGCATAAGTCTCCTTCGCGCCGCCCGGAAGGACGGCGGGCCGAAAAGGCCGAGTGGTTCATTGACAAGTGAATAGCGAGTGGGAAGAAAGTCTTTGAGATTCCGATTTCTGCGAAAGCAGGAATCTTGTACAGATTTGAACTGGAGAGTTTGATTCTGGCTCAGATTGAACGCTGGCGGCGTGCTTAACACATGCAAGTCGAACGCGAAAGGGGCTTCGGCCCTGAGTAAAGTGGCGCACGGGTGAGTAACACGTGGATAATCTGCCCTTATGATCGGGATAACAGTCGGAAACGGCTGCTAATACCGGATACGCTCAAAATGAACTTTTTGGGGAAAGGTGACCTCTGCTTGCAAGTTACCGCATGAGGATGAGTCCGCGTCCCATTAGCTTGTTGGTGGGGTAATGGCCTACCAAGGCAACGATGGGTAGCCGATTTGAGAGGATGATCGGCCACACTGGGACTGAAACACGGCCCAGACTCCTACGGGAGGCAGCAGTGGGGAATATTGCGCAATGGGCGAAAGCCTGACGCAGCGACGCCGCGTGAGGGATGAAGGTTTTCGGATCGTAAACCTCTGTCAGAAGGGAAGAAACCGCACTGTGCTAATCAGCAGTGCCTTGACGGTACCTTCAAAGGAAGCACCGGCTAACTCCGTGCCAGCAGCCGCGGTAATACGGAGGGTGCAAGCGTTAATCGGAATTACTGGGCGTAAAGCGCACGTAGGCTGCTTTGTAAGTCAGGGGTGAAATCCCACGGCTCAACCGTGGAACTGCCTTTGATACTGCTTAGCTTGAATCCGGGAGAGGGTGGCGGAATTCCAGGTGTAGGAGTGAAATCCGTAGATATCTGGAGGAACATCAGTGGCGAAGGCGGCCACCTGGACCGGTATTGACGCTGAGGTGCGAAAGCGTGGGGAGCAAACAGGATTAGATACCCTGGTAGTCCACGCTGTAAAC
>CAJMLK010000029.1 GCA_905214305.1 uncultured bacterium
AGAACCTCCTCATATGGATATGAACTATGGCGTCCGTTTTTTCCAGCCTACCTCAATACGTCATCGCCGTCTGGAAGGTGACAAGTTGGGCCGCTTCCTTAATGGCCGCAGGCCGCATGAGGCTGACGGCGGTTTCGTTCTTCGCTGCCCCCTTCATTTCAAGAAGTGCGGCCAGCTCTTCCGGTTCACCACGGCGAGGACTGCCGGCAGCATCGTCAGGCAGATGGACTGTGAGGGGCTGGCCCTCCTCACTTTTCACGGGAGCGACTGGCGGTGCAGGTTTTTCAGTGGTTGCAGCCACATTCGTCAGCGGCGGCATGGGCACCAGGGGCGCTGGTTCCTGAACATCATTTTTGACGGCGCATCCGCCAAGACACATCAGGAGCACTGCCAGCGTACAGAGTGAACGGTTCATGATTGCCCCCCGGTGCTGACTGTGCGGGCTAGGGTTATGACCCGGCCAATGGGGTCAACGCGCAGCACAGCCTGCGGCTGCACCTGCCAGGCAATGTCTTCCAGCAGCACATGGGCCGGACGATTCAAGCCGCGCACCACCACAGTCAGTATTTGCGCCGAGGGCTTGCCCGCTTCTTGATAGCGATAGCCAAGTTGCAGGCAGATTTCTTTGACAGCGCCTTCAGCCGGGCCAGTCCACGAGATGGACACCGGCTGGCTGAGGCTGGGATCAGCGGGCGGCAAAAGTGGCTGTAAGCCCTGCCCGCGCAGTTTTGCCAGCATGGCAAGTTCACCGTGGGCAATCTGGGCCGCATCACCCAGGGTGACGGTCACAAAGTCAGCCGGATTTGTGGGGTCTTGTGTGGGCTTCTTTCCCGCACAACCCGCCAGGACAAAACAACAGATGATAAACGCGCATCTTCGCAGCATGAGAAAACTCCTTATGTGTTTGTAGATTTATAGAAATATATTTTTATATATTTCTATTTTTATAGTTGAGTATATATTTATATAATGCTATGGGTTTTCTGGACAGCATCACCAAGGAGAACCTATGAGTAGCATCGTCATCGCCAACAAAAAGGGCGGCGTGGGCAAAACCACCACGGCGCAGAATCTGGCAGCAGCCCTTGCCGCCCACGGCAAAAAAGTGCTGGCCGTGGATATGGACGCTCAGGCCAATCTGACCCGCGCCTGGGGAGTGCCCCATGACGGCAAAAGCGTTCTGGACGTGCTCAGGAGCAAGACCACATGGCAGGAGATTGCCGTGCCGGTGGAAAAGGGGGCGGGTTGTGTCTTGCTTGCGCCAGCCAGCCGTCAGCTTGCGGCTATGCCGGAGGTTTTTGCTCAGGAGATCGGTAAGGAACTCTTGCTGAAAGAAGCGTTGGAGGCGGTGCAAGGCACTTTTGACGTGATCATCATTGACAGCCCGCCCTCGCTGGACTTGCTGGCCATCAACACCTATGCGGCGGCAGACGCCGTGGTCATTCCGGTGCAGACGGAGTTCCATTCCCTGGAAGGCCTCGCCCTCATGCAAGACGACCTGGAGCGGGTGCGCCGCCGCCTCAATCCTAATCTGGCGGTGCTTGGCATCGTCCCCACCTTCGTTGACCGCAGAAAGCGGCTGTGCCGTGACGTGCTGGATGTGCTCACCGAAAAACACGCGACTGACCTCACCCAGAGCGTCATCCGTGACAACGTGACCTTGGCCGAAGCCCCAAGCCACGGCCAGAGCATCTTTGCCTATGATGCCAAGTCGTATGGGGCGCAAGACTATGCCGCCCTTGGAGCAGAAATAGTAACCAGACTGGAGGCCCGTTATGGCGCGTAAGAAAGGCGGATTGGGGCAAGCTGCCCCCGTGGAACCGCAGGAAGATTTGCTCGACACTGTGTTCGGTGCGCCAAAGTCTGAACAGAAATCCACACTAAAGACAGACACACCCCCGCCCGCCGCAACGGGCAAAGACAAAGATGCCCCCAAAGGCAAGGAAAACCGCGTGGGCAAATATTTTCTCATCGACCGCGACCTGGCCAAGGCCATGAAGCTCTTTGCCGTACAGAATGACATGAAAGAAATCGCTGTCATTGAAGCCTCCCTACGCGCCTTTTTGGGCAAGGCCGACAACTGAGCACAGCCAGTTAAGGAAGGACTGAAAGCGGCGGCGGGAAAGCACGGATAGACGCCAGCAGGTGGTACACAACCCAAGGCAACAGGGCACCACTATCAGCACCACGGCGAGCCATACAATTGTGCTATGGCTCACCATCAGTGCAGCGGAACAACCCAGCAATGGCAGCGCAAAGATCGGAAGCCGCAAGCGCATTTCCGCCAGCACATAGGGAATGTGCGTGGCGTCTTCAATGCCCCAGGCCTGAAGCACACGTGCAAAGTCTTTTTCCATCGCGTCTTGTTCCTCTGGGGCGCGGTTGGCCTTGAAATGTTGCAGGCGGTTCCGCAAATCTCCGCGCAATGCTGCCAAATGGGTGCTTGTGGGCTGTATCCGTGCCCTGAGAGCTTCTTTTGTTTTTTCAAGCATGGCTAACTCCTGAAATTATGCTCAGACAGGTTGTCTTTTGGGCCTGCCGCCCCGGTATTGCCGCCTCGGATGGTGCTACGCAGACCCTTCGCGCCTTCAGCCCCTGACGAAACCGCATTGGTAGACCCCACAAACACGCCTTTGACGCCGCTTTGGTCTTCCTTTTCCCCAAGAGAATGGAATTGTTGGCCGATCCAGTTGGTCACATGCTCCGGCAGGTAGTGAATGAGGCTGAAGAACTTGTTGGCCGTCATAATCACCACGATGCCCAGAATCACGAGCATGGATATGGTGCCGGTAAGACCAATCACCTTGGCTTGCGAGGTTCCGGCAATGAACATTTCAAAGCTGGCTCCGATGAGCCGCCCCAGCACATTCATGAGGATGACCGCGCAGAAGAACCCGGCCACCATGAGCGGCGGGCGTATAACGATGCCGAGCAAGAGCAGATAGCCGCGCCTGCCGTGCTGCCCGGCTGCCCCATCCCCTTCGGGCAGGGCATGGGCGCACAGCCACAGCGGAGCGGCCACAAGCGATTCCACAATGAGGATCACCCAGCCGGTGAGCGCGGAAACCCAGCGAATAAAAGGAATGGCCGGAAGGTAGTAGGCCAGGGCTAGGCCGTAGAGCAGCAGGGGCAGAAAGACGGAAAACAGGACAAAGGCGATATATTTGTCCAGATTGGGAATAGCACTGCCAATGAAGGGAATGGCTTTGCCCATTGCGTGTGTGACATCAAGAACACCCAACGCAGCAGCCAGGCCCCAGGCCGTGCCGATGAGATAATCCCCCACGTTGGAGACAGCCATAATGGGATCGTTGCTGGAGAGCTTTTCCACCGCAATGGGCAGAATGTTGGCACTTACCAGGCTGTTCAACGTAGAACGCAGCCAGTTGCCCACATCACCGAGTGCCCGCGTTTCGTCCGTCACCGCAGGGTGCGCCGTGGTGTCGGAAATGCCGCGCCGCGTGGCATAGGCCGTCTTAATGTAATTGGCCACCCGTTCTTTGACCGCTTCATAATCCTGCAAGCCAAAGTTCATGGCGTAGAGTTCGGATGCCGTGTATTCACGCGGCGCATACGAAATGCCGGAATACATAGCTTCGCGCACTTCCTGATTGATCCAGGCGATAGACCAGTAGGATGAACCAGCAATAAACCAGCCGTACTGTTTGGAAATGTCCTGAAAATCTTGCAGCTTGCTTTTGAGCTGGCCCTGCTTGGCATAGCTTTGCAGAGAAGAAAGGATGGTCGCGTTTATGCTGTTGGCAGCCGAGTGCAAAGCCAGCGGGTCAATGGCGTCAGCAGGAGTATCAGGATTGGCAAGCTGGCTAGCCACCGAAGAGAGCGACGACACCGCCGTGCCCACGGCATTGACCTTGCCCCGGCACAGCGCGTCACCCTCGTCCACGCATTCCACCATGATGGTGCCGGAATTACCGTTGAACGAAAAACGGTATTCGCCGCCTGATCGAATCCAATTACCGCTGTAGTTCCATTTTCCCCCAGGAGAAATGCCGAGGCCTCGTCGCTCGTTAAGGTAGTATTGCAAGGTCAAGGATTCCAGCGAACCATTGGCAATGGCGGCATAATGGGTCACATTCTGGTCAGGAGCCTGTATAGTGATCTGCCCGCCGTGCTCCACAAAGTAGTCTGTGCCCAACTCCCAGACGAAATTGCCCAAGTTAATGGAAAAGCCGATGCAGGCCAGAATAGCTACCTGAAAGAAACTCAGCCCTTTGAAGATAGGAGCCAGTGCCCCCATTGCCCCCACAAAACGCAGCGGCATCCACAGCGAACTGTAGCGTTTGCCAAAGGGCGTTCCCTCGTGGGCCGTGCCTGCCACAGCCATAGCCAGCACCCAGATGAACAGCGCAGAAATAACCGCCAGTGCCACGATGTTGAAGGCACTGAACAGTTGCAGCATGAGTTCCGCAGCTTGCGAACCGCCAAGCCCCTGGCCCCATGCGTCCCAGCCTTGCCCCAGCAAGGTGTCCAAAAACTGTTTGCTGGCGTCACTTTTGAGCAACACTTCAGAGGTTGCGGGGATGTCGGGTGAAGCGGCCATAGGGTATCCTTGCGTTATATTTTTGATAGAAATATATTTTTATATATTTCTATTGTTGTGCCCCAACCATGCGGGCATACAGATCATTGAGTTCACGGCCTGTGGTGCCGTCCATGCGAGTCAGATAGTCCAGCGCGGTGATGAAGCTCATGCGGTCAAGTAATTCGTTGTTCTTGCGGGTGAGTTCAAGCTGCATGGCCTGCATCATGACTATTTCCCGTAGCAGTCCGGCTTCCGTGGCAGTCGTCACCTGATTGAACCAGTTGGGATTGCCGAGGCGCATTTGACTGAGCAGCTTGAACAGCCCGGCCTCAGACATTTTGCCATTTACAAGGCCGGGAGGCGTACCGCTGCCGCCCGCTTCCTGCCACTGGCTCTTCGCCCAGGCTGTTACGTCATCGGGCAGCGTGGGCGCGTGTGTGGCCACATGACTATTGAGGACATCCATAGCCACAGCCAGCCGCCCTTCATGGATTTTGCGGGCAGCGGTATACGTCTGGGCGGAGGGGGTTTCTTTTTGGGCTTCCGTGACCACGGGCAAAGGCCGGGGATTCGCCAGACTTTTGATGGATTCGTGGGCCTGTGAGAGCTGTTCGTCGGTGATGGTGTTTTCCAGAGGAAAGAGTGAATCCACCATTTCTTGTTCCGAGGGATGGCCTTCATCCAGCACACGCCCCAAGTATTCCACGGGCCGTGCATCCGCCTTGTTGGAATACTCCAACTGTTTGCTACGCATAGCCTGATGCACCTGACGGGAAGCCTGCGCACCAAGCTGCACTCCGGCACCAAGGGACGTTGCCCCGCACAACCCAATGGGCTGCGCGGCCTTGCCATACAAGTCCTCAGTGCGCGTGGCTTCGCCCGCCGTAGCCTGACCCTTAATCATGGCGGCATTGCTTTCTTTTAAGCTGATGATTGCCCGTACAATGGTGGCACTTTCCGTCTTGATGGTGCCAATGATGCTTTGCGCCGCAAGGAGGATTTCCGAGCGAATGGCCGTAGCTTCTGCTGTAGTGTTCAGGTTGACCGTCTGGATGGTCTCCATCTTCGCCATTGTGATCATGGCGTTGATGGAACCGCAGTCGCACCCTGCCGCCAAAGCATGCGCAGGAAGTGCAGACAGCAATAAGGTCAGGAGCAGTTTTTTCATGATGTCCTCACAGAGTTGGCGATTTCGTGGACTATTTCCTGAATCACGTTGACCACGGCATCGTCGGCACCGGACTGGTCAGTGACCTGACGGCGGCGGCGTTCCACCTCGGACTTTGCCGAGCCACCCGGAAAACGGGCCGCCAGACGCCGCAAGGCTTCAGCAGGTTCCATGTGTTTGTAGAGATGATTGCGGATAGCCACGTCTTCCGTGGTGGTGGAGAAGGCCCACAGGGCTTGCCCGCCGATGGTCAGACTAAGCACCAGTTGTGATTTACCGGCACCCGTGCGAAAGAGTGCCACCAGATTGGCACCAGCCGGGCCGGGCTTGCCCAAGTGCCCAAGCGCATGACGACAGGAACCGTTCAGGCCAAAGCGTTCGGCCATGTCCTTGATGCTGTCATCAGTTCCAGCTCCAAGAATGACGATGGTAGTAGCCAGTTCAATGATGATTTTCGGAATATCGTCGATGGACTGCGTATATAGACCGATGGAAAGGTTCCATTTGCGCGATTCCCGTGCCATTGTGGTCATATCCGCTTCAAGCTGGCCTGAGACGGAGGTGTTTTTGGTCACGCGATGTGCTTCGTCGTAGCAAAGCCTTTTTGGATCTTCCCGAATGGCTTCAATGCGTTCGGCGTGGTAGTCTTGATAGCGCTGCGGCATGAGCTTCACGTCATCAGGCATAAGGAAGAACCGCGCCCCCAGCACATGCCGCGCCAGCATGTACATGACGGCAGATTGCCGCTCCGCAGCAGGCCCGCCGCGTGTGGCCACTTCATCCAGATCAAGGCTGACGATCTGCGCGTCACCCAAATCAAAGCGCGTGGGTTCTTTCAGCACGGCATAGGCGGTGATGGCGTCGAGAATCGAACGCCAGGCCTCACGCCGGGTTTTTTCTTCATAGGTATTGAGGATGCCCTGATTCTGGTTGATCTGTGTGGTGAGGTCGCCCAGAAGCGGCACGGCATAGCGTTGTGCCTGAATGGCTTCATGCACAAAACCGCGTTCAAAGAGAGCGTCTACCACCTCCCACCAGGAGGGCATGGCGTTCAGCACGATGTTTTCGCGCATCAGCAATTCATGGAGTTCCGGCAGCACATTGGACTGGTACAGCCTTGGCTGATGTTTGTCCGACAGTTCATCATAGGCCAGTTCAATGGCCCTGCGTACCAGCCCCGGCACATCCTTGTCCGGTGGCGTATTTTCCAGCGGAGTACACAGCAGGGTCAGCAGGTTGACCAGAAAGGCCATGTGCGATGGCAGCGGTTGGCGGCAGCCCAATGGCGTATCAAAAGGATTGATGGCGAAGTCTTCGGTCATGCGCAGCCGGTGATAGGCTGCCAGATGCTTTTTGCCTTCCGGCAGATTCTCCTGAATGAGAGTGATCAATCCCGAACTGGACGGGCCTACGTCAATAATGGAGACCCACGGCAGGCGCGAAAGCCCGGCCTGGGTTACAAAGGCGAAGTTCATGGCGTTGAGGAACACCGATTTTCCCCCGCCCATTGGAGCTACCCCCAAATCAATCCACGCCGCCTGTTCCGAAGAATTGGGCGCAAAGGGAAAGAGCTTGCCGTCCTGGGTGCGGAGCAGGAGCGAACCTTCCTTCCAGGGCGAGGCAGAGCGCAACGGCAACATGCCGATGGCCTCCTGCAAGGGAGCCGCAGTAATCGGAGCCGGGCTTGACGGCATCATGGCGGGCACTGTGGCAGCAAGGCCCAGCAGCGGATCGCCCACGGCTTCGGACACGTCCGTGGTGCCCCAGCCCTGAATGGCCTTGGTGAGTTCTGCCATGCGCCGCCGCAGTTGCAGGTGGGCCTCTTTTTCCGAAAGCCCCGCCGTGCCAATAGTTGCCCAAGTTCCGCAGCAGATGCGGAACTTCACACAGCACACCCCTCCCAAATCCAAAGCGGTCAGGGCTGCCACCGCATTATTGAAGCGTTTGTTGTCCGAACTGGCAAAGGCCAGAATGCCCGAAAGCAGCGGCTTCATGCCCATGTGCAGACCGCTCGGCTCCAGCAGAAACGACATGCGGTACGGCAGGCGTTCATCCCGACGCGACAGCACCCGGAAAAACTCCTGAAAGGGCTTGGGCGTCTGGGGCATGAGGGTCATGATGAGCGGGCCGAACACCCGATCCCCCACCGTAATGGCACTGCGGGAAAGCAAATGCCCCTCACGCGGCCAGAGCTGGGTTTTGAAATCTGGGTAGACCACATTGTGCAAAAGCGCAGAAGGTGGCGAGCCGGGGTCAGGCAGGCGTAGCGGTAAGACGTCACCCGGAATGCGAGCCAACCACTCCCTGCTGGTGAACTCCGGGTCAACGCAGATGCGAATGTCCCGCAATGCCTCATGAGGTGTGAGCGGATAGAGCAGAAGCTCTTCTTGGCGGAAGGCGTCCAGCACACCGGTCACAAAACCGCTGTGCGCATCATGCAAGGCGGCAATGGCGGCAGAAATCTGCTGGCAGCCAGGCTGCATGGGCGCTTTGCGCATGGAGGTGGTACGCTCTTGAAACGCGGTTTTGCGCAAGCCCTCCGACAGAACGCCTGGCCGCGTCCATAAGACCAGCCAGCAGGTTTCATGCGAACAATACCGTTCAAGAGCCTGCCCCCAATTTTCCAGCAAGGGGCCGATGTGCAGCCCAAGGTTTTGGGCAGTGCGGCGCGAGGGCAGCAACATTTCGCGGATACGCCCTCCGCTGGCTTCTGGGTCGTATTCAAACACCACCTGAATGCAGTGACCTGGCCGCGAAAGCGTGGATTGCAGTTTTTCCGTCAGGCCGCGCACGATGGTGGCATATTCATCCACCCCCACCTGTTTGAGTGCCCCTTCCAGCCGCAAGACAGTAATCAGGCTGCCGTCATCGGCCACCAGTACGCCCCTGTCTACCGTTTCCAGCTTGCAGTAGCTGCCCACCGGGCCGTAAAAAGTTTCGGATAAGGCGCGGATGCCACGATCAATGCCGTGTACGAGGGTATCAAGCATCAGCTATCCCCCCTCTTCAGCACAACTTGCTGAATAACCACGCCGCGCGGCGTGAGCACTGTGGATGCGCGGGCCACCAGCACTGTGGCCATGAGACGCTGGGTGCTTTCCACACCCTGACTGGATTCGTAGGAAAGGATGAGTGGGAACTCGATTTTCCAGGTGGCCTTGCCGCCCACAAGTCCTGAAGCGGTAATGACTGGAGCCCGTGTGACTACTGCGGATACAGAAAGCCGCTTTTCTTTAATCATATCCAGAACGCCGGAGGATTGAAGAGAGGCCAGAAAGGACTTATAGGCCGCTTCTTCAAAGTTTTCTCTGGTATTAGAGAGTTTTTCCCGCCATTCCAGAAAATCCAGAGATACGGCATTGCTGATGGTTTCCGTGACCCAATTCAAAAGCCCTTGCTGGCTGAGAACGGGCTTATCCAAAGGAATGAGCGGTGCAAGTCGCAAATCCGGCGTGGCTGCAAAATAGCGCGGCGTGGGTTGCTTCAGAATGAGCAGCACAACCACCGCAATGCACACAATGAGTACGAGCACCAGCCCCACGGCCAATTTCATGGCGCGTTGGTACTGCGACCGATACCAGCCCAAACCGCCAATGATGGTTTCGGCGGTGTAGGTCGGAGGCGGGCTTTCGCTTGCCTCTGCCATTATTTCTGCCGTTTCCGAAGGCTGTGCTGCCTGCACATCTTCCGGTAAAGGTTTTTTCTTTTTGAACCAGTTCATATGCCCCTCGCTTACCGC
Source organism: uncultured bacterium (assembly GCA_905214305.1). Classification (GTDB taxonomy): domain Bacteria; phylum Desulfobacterota; class Desulfovibrionia; order Desulfovibrionales; family Desulfovibrionaceae; genus Desulfovibrio. The sequence continues at coordinate 9,451 of CAJMLK010000029.1, forward strand.
AGACCGAGTTCATCCAGACCAGTAGTCTGGTCAGAGCCAAACAGAGTGGCCGAACCGGAACCAAGAAACTCTCCGATACCAAGAGCCAGAGCACCAATGACTACCTTGGCAACACCGGGTGCGTAGTTGCCCGACTGACCAGACTGGCTTTTGCTGGCCTTATAAAGGTCAATACAACCCCAAACCCCCATGCCCGCTCCGGAGGCAAAACCCGCCATTGTAACGCCCTTGGCTACCCCCTTGGCACTGTCGGCCACGTTCTGGCCGATGTCGCCAAAGGTTACGGCAGCCAGGGCCAACTCTGGCACGAGAAGCCATACAGCGGCGGCAGACAGAGCCGCTGCTGTGAAGCGGACAGGGGAAACAGCTTCAAGAGAAAAACAGGTTTTCATACAATTCTCCTTATTTACCCGATGATTTTTGCGATGGTTGTTTGCACATCACCGCCCAGCGTGGCTCCGATGCCGCGAAGGAAGGTGACGAGGTTGACTGCGATAATGCCGCCGAAGAGATGCACGATGCAGCGGCTCAAGTTCATGCTTTGGTTGGGAGTATCTCTGAGCAGACACAGCCCCCGGATGATGCCAATAATGCCCACCGTGGCGATGCCATAGACAGCGAACTGAATGTAGACAGAGCCCGGCGATGCCGGAGGCGAATAGCTCAAGGTCTGTTCCGAAGTCTGGTTGAAAACGGTCATGGCGAGAGAGTCCATGAGCGCCGGGATGTTCAGGAGCAGGACAGCAGCCCACAGTGACCAGACGGCGGTACTGCGGTTGAAACGGTGCTTATGGCTAATGCTCTGCGCCAGCGATACCATCGCAAAGGCAATGCCGATGAGGTAGGCCAGCACAATGACCACGGGCCACCATTGCTGCAAATGCGGAATGACGTTGGCGACGTAATTCTCCATACATCACCTCGCCTTCACGTTGAGCACAAGAATGCCCACCGCCGTACCGCTTTCAAGGTAGACCGTGGGAGGCCGCTCGAAGTTCTTCTCGAATATCTTCCCGGCCTTTTCTCCCACCTTGCCCGCCGCAATCCAGGCCTGATCCGCAGGGCTATAAGTGTTCCAGACCATCTGATCCGTGGTTTGGCCGTTCATCCCGCCGTAGATGGTGCTTTGTGAACCGCTGTAGCGTTTGGCGTTGGACAGACCTTCCAGAAAGGCCGTGGCAATAAGCCCTCCCCAGCGGCTGAAGAAATGTGTATCCACCGAAGAGGCCACAGAGGCTTCAGACGTGGCCGGGTCAACCGCATAGCCCTCAATCTGGGCATCCGAACCATCCGGCAGAATGACTCTGGTGAAGGCGAGTACCAGCCGTTCTTCAAAACGCTGAAACTTGCCAAGAAGACGTGCATTTTTGAGCTTGCCCGAAGCCACCGTGGCCATGACGGCAGAGGGAACGTCAGAATTTACGCCAGTGTCGATGACGGCGTAGAGAAGATCGCCAGGCTTCAAAGTCAGAGTGTTGGATACCGGTGACTCCCCATCGCTGGACACAAACGCAGGGGCAGGGAGGGGCTTGTCCTTGGAAAAATCATGCACAAAAACGACTTTTCCCTGTTCCACAGATACCGAGGATAATTTGGCATCCAGAGCCGCTAGGTCTTCCAACATCCTTTTTTGCAGGGTGTTGTCCGTGCGCGGAGCCTGTACAGGAGCCACACGCGGAGGCGTGACCGGCGGGGGAGGCGGGGGTGTGTCTTGCTTTCGTGTTACTGCCGGGGTTTTGGTGCCCACAGGCGTGGGAATAAAGCTCTCGCCCGCTGCAAGGGCACTGTTGGCCTTTTGTTGGTCGTGAGCTTCCAGCTTTTTGTTGTACTCTTCCGAGCCTTCACCGCCCGCTTGCCCTTTGACGGAATCCGTCCGGGCCGAGGCCAGCGTGGCCGAAGCCGAAGGCTTTTTCGGCGCGAACAGCACCATGTAGCCCACCGCAAGGACAACGGTCACAGCCACTCCCAAAAGGGCGAACATGACGAAACGGCGTTTCTTTTCCGTGCTGGTGACGCTCATAGCTTCACCTCCCCATTCGCCTTGCCGGGTTCCCGGTCTTTCAGCACCAGAGTCTGCATTGTGCCGCCCACGGAGAGCATGATCCGTGACGTAACAGGCACCTCGTAGCACTTCATGTTGCCCGCGCCGTTGACCACCGCCGTCCAAGCAGGCCACATCATGCTGTGACTGGTGCGGACGTAGTGATTTGCGCCGAGCTTCCAGACCTGCACCTTGTCCGGCGTGGGTTCCATGCGCACGCGAACGGCCCCTGCTGGCGGCACATGATCCAGAAAGGCTAACATGGAGGAGTTCACGGTTTCCTTGATGTCCTCAATGACCGGCACTTTGGCGCGTGGGCCATGCTGGGAAATCTGAAAGAGCACCAGGGCGTCCGCCTTGCGCTCTGGCCCGTGCACAGAATCCGATTCCAGCCGGATGACCAGCGGAATGTCCTGTTTCTCCATCGTGACGACCAGGGTTGTGGTGCCGTAGGCCTGTATGGGAGTGATGTTCAACAGATTGCCGTCCGGCAGTTCAGGGCGCAGAACTTGGAAAAACGAAGGCCCACCGTTGGTGACGGAAGTGATGGGCCAGGGCTGCCCCGTGGAATCGTGGATCAGTAGCGAGGTGGCAATATTGGCCGTGGTGAACACCCGCACCGGCGCACTGCCAGGTTCCAGCGACACCCGCGCTGTACGCGAGGCCAGTGAAGGCGACACCGGCAGCAAAGCCCGCTCGCGCTGATCCGACCGCTCCCGGTACTCCTGAATCTGACTGTCATCCAGCGGCATCATCTGACGCAGGCTTTCTTGAAACAGCGTTTGGGCATCGGGCTTTTTGCCTTCCTGGGGCAAAGCAGCCGTAACGGCAGGCGCAGCTGGAGTTGGAGGCACAGCCGGGGTAGCCGTGACAGGAGCAGCCGTTGCAGGCCGCTGGGCATCCGCTTGCCCCAGGACAATGCCCTGTTGCCCGATGACGGGGGCAGGTGGTGCCACAGGCACAGGCGGCTGTTCCGCCGCCCAGGCCATGCTTCCCCAGAGCAGCATAAGTAGTGCCGGGAGCAGACGAAAAATGTGTTGTCGTTTCACTGAAATCTCCTTGGTTTGCAATCGTCACATGGCTCTGGCCAGGGCCGGAGACACAGGCTGTCGTGAAAACATTGGGTGATGCGGCAAGAGCGCACCGAAGGCGGTGAGCTTGTTGCCTCGTGGCAAGGTGAACGATCCCAACGCGGTCTGTGCCGTGCGTTCCGGCACGGCAGGTTTTCGCCATGCCGCTTCTTCGCAACGCCGCTTGAAGGCTTGCAGAAACTCGACAATGCCAAGCTGGTTGTCGGCGGGTATGTCCGCAGGCGTGGGCGCACGATGCGCACTGTGCAGGTACATCCACAGGCCAAAGGCCATTGGCCTGAGCCAGGGCTTGTCGTAAATTTGAAATTTCTCGGCAAAGGCATCAAAGCAGGGCCTGAGTGCTTCCCGCTCTTTGTCCTGTACAGTCTTGCGGTTTTCCTCTTCGCGCTGCATGGTCTGAAGCGCGTCCGCAGCACGTTGCGCTGTTTCAGCCTCCTTCGCTGCCGCCATCACAGAGGCGTCCAACCACCGCTGCCCACGCAGCCAGTTGCTCATCTGCGGCACAAACCGTCCTTGTTCACGTTGCCAGGTCTCCAAGGTCATGAAATGCCGGATGCTGGATTCAATCCGAGACAAAGGCGGTAACAAGCCCTCTCGCTGGAGACGCAGCCAGGCAGAACGGGCAAGGCCCTTGGCCTCTTTTTTGGGATAGAGCTCCCACGCTCTTTCAAAATCAGAGACAGACACACCCCCGCCCCCTGACACGGAAGGTAGAGGCGAGGGCGCACCATCTGGCAACGCAGAACGCACGGGGGGTAAGGGGGGATTTTGTATTTCTCTTAGTTTGTTAAGAGTATTTATGTAGCCAACTTTTGGCTGTGGGCAGGCAGAGTCTGCCTGACGGCAGGTAGGCTTTGCCGCCTGAGAGTCAGATTTTGTTGCCTCTGAGCTGTTCCCTTTCATGTGGGCCGGTTCCAACATATAATAAACGGATGAGCGGTATTGCTCACGCCGAACATGCACGAGCTTGATTCCTACCAGCTCGGCCAGGTACTTCTTAACGCTGCTCACGCTGCACGAAAGCCGAGCGGCCAGCTTGGCCTGGGAGGGCCAGCAGCGGTCGTTGTCCGAAGCGTAATTGCACAGCAGGGCATACATAATTTTGGCTCCAAAACTGATTGACGTTTCCAACACAAATTGCGGTAAAATCGGCCCGTGAATCCTTCCTCTTGGTGCAAATGTCTGCATGGTTCGCGCTCTCTTCCCCAAGCGGGGCAGGCCGAAAAAAGGCAAAAACAAGCAGACTCGATGCACTTGACAAAGAGGAACCTTGCGGTTTAGTGTCATCTCCACAGCTAGTAGAAATTTCACTCTGCTGATAAGCCGATACGCGCCAACGTATTGGCTTTTCGCCTTTTTAAGCCCTTATTTTCCTCAATACGTTTCCTTTGTCTGAGGGTATTGACCGAGCGGCTGGCTCGTCAGGCCGTGGGAGCCACCCACGACGACCCCGCACCCAGATGCCCAGTTGTGCCGTTCAGACGCATAAGTTTGCGTGTGGGCATCTGGGTGCGGCGTTTCGCCTGTTCTTGTTTGCACAGGCGAAACGGATCACGGAGGAACGAAAAAACGCCCCTTAGTCATGTCAAAAACATGATCAAGGGGCGTTTTTTTGTTGCTGAGAAAAAGAGGAGAGAGTGTCGTCAGGAGGACGGTAAAAAAACTTTTTTTGCGACCGCAAGTCGCAATTTGGTCGCAAAAATAAAAAGCCTTTACAGTGTTTTTTACTGTAAAGGCTTGATTTTCTTGGAGCGGGAAACGAGATTTGAACTCGCAACCTTCAGCTTGGGAAGCTGACACTCTACCGTTGAGTTATTCCCGCAAAAGTGGAGCGGGAGACGGGATTTGAACCCGCGACTTCAACCTTGGCAAGGTTGCACTCTACCACTGAGTTACTCCCGCTCAGCGAGGTATGCTTTTACGTGGATTAGGTCTGAGTGTCAAGCTTTGTTCCATAAATTTCGAAAAGATTTATTTTTTTCTGTTAGAGCAGTTTACGAATGAAACGAGTCAACTGCTCTGCAAGGATTTTCCTGAAAATCCTTGCCACGAAATGCGAGCAGGCAGGCTTTTGCCTGCCGTAAGCAAGCATTTCAAGTGTTAAATGCTCTATTCGATGTGCAAAACCGGCATGAAATTGCCCCGCGGGCCGGGAAGGGCAGCCAAAAATCAGGCGGGCCGCAACGGCCCGCCTGAAGTTCGGTTCTGTCCCGATGATGCAGCGGGCGCTATGCCTTTTCGCGCTGATCCACAATGCGCTGGGCCTTGCCTTCCGAGCGCTGGATGGAGCGTGGCTCCATCAGGCGCACCTTGGCCGACACGCCGAGGAATTCCTTGATGCTTTTCTGCAGGCGGTTTTCAAGCATTTGCAGTTTGCGGATCTCGTCGGCAAACAGGGTGTCGCTGACTTCCACGCGAACCTCAAGGGTGTCCAGATTGTTGGATGTGCCCACAATGATCTGGTAGTTGGGCGTAAGGCCGTCGCTTTCCATAAGCAGACCTTCGATCTGCTGCGGAAAGACGTTGACCCCACGGATGATGAGCATGTCATCGCTGCGACCCTGCAGGCGCGAAATACGCACGTGCGTGCGCCCGCAGCGGCAGGGGGTGTAATCAAGGCTTGTGAGGTCGCGAGTGCGGTAGCGCAGCATGGGGATGCCCTCTTTGGTGAGGGTGGTCAGCACCAGTTCACCTACCTGACCGGGGGGCAGCTGCTCGCCGGTCACGGGGTCGATGATCTCCGGCAGGATGTGGTCTTCCCACAGGTGCATGCCGTGCTTTGCCTCGACACATTCCATCGCCACGCCGGGGCCCATGATTTCAGACAGGCCGTAGATGTTCATGGCGTCCATGCCCATTTTTTCCTCAATGTCGCGGCGCATGGCTTCTGACCACGGCTCGGCGCCAAATATGCCCGTGCGCAACGGCAGTTCGCGGAAGTCCACCCCGGATTCGTGGGCGGCTTCCCAGAGGTGCAGGGCGTACGAGGGCGTGGCGCACAGCACCGTGGCCCCGAAATCACGCATCAGGTGGGCCTGACGGCGTGTGGCCCCGCCGGATGCGGGAACCACCGTTGCACCGATGCGCTCCGCACCGTAGTGCGCGCCAAGGCCGCCGGTAAAAAGCCCGTAGCCATAGGCCACATGCACCACGTCAGAGCGGCTGACACCCGCAGCGGACATGCTTCGGGCCATGAGCTCCGCCCACGTTTCAAGGTCGCGGGCGGTATAGCCCACCACCACGGCCTTGCCTGTGGTTCCGCTGGAGGCGTGGAGGCGCACGATGTGATCGCGCGGCACGGCGAAAAGGCCGAAAGGATAATAATCGCGCAGGTCCTGCTTTTCGGTGAACGGCAGAAGCTTCAGGTCGGCCAGGGATTTGATGTCTGCCGGGGTTACGCCCGCTTCGTCAAAGCGTTTGCGGTAGAAGGGCACGTTGGCGTAAACGCGGTTGCACAGGTCGCGCAGACGGCGCAACTGCAATGCTTCCATTTCCTCGCGGGGCAGGGTTTCCTTTTTGATGTCGAAAAGCACGGCCCTCTCCTTTAGCTGGCTTTTGGCGGCGGCCTTGGGCCGTCAATGCAAAAATAAAAACGGCGTTACCGTGTGCAAACCTTTTCCGGTATGCCGCAATGTACGCAACTGGTCAACAGAAAGAGGGCCGCGCGGCGCGCCTGAAGGGGCTTCCGTAGCGGGTTTTCGCGGTATCGGCAGGGCGAATTTGAAGCGCTGCCGCTGTGTTGCGCCATTGGGCGTGCCTGTTTTGGTCTGCATGGCGGCGGCCCGGAAAAAACGGGATTTCAGCGCCGCGTGCCCGTGTTTTTTTCGCATCATGCTCCTGACGGCCTTCTGTAAAAATCCCGCGCGGGCGTGCTGTGGGCAGGGCAAGCCCATTGCCCTTGGCCCGGCTTTACGATATGTGCTGGCTATGGAAAATAATCATCCCAATACACCCGCCGGGGGCCGCGCCCCCATACAGTTTTCAGATGTTCCCGCGAGCCGCAAGGCGGCGGATGTGGCCCAATGGCTTGAAGAGCACAAGGCGCTGCGCGTGGTCTGCCTTGATCTTGAGAGCGAAGGCGGCTTTGCCGATGCCCTTATCGTGGCTGGCGCCAACTCGGTGCGCCACGCCCAGAGCCTTGCCGACGGCGTAGGCCAGCTATGCCGCGAACATAACTACGAATTTCTGCGTACAGAAGGGTATGCCGCCGGGCAGTGGATTCTTGTGGATATGAACGATGTTATCGTCAACATCTTTCAGGAGCCGGTGCGCGAGCTCTATGCCCTTGAAGCCCTGTGGGGGCACACTCCCGGAAAAGGCACAACCGCTGGGCAGAACAGCGGAGAATAATCATTATGACGCCTACACTGCTGCTGATACTGGACGGATGGGGCATCGCTCCTCCCGGTCCCGGCAATGCCCCGTTTGTGGCCCGCACCCCCAACATGGATGCCCTCATGGCCCGCTGCCCCCAGAGCCGCCTCGTGGCGTCCGGGCGCGAGGTGGGCCTGCCCAGAGGCTATATGGGCAATTCGGAAGTGGGGCATCTTAACATCGGTGCGGGACGCGTGGTCTATCAGGACATGACACGCATCGATGTGGCTGTGGAGGACGGCTCCTTTGCGGCCAACCCGGTGCTTGGCGAGGTGCTGTCCGCCGTGCGGCGCAGCGGCGGCAGGCTGCACCTTGTGGGGCTGCTGTCTGACGGCGGCGTGCACAGCCACATCCGCCATCTTGAAGCTCTGTGCGGCATGGCGGCGGCGCAGGCTGTGCCCGTGCGCATTCACGGCCTTACTGACGGACGCGACTGTCCGCCCCACAGCGGGGTGGATTTTGTGCGTGCCCTGGAGGCCAGCATAAAGAATCAGCCGCAGGCGCGCATTGCCAGCCTGACAGGGCGTTTTTACGCCATGGATCGCGACAGGCGCTGGGAGCGCGTCAAGGAAGCCTGGGACGTGATCGTACACGGCAAGGCCCCTCTGGCGGCTGATCCCGTGGCGGCGATGGAAGCTTCGTATGCCGAGGGCATCACCGACGAATTTCTGAAGCCCGTGCGCTTTTCCACCGGCGATGCCGCGCCCGGTCTGGCCGACGGCGATGCGGTCTTTTTCTTCAACTTCCGGGCAGACCGGATGCGCGAATTGACCGCGGCCTTCATTACGCCCGGCTTTGAGGGTTTTGACAGGGGCGAAATGCCCGTGCTGTCGGCCCTGGCCTCCATGACCTCATACGAAGCCAGCTTTAATCTGCCCGTGGCCTTTCCCAAGGAGGCGGTGGATCAAGGGCTTGGGCAGGTGGTGTCCCGTCAGGGCATGCGTCAGCTGCGGCTGGCAGAAACGGAAAAATACGCCCACGTGACCTACTTCTTCAATGGCGGCGTGGAAGAGCCCTTTACGGGCGAAGACCGCATCCTTGTGCCTTCGCCCCGCGATGTGGCAACCTATGACCTCAGGCCTGCCATGAGCGCGCCTGTGGTGACGGACGAATTTATCAGGGCATGGAATTCCGGTCAGTACGATCTTGTGGTCTGCAACCTTGCCAACGGCGACATGGTCGGCCACACAGGGATTCTCGAAGCAGCCGTAGAGGCATGCGAGGTTGTGGATACGTGCGTGGGTCGCATGGTCGAGGCTGTTGAAGCCCGCCAGGGGCGCATGCTCGTCATTGCCGACCACGGCAACTGTGAAGTCATGCTTACGCCCGATGGCCAGCCGCAAACGGCCCACACCACAAATCCCGTGCCCTGCATCCTGCTTGAGCCGGGCGGTGAGGTCAAAAAACTGGCCGATGGCAGGCTGGCCGATGTGGCGCCCACGTTGCTGGCTCTGTGGGGGCTTGCCCCTTCGCCGCTCATGACAGGGCAAAATCTGGCCCGTGCCCAGAAAGCAGATTCGGACAAAAGGGAGGACACCCGTGGCTGAGCGTAAACGGCCCATAGAGCCTGTTGCCCCGGATGGCATGGAAATCCTTTTCTTTTATCAATGTCCGGGTTGTGGCAAGCATGTGCCGCAGGCCAGCCCGACGGAGCCGCGCATGGTGCGCTGCCCGGGCTGCGGGCAGGGCTTTCCCATCATTCCTGTGGATGAGCACAGTCTCCACTATGTGCGCATCATGCTGGCTGAAGGCAAGGCCGCTGCTGATCCCGATTTTTTGTAACACGACAGTTTGAAACGTTCGCGGATTTTTTCGTGAGCAGGCCGGAAACGTCCGGCAGTAAAAACGGCATCTGCAAGAGCAAATGCCGTTTTTCACGTATGACGCTTGCCACGAACAGTGGGCGGGGCAAGGTTTTTTGGAGCCGGTTAAAATTTTTTTACGAAAATTCTTGCCACTGAAACTGAATCCGTGTAGAAAGAATTTCAACCTAAACGTAGGTTGCTGTAATTTTCTTTTTTGGGATGTTTTTTTAAAGAGAGGAAGGGCTATGAAACGTATCTGTACACTCGTGCTGGCCGCCGGCCTGCTTTTTGGCGCGGCCACTGGCGCCAGCGCCATTGACTTCAAGGCCAAGGGCCAGTGGCTCATGGGCTTCGGCGTGGGCGATGCCAACCCCATCAAGCAGTTCCGCGAAAAAGGTGCTGCCGGCCAGAGCAAGTTCAACAGCGATGACGACTTCCAGGCCGCCCAGCGCGTGCGCCTGCAGTTGGATGCCGTGGCTTCTGAAGCCCTGTCCGGCACCGTGTACTTTGAAATCGGCACTTCCCAGTGGGGCAAGGCTAAAAACGGCGCTGCCCTCGGCGCTGACGGTTCCAACCAGATCAAGCTGAAGCGCGCGTACCTCGACTGGATCGTGCCCGATACCGACGCCAAGGTGCGCATGGGCATCCAGGGCGTGGCCCTGCCCAACGTGGCTGGCGGCTCCGCTGTTATGGATACCGACGTTGCCGGCATCACCGTCAACTACAAGTTCAACGAAAACGTCGGTCTGACCGCCCTGTGGGCGCGTCCCCTGAACGACAACTACGTTGACGCCAACAAGCCCACCCGGAACAACTACCTGGACAATATGGATCTGTTCAGCCTGATGGTTCCCCTGACCTTTGAAGGCGTGAACGTGACCCCCTGGGCCATGTACGGCATGGTGGGCAAGAATGCCCTGAAGGGACTGAAAGACAAGCACAACTCCTATGATGGCATTGAAACCGCTGACGGAGATCTGTACTATTCCCTGCGCCCCTATCCCGGCATCGGAGCCAGCAATGGCAATATCGGCCGTACGGGTAACGAATACGGCAACGCCTTCTGGGCTGGCCTGCCTATCGCTGTGACCATGTTCGATCCGTTGAACATCGAATTTGACATCAACTACGGCTACATGCAGGGCATGGGTCGCTTTGATGCCACCAAGAACGGCGTGACCAAGCGCGGCAGCACCGAGCGTCAGGGCTGGCTTGCCAAGGCCCTTGTCGAATACAAGCTGGATTGGGCTGTGCCCGGCATCTTCGGCTGGTACGCTTCCGGCGACGACAGCAATGTCAAGAACGGTTCCGAGCGCATGCCTTCCGTTGCGGCTTCCGGCAACTTCACCTCCTTTATCGGTGACGGCAACATGGGCTGGATCCGTCAGGACTACTCCCTGACCTATGATGGCACCTGGGGTATCGGCGCGCAACTCCGCGACATGAGCTTCATCGAAGACCTGAAGCACACCTTCCGCGTGGCCTACTGGGGCGGCACCAACAGCCCGACCATGGCCAAGTACATGGACAGCGCTTCCGCATGGGCCACCGGCTGGGGCAGCAACACTGGCCCTTACCTGACCACCAACGACGGCATGCTGGAATTCAACCTCGTGAACAGCTACCAGATCTACGAAAACCTCGAAATGAATCTTGAGCTGGACTACGTTGCCAACTTTATGGACAACAGCACCTGGAAGAAGGCCAACGGCGGCGGCAGCTTCGACAAGCAGGATATGTGGAAGGCCCAGGTGGTCTTCGCGTACAGCTTCTAGAACAGTTAATGCCTGAAATGGTCGCCTGACGGCGAAGCACGTTTACCGTGCGTCCATTTCAGGCAGAGCATTGAAACCTTTCGGGGTTGAACTGCTCAAGGCTGCACAGCCTGCCGCAAGGCAAGCGAGATGACTTCAAAGGGGGGGCTTCGGCTCCCCCTTTTGCATTGATAACGTCATTTATGCCACTGACGTGGCATTTTTTTGCGCAGGCGCGCTGCCGGAAAAATATCAGCCCCAATGCATTTCGCGGTGCAGCACAGCCGCCAGAGCAGGTTGCGCATGAAGTGCGTTGAAGTTCTGCGCTGGCTGTATACCTTTGACTGCCATGCAGCGTTAAAAACGCCGCCCGTCAGGGTTGGTGACGAGCGGCGGTGTCCGGAAGGAACGCCAGAGGGCGGCAGGAAGGGGAAAAGCGGATCGAAAAATATCAGTGTTTGCGTTGCAGGCGGTCGCGTAGCAGTATGGCCGCCAGATTCATGCCCAGCACCAGAAGCAGCAGCACAAGCCCGGTCCCGTATTGCAGGGGGCGGGTTTTTTCTATGTCTGTGCCGGCGGTAGCCAGCACGTACATGTGATAGGGCAGGGCCATGACGGAGCTGAAGATGGAATCCGGTGTTTTTGGCGTATAGAAAACAGCCGCCGTGAACATGATGGCGGCTGTTTCGCCCGCGGCGCGCGCCACGCCGAGGATGGCCCCGGTAAGCATGCCCGGCAGGGCGCAGGGCAGCACCACGCGGCTGATGGTCTGCCATTTGTTGGCCCCCAGGGCCAGCGAGGCTTCGCGGTAGGTATCAGGCACATTGCGCAGGGCTTCTTCGGCTGTTCCGATGATGACGGGCAGGGTAAGTACGGCGAGGGTGAGCACGCCAGAGAGTATGCTGACTCCGAAGCCGCAAAAGGTCACAAAAAATGACAGGCCGAAAAGGCCGAAAACCACGGAAGGCACGCCGGCGAGATTGTTGACGCCCAGCCGCACATAGCGTGCAAAGGCATTGCGCCTGGCGTATTCATGCAGATAGACGGCCGAGGCCACGCCCAGGGGAAAGGCCAGCAGCAGCGCCCCCAGCGAAAGGATGGCCGTGCCGATAATGCAGGGCAGAATACCGCCTTCGGTCATCATGCTGCGTGGCGCCTGACTTATGAATTCCCAGCTGAGGGCAGGCAGGCCGTGGTAGAGCAGAAAGCCGCACACGGTTAGAAGGGCCAGTACGTTGCATGCGGCCACACCCCGCAAAAAGAGAAACATGAGGCTTTGTGCGCGGCCACGCGCCTTGCCGCTTGTGGGCGTAAAGCGTTTTTGCGGCGTGTCCAGAATGCCGGGCTGACCGGGCCATATGGGCTGTGACATGTTTTTCCCCGATTTCTGCGGAATTGTTACAGGCTCGAAGTACCGGCCTGACGGTGTTTTTCGGCGATATGGGCTGCCAGCATGTTAAAGGCCAGTGTGAGCATGAAAAGTACGATGCCGATGGCAAAAAGCGCGTGATAATGCTCGCTGCGAAAGGGGGCCTCGGCCATTTCGGCGGCAATGGATGCGGGCATGGGCCGCACAGGATCAAGCAATGACGTGGGAATGATGCCCGCGCCACCCGCCACCATAAGCACCACCATTGTTTCCCCGATGGCGCGCGACATGCCAAGCATGACCGCCGTGCCGATGCCCGAAAGCGCCGCCGGAATGACAACGCGCACCGTGGTCTGCCAGCGCGTGGCCCCGAGCGCCAGTGAAGCCTCGCGCAGGTCGCGCGGAACACTGTAAAGCGCGTCTTCAGAAACCGAACAGATGGTGGGCACGCTCATGAAGGCCAGCACTATAGAGGCATTGAGCAGATTCAGGCCTGTTGCCGCGCCCAGATAGTCCTGCAGCATGGGGGCCAGCACCACCATGCCAAGAAAGCCCAGCACCACCGAAGGCAGGGCGGCCAGCAGTTCCACAAAGGGCTTGATGATCCGGCGAACGGCAGGATGGGCTATTTCCGTAAGGTATACGGCTGTGAGCACGCCCAGAGGCACTGCCAGCAGCGAGGAAAAAAGCGTTACCGCCAGCGAGGCTATCAGCAGGGGGAAAATGCCGAACAGGCCGGGGTCTTCGGTGGGGTACCACAGGCGGCCCAAAAGAAAATCCGTCACAGGATAATGCGCAAAGAGCGGCAGGCCTTCCATAAACAGAAATATGACAATACCGGCCAAAGCCAGCAGCGAGCTGCCCGCCATGCCGGCGAGTATATAGCGAACCAGTTTTTCTTTCAGGTCTGTGGAACGCATGGGCGTTCTCCCGACGCGCCGGGCGCGTCCATTGCACGGTGTGGCACAGGCGGGGCAGGCCGGTTTGCGGTGTCCGGCCTGCCCGCGCCCTGCAAGGATTTTTTGTCCGTTGTCTATTTGCTCAGGGGCACGTAGCCCACAGCGAGCACATCCTTTTGGCCCTTGTCGGGCGCCACCAGATACTCCACAAATTCTTTCACCGCGCCCTCGGGCGCACCGTTGGTGAAGATGTACAGCTCTCGGGCGATGGGCCACTGCCCGGAAAGGGCCGTTTCGGCGCTGGGGCTTACGCCTTCAACCGTGACCGCTCTGGTGGACTTGTCCACATAGCCAAGCCCCACATAGCCGATGGCGTTCCTGTTTTTACTCACCGTCTGCACCACGGCTCCGTTGGAAGCCTGCATGAGCGCTCGGGGGCTGACGCGCTCCTTGTTCATGACAAGTTCTTCCCAGGATTCGAACGTGCCTGAAGAGGTGTCACGCGAGATCGCCACAATCTGGGCGTCCTGGCCGCCAAGGTCTTTCCAGTTGGTGATTTTTCCGGTGTAAATGTCGCGAAGCTGCGCGAGAGTGAGGGCGCCCACCCTGTTGGCCGGGTTGACCACAGGCACAATGGCGTCAATGGCTATGGCCGTGCGCAGGGGCGTAATGCCGTTTTTGGCAGCGGCGTCCTTTTCCTTGTCTTTGATATCGCGCGAACTCATGGCGACATCGCACTGCTTTTCAATGAGGGCCTTGATGCCGTTGCCGGAGCCGCCGCCAGAAATGCTCAGCTCCGTACCGGGGTGAGAGGCCATGAACGCTTCACCCGCTTTTTGCACCACAGGCAGCACGGTGGTGGAGCCGTTGATGATGACCTGCTGGGCGGCTGCGGCCGAAGCACTCCAGCAAAGCACGGCCAGAGCGCAGGCCGCGAGTCTGCCGCTGTAACGGGAAACGCGTTTTTTGAAATCAAAAGACATGAGTTTCTCCTGGTTTTTTCAGGGATGAAAAAATTCCACCTGCGGCATTATTTTGCCGTGCCTTTCTTTTGGCCCGCCTCTGTTACAGAATGATGACGGAAACACGAAGACTGCGTGAAAGGGCGTCAGGCCGTGCCCCAGGCTGATGCCAAACCGCGTCAGGCCCTTTTGCGCACGGCGGAAGGGAGCCGGTCCTGCCAGTGCCGCTGCCCGTATTGCGCGGGCATGGCGCGCATGACGGTCCGGGGGATATGGATCGGGCTGACCGATATGGGGCGGGTGGGCCGGAAAAGGCGTCAATTGATTTGCCCTGCCCGGTGGGGCATGCTTTCAGCAGTTTCGCCGTGTCACGCAATTGTAACAGGGCTACCATCACATTGGCGCAAAGAAACGCTTTACTCGGGCTGCGCCACAGAGGTGTGCACTATGAGCCAACAGATATTGATTGTTGAAGATGAAGCCGATATTCGCGAGCTTTTGCGCTTTAATCTGGAGCGCGAGGGCTTCAGCGTTCTGGAGGCGGCCGACGGTAACGAGGCGCTCAGGCTGGCCCGTCAGCATCTGCCTGCTCTTTTGCTGCTGGATGTCATGATGCCCGGCCCGGACGGATTTGAGGTCTGCCGCCTTTTGGGCGCACAGGCCGAAACCGCCCATATTCCTGTGCTCATGCTCACGGCCAGAGGTGAAGAAATGGACCGCGTGGTGGGCCTGAGCCTTGGGGCCGATGACTATGTGGTCAAGCCCTTCAGCGTGCGCGAGCTTATGTTGCGCATCCGGGCCGTATTGCGGCGCGGAACGCGAAGCGACGAAAGCCCGGTGGTGGAGCGCCACGGCATTCGTCTGCGGCCCGATGCGCATACGGCAGAAGCGCAGGGCGAAGAACTGCAGCTGACAGCCACGGAATTTCGCCTGCTGGAAGATTTGCTGCGCCACGCCGGGTCGGTGCGTACGCGCGAGCAACTGCTCAACAAGGTATGGGGCTATTCCTTTGAGGGATACGCCCGTACGGTGGATACGCATGTGCGCCGTCTGCGCGCCAAGCTGGGCGATGCGGCCTCCATGCTGGAGACCGTGCGCGGGGTCGGCTACAGAATCAAGGAATAGCCGTCAGGGCACGCGCTTTGCGGTGCGCCCGGGCGGATACGGCGGCATGGCCGCATTGGCGGGAGATATGCTTTCATTCAGAACCCGAATTTTTGGCGGCATGCTGTTTGTGGCCCTGGTTTCCATCGCCGTGGCCGTTTTTTACGGCAAAGCCTGGTTTGAAAAAGTGCAGCTTGACTCGGCGCGCGAACGTCTGGTGCGTGAAACGGCGCTGGCCGGTGTTATTCTGGACGGCATGGGTGACCATGCGGCCGGGCTGACGCGCCTTGCCGCCATCCTTGATATGCCCGAGGAGCGCCTTTCCCTGCTTGACCCGCAGGGCTATGTGCTCGGTGATACCGCCCTCGATGCGCAGCCCGTGACTCGTCTGGACAACCACGCCGACAGGCCCGAAGTGCGCGAAGCCACGGGCGGCACGCCGGGCTTTGCCATTCGCGCCAGCGGCACATTGGGCAAAAAGCTGGCCTATGCCGCCGTGGTATTGCAAAATGGCGACATTTTGCGTGTTTCCGTGCCGTTGGCGAACCTCAGGCAGATTATCGACAGCCGTCTGGCCGTGTTTACCCAGATCGCCGTGATTACCGTCATTCTTTCCCTGATTCTGGCCGGAGTGCTTTCCGGGGCCTTGCGTCGTTCACTGCGGCAGATGGTGTCCGTGGTGGAGGGCATTTCGCTGGGCAATTTTCAGCGCCGTCTGCGGCGCATCCCCGGCTGCGAATTTGCCCCTCTGGCCGATGCCGTGAACCGCATGGCCGAAAATATTGAAGAACATGTGCGCGCCGCGGCGGAACAGACCGCACAGCTTGAAAGCATACTGGACACCATGAGTGATGGTGTGCTGGTGCTTGGGCCGCGTGGGCGCATCCGCCGTTGCAACAGGGCGCTTGTTCGCCATTTTCCCGCGGCGGCCTCGGCTCTGGGCGCACAGGTGGTGGAAGTGATTCCTTCGCCGCCCCTGCAAAATGCCGTGGACGAACTCATGGCCGAGGCAGAGGCCCGGGCCGATGCCCGGCACAGGGCGTCGGTGCTTGCCGTCCCGCCCCGGCATGGTGGTGCAGACCAGAGCGGGCAAACAGGCTCGACTGCCTGTGCTGCGGCTGTTTCCGGCGCAGTGCTGACAGTTGATGGTCAGGCCTTGCCGGTGGCCTCCGGGGGGCAGCACGCGTCAGCCGATGGCGTGATGCCCGGCGCGGGGCCGGGATGCGGAGAAGCAAAGGGAAGTCAGGACGGTCTGGGCGGGCCGGAAGCCCCTGCTGTGGAAGGCGGGCGCGTGCAGCGCTATCTGCATCTGGAGTTGCCCTCGGGGCAGGTCATGTCGGTCTGCATTTCCCTGCCTCCCGCGTCGGAAACGGCGGACGGGGAGCAGCTGGGGGCTGTGGCCGTATTTCACGATATTACGGAGCTTATGCGGCTTGAGCGTATACGGCGCGATTTTGTTGCCAATGTGTCGCACGAATTGCGCACGCCGCTCACGGCCATACAGGGCTATGCCGAAACCCTCACCAGCATTGACGGGCCGCCTGAATGCCGCAGGTTTGGCGAAATCATTCTCAAAAACGGGGCCTACCTCTCACGCATGGTGGAAGACCTGCTGACGCTGGCCCGTCTTGAGGGCAAAAGCGGCAGCCTTGAGCTTGTTGCCACAGATCCGGGAGAAGCTCTCACACAGGCAACGGGCATGTGCCGTGAAGTGCTGGAGCGCCGCGGCTGCCGGGTGGAATCGCATTTGTGCCCCAACTGTCGTGTGCTGGCCAGCCTGCCCCATTTGACGCAGGTTTTTCGGAATCTTCTGGAAAACGCGGGCCGTTACGCGCCCGAGGGCGGCAGTATCCGTGTAACGGCACGGCAGGCGGGCGACAGTGTGATTTTTCGCGTTGCTGACGATGGCCCGGGTATTCCCCGTCAGGATCAGGAGCGCATCTTTGAGCGTTTCTATCAGGTGGAGCGTCATCGGGGGCAGGCCAGCACCGGCCTCGGCCTTGCCATCTGCAAGCACATCCTTGAGCGGCACGGCGGCAGTATCCGGGTGGAAAGTCCCGCCCCGGACGGCAGCACGGCGCTTGTTTTCACTCTCACTTCTGCCTACGGAGCAGCACAGTCATGAAGGAATACCTGCAGGCGCGCAATGTCAGCGTCTACTACGGGCAGCACAAGGCCCTGCATGAGGTCAGTCTGGCCTTTGAACCCTGCCGGGTTACGGCACTCATCGGCCCCTCGGGCTGCGGCAAGTCCACCTTTTTACGCTGTCTGAATCGCATGAACGACCTTGTGCCGGGCGCGCGCGTCGAGGGCGAGATTCTGCTGGATGGCAAGGATGTGAACCGCCCGGATACCGATGTGGTTTCCCTGCGCTGCCGGGTAGGCATGGTTTTTCAGAAACCCAATCCGTTTCCCAAGACCATTTATGAAAATGTGGCCTACGGCCTGCGCGTCAACGGCCTGCGGGACGAAAGCCTCATTGCCGAAAAAGTGGAGCTTTCCCTGCGGCGGGCCGCCATTTTTGAGGAAGTAAAAGATCGCCTTCAGGCTCCGGCTCTGGGGCTTTCCGGCGGGCAGCAACAGCGCCTGTGCATTGCACGCGCTCTGGCCGTGGAACCGGAGGTGCTGCTTATGGACGAACCGGCCAGCGCCCTTGACCCCATAGCCACGCAGAAAATTGAAGAAAGCATACGTGAACTGCGCGAATCGCTGTCCATCATCATCGTCACCCACAACATGCAGCAGGCCGCCCGCGTGTCCGACACAACGGCATTTTTCTACATGGGTGAGCTTATCGAGCACAATGCCACGGATATCATGTTCACACGGCCCGGAAAAAAACAGACGGAAGACTATATCACAGGCCGTTTTGGCTAGTGCGGCTTTTTGTAAAACGGATCAGAAGCCTGCGCGGCGGTGTCCCGCCGTCAGGGCGCACGTAACCTGCCCGCGAGACGCAATGCCGGGCGAAGGTTCTGCAGCATCTGAGAATTATTCTTTCAAAAAATGCCTCGGCCAAATACAGGCAATTCTCATTCATTTCATCGCACTTTTCAGGAGAGCACCATGCAACAGGCCAACTATCTGCAGCAACTGCTTGTAACTTTGCGCACCCGTCTTCTGGTCATGTGCGCCAGCGTGGGCATTGCGCTGGAAGAGGCGGGCAAGGCGCTTGCGGCCAACGATCCCGGCAGGGCCGCCGCTGTGATTGAAAGCGACGCCGCCATAGACGCCCTGGAAAACGAGATTGACGAAATGGCTCTGCGTCTGCTGGCCCGTTCGCAGCCCGTGGCCGTGGACCTGCGTTTTGTGGTGACATCGTTGCGCATGGTGGTTGATCTTGAGCGCATCGGGGACGAGGCCGTCAGCATATCCGAACAGGCCATTCTTATGCAGAACATGCCAGGTTTCAGCATGATGTCCCACGTACGCGAGCTGTATGAGGGCGCACGCGAGGCTTTTGAAAGCGCCGTGCGGGTTTTTCGCGATAATGACGCGCAGGGCGCGCTGGCCTTGAGCCGGGGTGATGACGAGGCTGTACAGAATGAAGTGCGCATCATACAGGGTATTATGGAATGCCTGTCTGATCCGCATTGCAGCCTCAAGCCGCATGTCGCCATGCATATCATTCTTGTGGTGCGCTCGCTGACACGCATCTGGCGGCGGTCCATCAATATTGCCGAGCATGTCTACTTTATCGGGCGCGGCGAAAGCCTCAAGCACAGGGGGGACGGCCGTGAAGAGGGGGCAGCGTCATTGACGGAGCCTTTGCAGCCCGGTGCGCACGAGCGCGCAACAGTGTCAGGCGTGAGCAACAAGGCTCGGGATATTTCAGCAGAAGAAAAACAGCAGTTGCGCGGCAAGAAGGAAAGGCATACCGATAATGCCTGAGGGCCGGGCTGTTCCGGCCGCCAAACAGCACTGGAATAGTCATGCCCCAAAATTCGTCCCTGTCTGACGCAGTCCTGCGCTACAGGCACACCGACCGGCAGCTTGAGCGCCTTTATCCCGGTCTGCCGCTGTTGCTGGACGCCTACGCCCTTGTGGACATGGGGGTAAACGAAGCCCTGCTGGCCGACGGGCGTCAGGCTGTCTGTCGCGCGGGCTGCGCACAGTGCTGCGCCCAGCCCATACCCGTCAGCCCGCTGGAAGCTCTGGGCCTGCACTGGCAGGTGCGGCACAGGGTAAAGGCGGAAATGCGCCACTGGCTGGGGCGCAGGCTCGCATCATGCCGGGGTGGGCGTGAGGACGTCCTCATGCCGTGTCCCTTTTTGTGGAACGGGGCATGCCAGGTATATGCCCTGCGGCCCATTGCCTGCCGCCAGTATATGGTTTTCAGCCATCCCTGCGCTCCGGGCGAGGACGCCGTGCGAGACCGGCCGCAGGACGTGCTTGAGCCGCGCCATGACCGCATGATGGAAGCCCTCGCCCTTACACTGCCCTGGTACGCCGGGCGTGAGCCGCTCCCCCCGCCTCGGGGAGCCAAAAAAGAAGTGCGGCAGTTTTTTAATTCCATCACGACCGTGATTCAGGCCATCCCCTGGGAAAATTTTTTTCACGCCTGACGATTGCCATCGACCTCAGGGCTTTGGGCGTTCTGCCCGTGGCCGGAAAAATAAAAACCATTGACTTTCCCCCCTGCCGAAATATTCTCTGTTCAGAAGCAATGGCAAAAGCCTGCCTGTGCGTTTTGCACAGGGAATGGACTGAAGGACAGTTCAACAAACAGGCCGATTGAAACAGGTGTCAGTGGTTGACTGTTCCAACGCCAGCGCCTTGGCAGGACGGAGCATACCGTTCGTGCAAGGTTTATACACGCCAAAGGCCCGCACGGTTTGTCCGCGCGGGCCTTGTTTTTTATATGCTGTCAGCCGCTGTGGGTCGTGTGTTGCTACTCGGCCGCAAAGGTCAGCGCTTCGTCCTTGACGTCCACGGTCACACGCTGGCCGTCGCGTATCTTGCCACCCACAATCTGGCGGGCCAGCGGGGTTTCCACGGCCTGCTGCACATAGCGCTTGAGGGGGCGTGCGCCGTAGACCGGATCATAGCCCGCTTCGCCAATAAAGCTTCGGGCGGCATCGGTCATGTCCAGCTTGATCTTGCGGTCTTCAAGGCGCTTGCGCAGGCGGGCCAGCTGCAGATCCACAATGCGGCTGATCTGGTCGCGCCTGAGCGGCAGAAAGACCACGGTTTCATCCACGCGGTTCAGGAACTCGGGCCTGAAGTGGCCGCGCAGTTCTTCCATCACCCGTTCGCGCGCGCCCTCCTTGAGGGTTCCATCCGCATCAATGCCGTCCAGCAGATGCATGGAGCCGATGTTGGACGTCATGATGACAATGCTGTTGCGAAAGTCCACGGTACGGCCCTGACTGTCAGTCAGGCGGCCATCGTCCAGCAGTTGCAGCAGCGTGTTGAACACGTCCGGGTGGGCTTTTTCTATCTCGTCAAAAAGAATGACGGAATAGGGCTTGCGCCGCACGGCCTCCGTAAGCTGGCCGCCTTCATCATACCCCACATAGCCGGGAGGCGCACCAATGAGGCGGGATACGGAGTGTTTTTCCATATATTCGCTCATGTCCAGGCGCACCATATTGTCTTCCGTGTCAAACAATGCCTCGGCCAGGGCCTTGGAAAGCTCTGTTTTGCCCACGCCCGTGGGGCCGAGGAAGATAAACGAGCCTGTGGGCCTGTCCGGGTCGGAAAGACCGGCGCGGGCACGCAGCACGGCATCGGACACGGCGTTGACGGCCTCGTCCTGTCCCACCACGCGCTCATGCAGCTGCTCGGGCAGCCGCAGCAGTTTTTCGCGCTCTGATTCCAGCAGGCGGGTAACGGGTATGCCCGTCCACTTGCCCACGATTTCGGCCACATCGTCAGGGCGCACTTCTTCCTTGAGCAGACGGGAGCCGTCAGCAGCAGCGCCGCCGTCCGAAGCCTCGGCTTCCGTCAGTTTTTTCTCAAGTTCGAGCAGCTTCGAGTACTTCAGCTCCGCGGCCTTGTTGAGGTCATACGCGCGTTCGGCCTGCTCGATAGCCAGCTTGGTCTGCTCTATCTGCTCCTTGATTTCGCGCACGTGATTGATGGAGCCTTTTTCGCTTTCCCACTGCTTGAGCAGATCAGCCTGTTCCATGCGCAGGTCGACCAGTTCGTTTTCAAGCTTTTCCAGCCGTTCGCGGGAGGCCGCGTCGGTTTCGCGCCGCAGGGCCTCACGTTCGATTTCAAGCTGCATGACCTTGCGGTTTACTTCGTCAAGGTCCGCGGGCAGAGAGTCAATCTCGGTGCGGATAAGGGCGGCGGCCTCGTCGATAAGGTCAATGGCCTTGTCGGGCAGCTGGCGGTCAGTGATGTAGCGGTGCGAGAGCACCACGGCCTCTACAATGGCCGAGTCGCTGATGCGTACGCCATGATGCACCTCAAAACGCTCTTTCAGGCCGCGCAGGATGGAGATGGTGTCTTCCACCGTCGGTTCTTCCACCATGACGGGCTGAAAACGGCGTTCCAGCGCCGGGTCTTTTTCAATATACTTGCGGTACTCGTCCACAGTGGTGGCGCCGATGCAGTGCAGTTCGCCGCGCGCCAGCATGGGCTTGAGCAGGTTGCCCGCGTCCATCGCGCCCTCGGTTTTTCCGGCGCCCACGATGGTGTGCAGTTCGTCAATGAAAAGGATCGTTTGTCCTTCACTTTTCTCCACTTCGTTGAGTACGGCCTTGAGGCGTTCCTCAAATTCGCCCCGGTATTTGGCTCCGGCAATAAGCGCGCCCATGTCCAGAGCAAAAAGCTTGCGGCCCTTCAGCCCCTCCGGCACGTCGCCCTTGACGATGCGGAAAGCAAGGCCCTCCACGATGGCTGTTTTGCCCACGCCCGCCTCACCGATGAGCACCGGGTTATTCTTGGTGCGCCGCGAAAGAATGCGGATGACGCGACGTATCTCGGAGTCACGGCCGATGACCGGGTCCATCTTGCCCTGGCGCGCAGCTTCCACAAGGTCGCGCGCGTATTTGTTCAGGGCCTCGAAGGTATCCTCGGGGTTGGCGCTGGTCACGCGCGCACCCGCGCGCAGTTCTTCCATCGCGGCCACAAAGGACGCGCGGGTAATCTTGTATTCCTTGAACACTTCGCCAAGAGGCGTGGACGAGGGCACTTCAGTCAAGGCGGCAAACAGATGGTCAACGCTGACGTACTCGTCCTTCATGCGTTTGGCTTCATTCTGGGCATCGTTCAGCACTGTTGCCAGACGCTGGGTAATCATGATCTTGGTGGGATCAATGCCGCCGCCGGACACCGAGGGGCGTTTGCGCAGCGCACCTTCAATGGCGACCGAGAGGGCGCGGGGCTGTATGCCCATCTGTTCAAGAATGCGCGGCACGATGCCCTTTTCCTGCTGTGCCAGCGCCAGAGCAAGGTGTTCGACGTCGGTTTCCTGATGGCCCATGCCTGCTGCAAGGCTTTGGGCTTCACTGACTGCTTCGCGTGCCTTTTCTGTAAATTTGTTGATATCCATATGGTTCCTCCGGACAATGCCGCGTTTTGGGCGGCCAATATTTGTCAGGCGTTAATATTTGAAAGTCTATAATGGCCCCGGATTGTTTCTGATCGCAGGGCCGATGGGCCAGCCCGCGCAATGTCCGCGCAATGCCCGGTCTGTGGCCGGTCTGTGGCCGGTTTGCGGCCGGTTTGCGGCGGCAGCCCACTGCTTTTTCAGTTCAATGCGCCGTTGGAACATGTCCGCTGGAGCACGCCGTGCACGGCAACTTTTGCGCGCTGGTGAAGCGGGCGCCGTGAAAGCCCTGTGAAGGGGCGTTTCCAATACAAAAATGCCTTGAAGTTCATTCAGGTCGTTTGCCTGTCTGCAAAACGGCCTTTGCCGGTTGTATGCCGAATGATTTTTACTGGTACAGTAAAAAAATCTTCGCGCAGTGGCTAGTCTTCAAAATTCTTCATACTGCGCACGGTTTGTTCCAGTGCGTCAATGCGCTCCAGCAGATCCACTATTATGGTTCCGCCGAGAACTGGCAGTTCAAAGTCGCAACAGATGCGTTCAAGCTTGCGCACGCGGTAGATATCCGCATCGCGAAAGAGGTCTCGCCGAACGGTATTGCTCCGGGCCTGAATCCAGCCAAGGGCCAGAAGTTCCTGAAGCCGCTCGGGGTCTACGCCCGTCACCTGAACAAATTCTTCCCAGACCATGACCGTAGAAGGCGCGGGCAGGGTAGGATGCTTGGGTGTCATGCTCATGCTAAAACCTCCACCAGTTGCTATGCGCGGGCCTTGAACGCCGAAATTTCGGCCAGTTTTTGCCAGAGTTCGCGCTCTTCATCGGACAGTTGCGCCGGGGTCTTGATCATGACCCTGACGAGCAGGTCGCCGCGTTTTCCGGATGCGCCCAGGCCCTTGCCACGCAGGCGGAATTTGCGCCCGGAGCTGGAACCGGCGGGAATCTGCATTTCAACGTGACCTTCAAGGGTGGGAACTTCCACCTTGCCGCCGAGCGTTGCCTCCCAGGGGGCCAGGGCCACATCGCACTGCAGGTTTTCGCCGTCTACCCTGAAGGTCGCGTGGGGCAGATAGCGCACCCGCAGAAAGAGGTCACCGGGTGTGCCGCCGGGGGCGGGATCGCCCTGCGCGGCCAGACGCAGTTTTGCGCCTTCGCGTATGCCTGCGGGCACGTTGACGTCCAGCGTTTTTGGCCCCTGTGATCCCTGAAGAGACACGGTGCGGCTGCCGCCTTTCTGCACTTCTTCAAGTGTCAGGGGCAGTTCGGCCTCAACGTCACGTCCCCGGCGCGGGCGAGACGAAAAGCCGCCGAAAGGGTCTGGCCCAAACTGCGTGCGGCCTCCGGCCTGTCCGCCAAAAGGCCCGGCCTGCCCGCCGAACTGTGCGCCCCGCGTGCCGCCGAACAGCGTTTCAAAAAAGTCTGAAAAACCCGAACCATCAAAATTTTTACCGTTGAAGGTAAAGTGCACGTTTTCAAAGCCCGGCTCGCCCTGAAACTGCTGGCCGTGCTGCCAGTCGGGGCCAAGTTGATCGTAAAGCCTGCGCTTTTCTGCGTCTTTGAGGACCTCGTGGGCCTCGTTGATTTCTTTAAATTTTTCCTCTGCCTGCTTGTCGCCGGGATTCAGGTCGGGGTGGTATTGGCGCGCCAGCTTTTTGTAGGCTTTGGAAATTTCCTCAGCCTTGGCCGTGCGATCCACTCCAAGAAGTTTGTAATAGTCTTTGTAGGATACTGACATTCTGCGCTCCCCCGTGCGAATCGTACTGTCGAGCGCGGCCCCTGTGCGGGCGCGCTTCAGAGCCGCAGACCCTTATGCGACTGTGGCTCAATACGCAAGAATAAGGCCGTTCCATGCAAGGTCAATGCCTGCCTTGGAAAAACAATATACATTTTTAGGCAAAAAGCCAAAGGGGCAGCTTTGGGTTTGCCGGAAAAAGGCTTTATCTGTTCAGGACTGGCCTTACAAAAAATTGTGTGAGGGAAGCGCTTTCTAGAGCAATTTCACTTTGAAATTGCTCTGGCGGCTGCGCGAGCAGACGCCCGCCG
>CAJMLK010000030.1 GCA_905214305.1 uncultured bacterium
TGTGAGGAGTCATTCCGATGAAGACGTTCAGCCCCACCCCCAAAGACATCAACCGCCAGTGGTTCGTGGTTGACGCTCAGGATCAGGTGCTTGGCCGCATGGCTAGCCAGATCGCCCACCGCCTGCGCGGTAAGCACAAGCCGGAATTTGCCCCGCATATGGATAACGGGGACTTTATCGTGGTTGTGAATTGCGAAAAAATCAAAGTCACCGGCAACAAGCTGGCTGACAAGAAATACTACCGGCACTCCGGCTGGGTTGGCGGCCTCAAGACCACCATTCTCGGCGACGTGCTGGCCGACAAGCCTTCCCGCGTCCTGATGGCCGCCGTGAAGGGTATGCTGCCCAAAAATCGCCTGGGCCGCGCCATGCTGAAGAAGCTCAAAATTTACGCCGGGCCTGAACATCCGCACACCGCCCAGAATCCTCAGCCGCTGACGCTGCCGCATTAAGGAGTAGAATGCCATGAGCGAGAAATTTGAATACGGCACCGGCCGCCGCAAGACCGCCACGGCGCGTACCCGCATATATGCCGGTTCCGGCGGTATCATGGTCAACGGGCGTTCCTTCGAGAACTATTTTCCCCGTAAGACCCTGCAGATGATCATTCGCCAGCCCCTGGTACTTGCCAAGCTGGCCGACAAGCTCGACGTGCGCGTCAACGTGGCTGGCGGTGGTGTGACCGGTCAGGCCGAAGCTGTGCGCCACGGTATTTCCCGGGCCCTCCTGCTGGTGGATCCTGCCCTGCGCCCCGTGCTCAAGAAGGCTGGCTTCCTCACCCGCGATGCCCGTAAGAAAGAACGTAAAAAGTACGGCCTGCGCGCTGCACGCGCCCGGTACCAGTACTCCAAGCGTTAATACCTTTTGCGAAAGCCCTGCCTGTCAGGGCTTTCGTATTTTTCTGGCGGGTCGCCTTTGCGGCCCGCCTTTTTTTACACGCCACAGCGGGCTTTTTTATGCGGGCTTTTCCCAGTAAAAATGTATGATCTGTGGCTGACGGCTTCCCGCATGCCCTCAGCCAAAGAGAGTTGCCATGACCGACATGAACAAAGACAGCCTGCCCCCACGCCGTTTGCCTGTCCTTGATTACGCCTACACGCATGAGCAGACGCAGGCCACCACCGGCTATTTTTCCTGTGTGCCGCCAGAGGAACTGGAGTTCGAGGCCGCCCTTGAGCGGCTGGAAGCTGCACCCCTGGATGATTTTCTGCATCTTCACCTGCTCCGTCACCTGAGCGCGCAAGGTACAGACCATCTGGCCGGTCTGGCAGGCTCGTGCTACGATGCGGAAAAGGACGTTTTCGTGCGTCCGGTTCTGGCGGCCCTGTTGCTGGAATGTGCCATTCTTTTGCCGCAGCATGAAAAGGCCTGCGCGAACTTTCCCGCCGATGCTGCGGCCCGCCTGTCACATGACAGCCCGGCGCTGTATCTTCGGGCCGTCTGCCGTTCCGACATGTCTGCCGCGGCGGCATGGAGTGAACTGTTCCGAAACAACATCTGCGAGCATCATGCCCTGCCACGCCCGGAGGAAGCGGGCATTCCGCTGCTTTTCACGCAGGAGAGCATTGCTGAGGCTGCCCGGAGCATGGCCGCCGGAACGGACTCCATTGCCGTGCACCATAGGCGGCTTGCGGCGAACGCAGCCCCGGCCTGGCAGCGGCCCCCTGCTCAGGAGACGTTTTTGCGCGCCCTGGATGCCCTCATGGAAGCGGGCGTTATTGCAGGTCCCGAGATGCGCCATGAAGCGTCCCTCTCGCCCATTGCCCTGCTGCGGGCGTGGCAGGTGGACATGGAGGTCCGCTGTGGCGCGGCGCAGCACCGTTTGCAGGGGCAGGCCACGGCATATGGCCGGGGGCTGTCGCTTGCTGCGGCACGCGCCTCCTATGCCATGGAGATAGTGGAGCGCTCCAGCGCTTACGTCAGCGTAGGGCCGTCGCAAGATGAATGTGGCGGTCTGGGCGGGCTGGCTCACGCCGGTCAGGTGCTTGATCGCAAGCGGCCGCTGCCGTTGTTCAAGGCCCGGTTTTCTGAATTGCAGGCCCGTGGCAGGGCAGCTCTTGACCCCAATCTGCTGCCTGTGGAGGCTCCCTACGCGGACTCCCCCCTGCACTGGCTGCCCGCCACAACGCCGGACGGAAGCGAAGTTCTGGTTCCGGCTCAGGCCGTTTTTCTGTTCTGCAATCTTGATGAACAGGCTCTTTTTCTGGCTGGCGGCTCCACGGGGCTTGCATCGGGCAATACGCCTGAAGAGGCGCGACAGGCGGCGCTGACGGAAATATTCGAGCGGGACGCAGAAGCCACCACGCCCTACAGCCGTTCCCGGTGCTTTACCCTGAAAAGCCGCGATGCGCGTCTGCAATCCCTTTTGGATGACTACGCTGCCTGTGGCATCAACGTGCAGTTTCAGGACATTACCACGGAGTTCGGACTGCCCGTATATCAGTGCTTTGTTACCGGACGCGATGGTGCGCTTGCCCGTGCAACGGGCGCGGGACTGAGCGGCCCGCGCGCGGCCCTTGCGGCCCTGACGGAAACCCCCTGGCCGTATTCCACCTCGCAAAGCGTCAGGCCCAGGCCCTCAGGTCCCGGCCTTGCCGGGCTTCCGGTGCGAGTGCTGGAAGACCTGCCCGACTACAGTCTGGCATCGCCCGCTGACAACTGCCGCCTGCTGGAAGCCGTGCTGGCCGACCACGGCAAAAGCCCCCTTTATGTGGACATGAGCCGGGCGGACCTTGATCTGCCGGTCGTGCGGGCCATTGTGCCGGGGCTTTCGCTTACCGCTGAGTGGGACAGATTTTCGCGGCCGGACATCCGAATTTTTGCACGCTATCTTGATTTGTTTGCCTGATTTTTACGAGCCTGTGGCTTTTCTGAATTGCAGGCTCTGCTCAAGTTGTTTATAGTGTTGGCCTGATGGCCCGCGCCTGTGGCACGGTCCCGTGAAAACAAAAAATTGGAGGGAAAGGATGAAACTGGGCAAAATTTCTGCGGCGCTGGCCGGGCTGGCGCTCACCTTCGGCTTTGCCGGGCAGGCGCTGGCCGCTGATGCCGCGCCTATCAAAATAGGCGTATACCTTCCCTTAACCGGGCAAAATGCCTTTGGCGGCCAGCTTGAGCTTGAAGGCGTACGTCTGGCCCACAAGGAAATCCCCACGGTTCTCGGGCGTACCGTTGATCTGGTGGTTGTGGACAACAAGTCCGATAAGGTGGAGGCCGCCAACGCCGTGAAACGCCTTGTGGAACGTGACAAGGTTGTGGCGCTCATCGGCTCCTACGGCTCTTCTCTGGCCATGTCCGGTGCTGAAGTGGCTGAAAAGGCCAAAGTTCCCGGTGTCGGAACCTCCTGCACCAATCCCCTCGTGACTCAGGGCAAGAAGTATTACTTCCGCGCCTGCTTTATCGATCCCTATCAGGGCGCTGCTGCGGCCACCTATGCCCGTGAAAACCTCGGCTTCAAAAAAGCCGCTGTGCTTATGGACATGACCAATGACTATGCCGTTGGTCTGGCAAACTTCTTTGCCCGCTCCTTCAAGAAGCAGGGCGGCGAAGTGGTCGGAACCCTCAAGTACAGCTCCGGCGATCAGGACTTCACGGCCCAGCTCACCGAGCTGATCTCCAAGCAGCCCGACATTGTTTTCATGCCCGCCTATTTTGCTGAAGGGGCCATCATCATGAAGCAGGCCCGTGAACTGGGAGCCAAGTTCCGCCTTATGGGTGCGGACGCCATGGACAACCCTGACACGCTCAAGCTCGGCGGCAAGGCTGCCGAAGGCTTCCTGCACACCACCTTCCCCTATGATCCGGCCATGCCCAATATGAGCGAAGCCGCCAAGCGCTTTACCGAAGCCTGGAAGGCCGCCTATCCTGACAAGGAAACCAACGTTAACGGCGCCCTTGGCTACAACAGCTACTTCATCATCATTGACGCCATCAAGCGCGCCAATTCCGCCGAGCCGCAGGCCATTGCCAAGGCGCTGGGCGAAACCAGGGACCTCTCCACGGCTCTTGGCGTCCTGTCCATCAATGAATCTCACGATGCTGAAATGCCCGTGGGCATCATTGAATACAAGGACGGCAAGCGTGTATACGTGGGTGAAGTGACGCCCAAGTAAGTTGCCTTTTCCTGCCCCGCAGTCTCTGTGGCTGCGGGGCGCTTTTTCTCTTTTTTTGCCGCCGTCCGCGCGGAAAGGCCACCTGTGGCCTTTCTTTCGTCGCGATCCAGTACGGCTGCCGAGGTGGCAACATGAGCCTTGACATGTTTTTACAGCACTGTTTTAACGCCCTTACCCTGGGGTCGCTCTACGCGCTTATCGCCATTGGCTACACAATGGTCTACGGCATATTGCGCCTGATCAACTTTGCGCATGGCGACATCCTGATGGTTGGCGCCTATTTTGTTTTTTTCGGTACGTTTGCCTTTGGCTGGCCCTGGGGTGTGGCCGCCGTGGTTTCGGTGGCGGGTGCAAGCCTGCTCGGCGTTGTCATTGAAAGGGTTGCGTACCGCCCCCTGCGCGATGCGCCTCGCATTTCGGCGCTCATCAGCGCCATCGCAGTTTCATTTTTTATTGAAAGTCTGGCGGTGGTGGTCTTTACGGGGCAGCCGCGCCCGGTGCTTCAGCCTGAATGGCTTGTCGCCGAGTGGCAGATAGGCAGCCTGCGCATCCTGCCGCTCACGGCCTTTGTGCCGACCATGACCATAGTTCTTGTGGGCGTTCTGCTGTATGTGGTTTACCGCACCAAGCCGGGGCTGGCCATGCGTGCCATATCCAAGGATATCGAGACCACGCGCCTGCTCGGCGTACGGGTAGACAACATCATTGCCCTGACGTTCTGCATCGGTTCCGCACTGGCCGCGGCTTCGGGCATCATGTGGGCCTTGCGCTATCCCCAGGTTCACCCGTACATGGGCATCATGCCCGGCCTCAAGGCATTTATCGCCGCCGTGTTCGGCGGGATCGGCTCCATCCAGGGCGCGGTTATCGGTGGTGTGGCTCTGGGCTTTGTGGAAATCATGACTGTGGCCTTCATGCCTGAGCTTTCGGGATACCGTGACGCTTTTGCCTTTGTATTGCTTGTGCTTGTGCTTTTCTACAAGCCCACGGGCCTGCTGGGCGAACGCATGGAGGAGAAAATCTGATGCGCCTGAACAGCAGCACGCTTTTGAGCATACTGGTCATGGTTCTGATGGGCTGCGCTGTCTGGCAGGCGGAAGCCTTTCTGGGCGATTACCAGATTTATATTGCCAAGCTGATCTTCATCAACGCCATTCTGGCCCTTTCGCTCAACCTCATTTATGGGTTTACAGGGCTTTTCTCCTTGGGCCACGCCGGTTTTATCGCTGTGGGGGCCTATGTTTCGGCCTTGTGCATTCTGCCGCCGGAACAAAAGGAAATGATGTGGATTCTTGAACCCATAATCTGGCCGTTTTCCGAGCTGTTCACGCCGTTCTGGGCCTCTGTGCTGGCCGGCGGCGTTGTGGCGACCATCTTTGCCTTCTTTATCGCCGTTCCCGTACTGCGCCTCGGAGACGACTATCTTGGCATAGCCACGCTTGGTTTTGCCGAGATAATCCGGGTGCTCATCGTCAACGCCACGCCCGTCACCAACGGTTCACTGGGCATCAAGGGCATACCGGGGCACGCCACGCTGTTGTCCTGTTACATCTGGATGCTTTTTACCCTCATTGTGCTGGCACGAATTGTCTTCAGCAACTACGGCAACGTGTTGCGCTGCATCCGTGACAACGAAATTGCAGCCAGGGTCATGGGTATCAATGTCTTCTGGAACAAAGTGCTTTCATTCTGCATCGGCGCGTTTTTCGCGGGTGTGGGGGGCGCTTTGCTGGGCAGCCACCTTTCCACCATCGACCCCAAGATGTTCAACTTCCTGTTGACCTTTAACGTCCTCATGTTTGTTGTGGCCGGTGGTCTGGGCTCGTTGACGGGCAGTCTGCTCGGGGCGACGGTCATCACCATTCTGCTGGAGTGGCTGCGGGCCATTGAAGAGCCGATGGACATCTTTGGCCTGTTCGAATTGCCGGGCATTCCCGGCATGCGCATGGTGGTGTTCTCAATGGTCCTGCTGGCGATCATCCTGTATCGGCGCGAAGGCATCATGGGTACGCGGGAACTGACCTGGAAGCGGATTGGCGCATTCCTGAGGAGGCATAAGGCATGAGCGAGTTTATTCTGCCCCGCCCCCCGCATTACGAAAACGCCTTGCTCCTCGCCAGGGACGTGACCATGCGTTTCGGCGGTGTCACAGCCGTGAGCGAACTGTCGCTGGCCTTACCCAAGGGGAGCATTGCTGGCATTATCGGGCCGAACGGTGCGGGAAAAACCACGGCTTTCAATGTGCTCAGCGGATTTTACACGCCGCAGGGCGGGGATGTCATTTTTGACGGCCAAAGCATCAAGGGCCGCAAGCCCTATGAAATCTGCCGTCAGGGCATGGCCCGTACCTTCCAGAACATTCGCCTTTCACAGCACATGACCGTGCTTGAGAATATCATGGTGGGCTGCCACGTGCGGCGTCGCTGCCCCTGGTGGATGGCCCCGCTCGGCCTGCCGTCTTTTTATCGTGAAGAGGCCGAAATCAGGGAAAAAAGCCGCATGCTGGCCGAACGGGTGAACCTTGGCGAACACCTCAATGATCTGGCAAGCAGCCTGCCTTACGGTGCGCAACGGCGGCTTGAAATCGCCCGCGCTCTGGCAACCGAACCACGTCTGCTTTTGCTGGACGAACCCGCTGCAGGGATGAATCCCCAGGAAAGCATCGAGCTTATGCACTTCATCGGGCATATACGCGAAGAGTTCGATCTGACCATTCTGCTCATTGAACATGACATGAAGGTTGTCATGGGGGTGTGCCGGTACATCTGGGTTATGGAATACGGCGCCCTTATCGCTGAGGGAGGGCCGGAGGAGATTCGCAATAACCCCGTAGTGATCCGCGCCTACCTTGGCGAAGACATGGGTGCCGGGGGCATGTTTTGATGCGCGGTCGCATTGTCGCCGTAAGGGATCAGAGCAGCTTTTTACTGCTCTGGCGGATGCGGGAGCACACGACCGCCGCAGAGGCGTAAGCGCATTTCATTTGCGCTGTTACGCGCCGATGCGGGCGTCTTGAAAACATTGGGAAGGACATTCTCAGTGCGAAAATGCTCTAAGATATAATGGATATGGTGCAGCATGCTTGAAATTCGTGACCTTCATGTGCGCTACGGCGGCATTCAGGCCGTGCAGGGAGTAAGCCTTACCATCCCGCGCGGCAGCATTGTAACCCTCATCGGGGCCAATGGCGCAGGCAAGAGCAGCATTATCCGCTCCATTGCCGGACTGAATAAAAATGTTAACGGCGAAATATTGCTGACCAGGCACGAGGGTGAAGCTCCGGCTTCTCTTATGGGCCTCAAGCCTGAAGACATGGTGCGGCGGGGCATTTCGCTCTCTCCTGAGGGACGGCGCATCCTGCCCCACCTGACAGTTGCCGAAAACCTGATGCTCGGGGCATATTCCCGCAGGGACCGTACGGAGATTGCCGACGATATCGAGTGGGTCTATACGCTTTTTCCCCGTCTCAAGGAGCGGAACTGGCAGAAAGGCGGTACGCTTTCCGGCGGTGAGCAGCAGATGCTGGCCGTGGGCAGGGCGCTTATGAGCCGTCCCGACCTGCTCATGCTGGACGAGCCTTCACTGGGGCTGGCGCCGTTGCTGGTGCGCGAGATTTTTGAAATCATCAAGCGTATCAATGCCGATGGCAAAACCGTGCTTCTGGTGGAGCAAAACGCGTTTGCGGCACTTTCAGTGGCGCATTATGCCTATATTCTGGAAGTGGGCCGTGTGGTGCTGGAAGGCCCCGGCAGGCAGCTGCTGGAGAACCCCAGAGTCAAGGAAGCCTATCTGGGGGGCTAGGGCGGTTTTATCCTGAAACTGTTCTGCACTGCGGGGGCAGAAGTGCGCGCTACGGCGCAGTCAGCCCTCCGAAGACCAGAAAGCGCGGAATCAAAGACGCAGCGCCCGGCATCTGCTTTCAGAAATGCCGCAACGAACGTCGTAAGGCGCTGCAACAGGATGGTAGCAAAAGGTACGACGCTCTACATCGGGGCCTGATGCCGGGATCGACGGGGCATTCCCCTTGCTTCCGGGCGTTTTGAGAACTACTATGAAAAGCGGGGCTGAAAAGTCCCGCTTTTTTGTATCCCTGCAAGGCCCATTTTCCGCGCCTTTCCCTGCGCGGCAGCGGCCCTCATCATAACAGCGGGCAGACGGGAGCGTCAGGCCCGCAACGCAGGAGGTTTCATGCGGCATTTTTTTTCCCTTGCGGCCCTGGCACTGCTGCTTGCCGTGGCCTGCCCGGCAATTGCGGCCAACAATGAATCAGCCCAGGGGGATGACAGCGGGGTGCTTACGCGTCTGCCCAACGGGCTTACCGTCTATATTGTAAAGGACACGCGTTTTCCTCTGGTAGCCACGCGCCTGTATGTGCGTACCGGTTCTGCCAATGAAAAGCCTGCTCAGGCGGGCATAAGCCATCTGCTCGAGCATATGGTGTTCAAAGGAACGGAGCACAGGCCGAAAGGTCAGGTGGCTCAGGACGTGGAAGCGCTGGGCGGCTACCTTAACGCCGCCACCAGCTTTGACAAGACCTGGTACATGACCGACATGCCCGCCGCTCATTGGCGCACGGGCATGGATGTGGTCAAGGAAATGGCTTTCCAGCCCTCTCTGGATCCAAAAGAGCTGGAGTCTGAAAAGGAAGTGGTCATTTCCGAGCTTGAAGGCGATCAGGATTCGCCCATGAGCAGGCTGTTTGAAAGTCTGCAGACCTCTGCCTTGCAAAACACCGTTTACGGGCGGCCCATCATCGGCTTCAAGGACACCATCAGGGCGGTAACGGCGGAAGATCTGCGCGCGTATGTGCGGCACTGGTATCAGCCGCAAAACATGCTGCTGCTGGTGGCGGGGGACATTGACCCGCAGGCCGTGCTGGCCTACAGCCAAAAACTTTTTGGCGGCCTGACCAACAGCGGCGACCTTGCCGAAGCCCGGCCCGTGGATCTGGCCGATGCCCCTGGCGGGCCGCAGGTAGAGGTTATCTACGGTCCCTGGAGCAAGGTCTATATGGGCATGGCTTTTCCCGTGCCCGGCCTGCGTGACCTGCGCTCTGTAGATCTGGATGTGCTCTGCTACCTTTTGGGCGGCGACGGCACTTCGGAGCTGTACCGCAAGTTCAAGTATGAAAAGCAGATGGTGGACAGCATCGGCATGGGCAATATGAGCCTGTCCCGCGCCGGTCTTGTTTACCTGAGTGCCCAGCTTGATGTGGACAAGGTGGAACCTTTCTGGCGCGAACTGACCAGGGATATGGCGGCGCTCAAGGCCGCGCAGTTCAAGCCCGAGGCCATTGAAAGGGCCAGATTCAACCTTGAGGATAATATGGACAGGGCAGGCGAGACGCTCAACGGCCTTGCCTCATGGCTCGGCACTGTGCAGTTTGAGCTGGGCGGCAAACAGGCCGAAATGAACCTGCGCTTTGCCCAGCGCAATGTGGATGTGCCCCAGCTGTCTCAGGCCCTTGCGCAGTGGCTTAATCCGCGGCAGGCGCGTGTGCGTGTGCTGGCTCCGGAGGGGGCGAAGCTGCCTGACCTGGAGGCCATCCTGCGCCAGAACTGGCCCGGTCCCGAGGGTGATCTCGCGCGCAAGGCCCGTGCCTCAAAGGCTGGCGAACGCGAAGTGGTGCAGATCGGATCCGGTCGCACGCTTATTCTGCAACCCGATGCCACGGTTCCCTATGTGGCTGTGGATATGATGCTGCCGGGTGGCAACGCGCTGCTCAAGCCTGAGCAGCAAGGCCTTGCGGGGCTTGCTGCCCGTGCGCTTACCTCGGGCATCGGCAAGCTGGATGCGCAGGGCGTGGAACGCTTCTTTTCCGACCGCGCGGCTGCCATGGATGCCAGTGCCGGTTTGCAAAGCTTCACGGTGTCCATTACCGGCCCGGCGCGTTTCAATGCGGATTACTTCGCCATGCTGGGCGAAGCGTTGCGCAGCCCGCGATTTGAAGAAAAAGAAATACGCCGTGAGGCGGACAATATGAAGGCCGCCATAAGGCAGCGTGCCGACAGGCCCTCGAGCTACCTTTTTTCAAAGCTCAACGGTTTTCTGTTCCCCGGTGGTCAGCCCTACGGCTATGACGGCCTGGGCAATGCGGAAAATCTGGATCGTTTTGGCAGCAAGGATGTGCGGACCTTCTGGCAGGAACAGCTGGGACAGCCCTGGGTGCTTTCCATCGCCGGAGACTTTGACCGCGAAGCCGTATTGGCCTTTGCCCGGTCACTGCCCGCCCCCCGTACTGACATCCCCGCGCCGGGCGCTCCGGTATGGGGAAGTGACAAGGCGCTTGATCTGCACCTTCCCGGCCGCAATCAGGCCCATGTGCTTCAGGTGTTCAAGGCTGTGCCGCCCACGCATGAGGATGCCCCGGCCCTGATGCTGCTTCAGGCAGTGCTTTCGGGTCAGAGCGGCCTTCTGTTCAGTCAGCTGAGAGATGTGGAGGGGCTGGGCTACACGGTAACGGCCTTTTATCGCAGCATGCCCGAAGCAGGCATGATGGCCTTTTACATCGGCACAACCCCGGACAAGGTGGAGCAGGCCCGAAAAGGCTTTGGCAAGATCATTGCCGACATCAAGGCAAAGCCCCTGTCGGCCGCGCAACTGGAGGCCGGGGCAAACCGTCTGCTCGGGGCATACTTCCGCGAGCGGCAAAGCCTGGGCTCACGGGCTGCGGATGCCGCCGGTGATGCCCTGCTGCGTCGCCCGTACGACTTTGACCGCCAGCTTATTGAAAAGGCCGCTGCCCTGACGCCCGCGCAGGTGCAGGCTGTGGCTGTGAAGTATCTGGAACAGGACAACGCCTACGAACTGGTGCTGCTGCCCTGACAATGTCTCCAGCCTCGCCAGTGCGCGCGGCTGGAGCAGCACACAGTAGCTGTGCCCGCCCTGTGCGGGCAGCCATAGACCCCCATCATGCCTTCAGATGACGCGCTTGCAGTGCAAACCTGAAGGCATGATGGGGGTTCTGCCTTGAGCCGGGGGCATGGGAGAAGGGCAGGGCATTTCAAGAAACGGGGATGCCCAAAAGTCGGTGCAGTCGCCGATCATGGCGGCTTTTTGCCGGTCGACAACGCAGGAAGGATGAAGGTATCGGCTTGTCAGGAATCTTTATTGAAAAAAAATGGCCTTAAAAAAACGGCCACTGGCGCGGCTTTTTGAAGGCTAACCTTGAAAATCCGCTTGTATCAAGGACTTGAGCAGCCTTGAAATCATCCGCGCAGTGCGCTAGATTGCAGTTCCGCACTGAGGGAGTCACCAGCCATCATAAACAGGCTGCGGAACTTTCAAAAGCGGTTCCGGCAGTGTCAAACAGGGCAGAGTCCCCATTCTCGCCCTGTGCTCTTTTGCGGTCTTTTTTTGGCCCTGAAGTGAGTGTAATTAAAAAATTTTCTCAATATAAACTAGGTAGTCCCATGCGCCTAGGAAGTCTTTTTTGCTAACCCTGATTGACATGATGCGGTTCTTTTGAGATTTTCTAGACATTGAAAGTGCCCTACGGGCTTAATCGGGAATCCCGTGAAAAGCGGGAGCGGACCCGCCGCCGTAAGCCGGACAACAACTGTCTTTCACCATGCGCCACTGGGCTTGACCCGGGAAGGCCGAAAGACGGCCGGCAAGCCGGAAGACCTGCTTTCAACTTACCTGAAGGGTGATGGGTTCCCCCTGCAAACCCAATGAGGACAACCGACACGGGGCTTTTGTCGGTCAGTTCCCCCGCTGCGGGCAGTCTGCCCCCGGCTACAGGCATGTTCCTGTTTTTTGTTTTGCCCCTCCATTCGGTATCGGCATTTTTTGCGTCCATATTCAGGACGACCCTGTTCACTATGTTCCGGGAGCTTTCTTCCATGCCCGCCAGCATAATCAAGCGCGATGGCACGGCAGTGCCCTTTGATTCTGTCAAAATCCTCAACGCTATCACCAAGGCCAATCAGGCCGTGGGCGGCGAGGACATGTCCCCCACTGACCTTTTGTTCGTCACTGAAAAAGTTTGTAAAAAACTGAAAGAACGTGACCTGAAACACGTTGAAGAAATTCAGGACGTGGTTGAAGAATCGTTGATTCAATATGACTACGCCAAAACCGCCAAGGCATATATCCTGTATCGTGCCGAGCATACGAAAATCCGCAACGCGGAATCGTATCTCATGGATATCTATAAGAAATTGACGTATTCCGCAGCTATCCATGAGGATATCAAGCGTGAAAACGCCAATATCGATGGCGACACCGCCATGGGGACCATGCTCAAGTACGGCTCTGAAGGGTCAAAGTTCTTCATTGATAACTATATTTTGCCCAAAGACGCTTCGGCAGCCCATATCCACGGGGATATCCATATTCACGACAAAGATTTCTACATGCTCACGGAAACGTGCTGCCAGATAGATCTTATCCCCTTGTTTAAAAACGGTTTTTCCACAGGTCACGGCTACTTGCGTGAACCCAACGCCATTGAAAGCTATTCGGCTCTGGCCTGCATAGCCATTCAGGCCAACCAGAACGAAATGCACGGCGGCCAGAGTGTGCCCCATTTCGATTTTGCCATGGCTGAAGGGGTTGTGAAGACCTACCGCAAGGAATATGAGCGCGCCTTTTCTTCATTTGTGCGCATTGCCATGCATGTGGACGCTGCCGAAGCAGCGGCCTTTACGGAAAAACTGCTTGCCGAAGCGGCGCTGTATCCCCGTCTCGGTTCTGTTGAGGCCCTTGGCCGCCGACTTGCCGAAGTGGCCCCCGAAGGCCGGGAAAGCACGGTGGCCGAGG
This sequence comes from uncultured bacterium, assembly GCA_905214305.1. Taxonomy (GTDB): domain Bacteria; phylum Desulfobacterota; class Desulfovibrionia; order Desulfovibrionales; family Desulfovibrionaceae; genus Desulfovibrio. The sequence continues at coordinate 12,876 of CAJMLK010000030.1, forward strand.
CTCACGCCTATGCTGTGGAAGAAGCCCTCAAGTATACCGAGCGCCGCACCTATCAGGCCATGGAAGCTCTCATCCATAACCTGAACACCATGAATTCCCGTGCCGGTGCTCAGGTTCCTTTCAGCTCCATCAACTATGGTACGGACGTTTCGGCTGAAGGGCGCATGGTTACCAAAAATCTGCTCAAGGCCACCAAGGCCGGTTTGGGCAATGGAGAAACCTCCATTTTTCCGGTGCAGATATTCAAGGTAAAGTCCGGGGTCAACTATAATCCTGAAGATCCCAACTACGACCTTTTCAAGCAGGCCATAGACGTTTCAGCCATGCGGCTTTTCCCCAACTTCAGCTTTCTGGACGCCCCCTATAACCTTCAGTACTACAGGTCCGACGACTATAATACCGAAGTGGCCTATATGGGCTGCCGCACGCGCGTGCTCGGCAACGTGTACGACAAGGACCGGCAGGTAACCTGCGGGCGCGGAAATCTGAGCTTTACCTCCGTGAACCTGCCCCGGCTGGGGCTGGAAGCCCAGGGAGACGTGAAGAAGTTTTTTGCCCTGCTTGATGACAGGATTGATCTGGTCTTCCGTCAGCTCATGCACAGGTTTAAAATCCAGTGCTCCAAGAAGGTGCGCAACTATCCCTTCCTGATGGGCGAAGGCATCTGGCTTGATTCCGACAAGCTCGACTGGGATGACAGTGTGGAAGAAGTGCTGAAGCACGGCACGCTGACCATGGGCTTTATCGGTCTGGCTGAAACGCTCAAAGCCCTGCTCGGCGTGCACCACGGTGAAAGCGAAGAGGCGCAGAAGCTCGGTCTGGAAATCGTCAGGCACATGCGCAAACGCTGTGACGAAGAAGCGGAAAAAACCCAGCTGAACTTCTCTCTTATTGCTACCCCGGCAGAAAGCCTCAGCGGCCGCTTTGTGGGGCTGGATAAGGCCAAGTTCGGCAGCATCCCCGGCATTACTGATAAGGATTACTACACCAACTCCTTCCATGTGCCGGTGTATTATCCGATCAAGGCTTTCAAGAAAATTCAGATCGAGGCCCCCTACCACGCCATGACCAACGCCGGTCACATCACCTATGTGGAACTGGACGGCGATACGTGCAAAAATCCGGAAGCTTTTGAAAGCATCATCCGCTTTATGCACGATAATGGCGTGGGCTATGGCTCGGTCAACCATCCGCTTGACCGCGACCCTCTGTGCGGCTACGTGGGTGTGATCAATGGTTGCTGCCCTCGCTGCGGACGCAAGGAAGGCGAAGGCATCAGCCCGGAACTGCTGGAAGATCTGCGGAAAAAGTATCCGCATATTCCCAAGTGGAGTTAAGCCGGATTCCCCCTTTAGACGTCATGCGTTTTCCGGCTCACGTGGCCGGAACAGGGGGCAGGCATTTTCGCGCCCTGCCGGATGCACAGTGTTGATCAGCCGGGCGTTACCCAGTTTACGGCAGCCGCTGCTGCGGCTTGTAATATTCACCGTATTGTTTCAAGACCAAGGAGAAAACCAATGTTGATGAAGTCGCGTCTGTTCGAGGAAGTGAAGCCCACACAAAAACTGGTGGGGCAGGGCATGGGTTTTGAACGTACCCGCCGCATCACAGGATATCTCGTGGGTACGCTTGATCGCTTCAATAATGCCAAGCGTTCCGAGGAGCGTGACCGGGTAAAGCATGTCTGAAGACGTGATGTCGCAGCCCCTGCGCCTGTCCGGCATTGTGGAAGAATCCATAGTGGACGGGCCGGGGCTGCGATATGTGCTTTTTACCCAGGGCTGTCCGCATCGTTGCCGGGGGTGTCATAACCCGCAAACGCACAGCCTTGACGGGGGTTTTTTTTCTACTGCAAAGAACGCCCTTGAACAGTTTGATGAAAATCCCCTGCTTGCCGGGGTGACTCTGTCCGGCGGAGAGCCTTTTTTGCAGGCCGCGCCCTTGTGGGCTGTGGCCCAGGGCGTACATGAAAGGGGTAAAACCGTAGTCACCTATACGGGATATACCTTCGAAGCCCTGCAGCAGATGGCTGGCAACGACCCGTGGATTGCACGCTTGCTGGATGTGACGGACCTGCTGATTGACGGTCCCTACATGGAAGATTTGCGGGATATGGAGCTGCGCTTCAGGGGCAGCTCCAACCAGCGGCTTCTGGACAGGGCCGCGAGGCAACGCCTCATGGCGGCCGGAGCAAGCTCAAGGTGAAGCTGCTCTGCAAGCAGCGCCAACAGTCACCGGCTGTAAAGGCGCAAGCGCCGAAGCGGGTGTTCTGGAAGCATTGAGAATGGATATTCTCAACGCGAAAATGCTCTCAAGGCGATCTGCTCCATGACCGTTTCGGCAGCATGATTTTTCGACAGTGCTACAAAGAAAGAACCTCCGCCCATAGGGCGGAGGTTCTTTCTTTGTAGCGGATTGGCTTTGCTGCTGGAAACTCCTGGAGCAATACACCTTGAAATTGCTCTGGCAGCTATGCGAGCAGACAACTGCCGCGAAAACAGCAGAGCTATGTATTTAGGCTGTTACGGTCAGCAGCAACTCTGACAGGTTCAGGCCTGCCAGCCACAGGAGCGCCAGTCGCAAGGCTCTCTGCCGAAGCACTGTCTGCGTCCTGCTTTGGAGCCACATAGGGAGCAAAAGAAACGTCCATGCCTTGAATATGCTCGATAAGCCAGGTCTTGAGAAATTCCAGCAGGGCCATATCTACACCTGACTTGCCCTCGAGCACGGACTCGCGGAAGAGAAGCACCTTGTCCCTGAACTGCTGGTGTACTTCAATATGCGTTTTTGCTCCGGGGTAGTTTGAATGGGCAAAAAATATTTCTTCGGTATTGAAGTGGGTAAAGGCATAACCGGCCAAAGCGTCAAGTATTTCCAGCAGCAGGTCAGACGCCTCTTTCTTCATGATGCCCCGGTGGAGCTTGTTGATGTAAGAAAGCAGCAGCTTGTGTTGCCCGTCAATGACAGGAACGCCCGTGGAAAAATCGTCTGACCATTGCACGTAGTCTTCCTGCAGCTCCACCTGATCGTCAACGGGGTCTGTTTCCGGGTCGCCAAGAAAGGCCGTCATCTGCTCCACATAGTTTTCGCAATATTCCAGCTCAGCAATGATCCTGTCCAGCCACTGCACGCTAAAGCCGTTAAAGAACGGCTCTTGCGCCAGTTCAGGGTGTGCTTCAAGCAGTTTTCGGCTTTGTTCCGTCTGATCAGAAGAAAGCTTGTGCATCTTGTTCACAATTTCATGCAGGCTGTCTTTGATCATGACCTGTCCGGTCATGGCGATTTTGTATTTTTCATGCCATTCAGTGGCTTCGTGCTGAAATTTTTCAAGATCGCGCAGGTTTGCAGCTAAAGTGTTGCTGACTTCTTCGCAGCGCCCCGTCATGATATCCGCCATGTCGCGCAGGATGCCGCAGTCGGCATCGTGAGGAAGGTGGAGCGTGCCGGGCTGCTGCAGACAGAGCGAGATGTTCTTTATGGGTCTGAGTATATCCTGATAAAGAAAATAGAGCCCGCTGAAACCGCAAAGCAGTCCCGCACCGCCAGCCATGTAGGATATGGGGAAGGGCATGAGTAATCCGGCCGCGCTTACGGCAGGAGCAAGGGCCAGGAGCATGATGAATACAGGCATATGGCATCCTTCTGTATGGGTATAACCATTGCTGCGGCCTTGAAGGAATTTGGCTCTGCAGCTGTGCTGTCGGCAGCGCAGGCAGACGGGCGTTGCCAGATGTAAAGCGTTTTGACCGGGGCTGCGCGGCGCCGTGGAGGGGCCGTTGGCACATCGGGAAATATCATCCTAACGGTGAACCCGCTCCAAACCGTCAAGCTCCGTCCGGGAGGGACTGAAAATGCAGGGGGCTGCCGGGCGGCAGGTCAATGGACAGGGCTGATGCCCGATTTTGCAAGGCCCGGTATCGGGTGAAGCTCCCCGCCGGGGGTGATCTGGTGGTTTGCCAGCATCCGGCGGGGAGTGTTTGCGCAGTCTTGCTTCTGCCGGAGAACGTTTAGTCCTTGAAGGGCGATATGGCCCGGAGCGTCTTGATCACCTGGGGGAAATGCTCAACGACAAAGTCCACATCAGCTTCAGTGGTGTAACGCGAAAGCGAAAGCCGGATAGAGCCGTGGGCAAAGTTGAACGGCACACCCATGGCCCTGAGCACGTGCGAAGGCTCAAGGCTGCCGGAGGTGCAGGCAGAACCCGAGCTCGCGCAGATGCCCAGCCTGTCCAGCATGAGCAGGATAGCCTCTCCTTCCACATTTTTGAAAGCAATATTTGTGGTATTGGGCAGGCGGTTTTCCACATCGCCATTGACCATGCAATCCGGGATGCGTTCCAGAATACCGGCCTCAAGCTTGTCGCGCAGTCTTGCGACCTCAATGCGTTCTTCCTGCATGTGATCCAGCGCCAGTTGGGCGGCTATGCCAAGGCCCACGATATAGGGCACGTTTTCTGTGCCGGCACGACGGCCGCGTTCCTGATGCCCACCGCGCAGGAAGGGGCGAAAACGTACGCCCTTGCGGATATACAGGGCGCCAATGCCCTTGGGCGCGTGCAGCTTGTGGCCGGAAAGCGAGAGCATGTCGGCGGGCAGGTGCTCAAGGTCGATGGGCGTCTTGCCCACAGCCTGCACTGCATCCGTGTGGAACAGTATGCCTTTTTCGTGCGCCATTTCGGCCATGCGCTGTATGGGATAGATGTTGCCGACTTCATTGTTGGCGAACATGATGGACACAAGCGCGGTATCGTCAGACAGGGCCTGTTCGTAATCGTTCAGGTCGAGCCTGCCCTTGCTGTCCACAGCAAGGTATGTGACGCGGTAGCCGTGCCGTTCCCAGTGCTGTATCACGGTAAGTACGGCGGGGTGCTCCACGCGGGTGGTGATGATGTGTCGCTTGTCGGGCTGGGTTTGCAGGGCAGTCCATATGGCGGAGCTGTCGCTTTCCGAGCCGCACGATGTGAACAGTATTTCGTCAGGGTGGGCGCCAAGAAGGTTGGCCAGACTAAGCCTGGCGTTTTCCATGGCCTCGGCCACCTGCCCGCCGAAGCTGTGCATGCTTGAGGGGTTGCCGTACAGATCGGAAAAATAGGGCAGCATGGCGTCCCGCACTTCGGGAGCTACGGCCGTGGTGGCATTATTGTCGAGATAGATGGTGCGCATGTCCCTATGCCTCCTCGACCACGATGTCGGGTTCCACATGTTCACGCAAAAGGCGCTGCACAAGGTCGCGAATGGTCACATCGCTGGCGCGGCATTGCGAACAACGCCCACGCAGGGACACCACTACCCGCAAGCCGTCCACGTCCACCAGTTCTATATCACCGCCATCAGCAGCGAGCACCGGGCGGATTTCTTCATCAATGGTCTTGAGCACAAGCTGCATGCGCTGCACATTGGTCATGCGCGCCTTGGGCTTCAGTTCCACCAGCGGCTTCTGCTTCAGCTCGGCAGCAAGGATCTCGCCTATTTCGTCCAGGCATTCTCCGCAGGCTCCGCCAGCCTTGGTGTAGTTGGTGACCTCTTCCACGGTCTTGAGGCCGTTTTCGCGAATGGCACGAATGATCTGCGCATCGGTAACGCCAAAACACTTACAGACCAGCTTGCCCTCTTCATGGGCGTGCGGCACGGGCGGTTCACCCCGCCATTGGCGGATGGCGGCTTCCAGCGCTTCCTGCCCCATGACGGAGCAGTGCATCTTCTGCTTGGGCAGGCCGCCCAGCGCATTGGCGATGTCCTTGTTGCTGACCTTGAGGGCCTCGTCCACGGACATGCCCTTGATCATATCCGTAAGCACCGAGCTGGAGGCAATGGCGCTGGCGCAGCCAAACGTTTCAAAGGTGGCATTTTCGATAATGCCCTGATCGCTGATCTTGAGATAGAGCTTGAGGGCATCGCCGCAGGCCAGGCTGCCCACTTCGCCAACGGCATTGGCTCCTTCCAGCGGCCCCACGTTGTGCGGGCGCAGAAAATGATCATGTACGGCTTCAGTGTAATTCCACATAATTGCCTCCCGAAGCGGAGTGCTTCTCTGATTCTATTATTTCCTGCAGGGTTCTCTGTTGCAGAAAGCTGCGTATGTGTCCGTCAAGTTCGCTCCAGAATTCACGGGTGGAGCAATGTTTTTCTCTCAGGCATGAACGCCCCTTGCTGAGGCAGCGCACCGGAGAAATTTCGCCTTCAAGATGCTGAAAAACTTCTTCCATATTGATGTCCGCAGGCGCCTTTGCCAGGGCGTATCCCCCGCCCGAGCCGCGCACGGCCCGAAGTATGCCCATGGGGCGCAAGGCCCGGACGATTTGCTCCAGGTAGCCCGAAGAAATGTTTTCTTCGCGGGCTACCTGCCCCAGTTGCAAAAGGCTGCCCTGGGGCTGGGCTGCCAAGCGCAGCAGAAAACGCAGTCCATAACGGGTTCTGGTCGAAAATCGCATAAGGCTCCTCGTTTCGGCAAGCGGCCGGATTAGGCTATGCGCCAGCGCGCGTTTCGCGGTTTTGGGCGATGGCGGTGAGGCTGAACGGAGTTTCCTGATACACGTAATAGTTGAGCCAGTTGCAGTAAAACAGGTGCGCATGGGCCCGCCAGTTCATGCGCGGCATGGCGGCGGGGTCGTCATGGGGATAGTAATGTTCGGGCACACGCGGGTTAAGCCCCCTGTCAACATCGCGGCGATACTCTGCATCCAGTGTACCCCTGTCATACTCCAGATGGCCGGTCATAAAAACCTGTGAATGGTCAGCGCGTTCCACAAGCGTCACCCCGGCCTGCTCAGACCGGGCGAGCAGGCGCAGTTGCGGCGTTTCAAGAATATGCGCTGCGCGCACCTCGGTATTGCGCGAGTGCGGCGCAGAAAACGTGTCGTCAAACCCGCGGAAAAGGCGGCAATCCGGCAGCAGGATGTCGTGGCTGAAAATTCCGGAAATTTTTTGCGGCAGGCTGAACTTGGGTATGCCGTAAAAATGGTACAGTGCAGCCTGTGCGGCCCAGCAGATATACAGGGTGGAGTAGACGTGGCTTGACGCATAGTTCATGATATCAAGCAGTTCATGCCAGTAATCCACATCCTCGAAGGGCAGATGCTCCACCGGCGCACCGGTGACGATCATGCCGTCAAAGCTGCCGTGCCGTATTTCGCTGAATGTCTTGTAAAAACGTTCAAGATGCTGCGCCGGGGTGTTTTTGGACTCATGCGCCTCGGTGCGCAACAGCGTGATATTGACCTGAAGAGGAGAGTTGCCCAAAAGTCGCAGCAGCTGGGTCTCAGTGGCGATTTTGGTGGGCATGAGATTGACGATGGCAATCTCCAGGGGGCGTATGTCCTGAGCGACCGCGCGGTCTTCGGTCATCACGAAGATGTTTTCACTTTCCAGTGCGGAGCAGGCGGGCAAATCCGCCGGAATCTTAATGGGCATATCCTCTTCCTTGACACTGACGTTGCAACGGACTGCGGCACGGTATTTTGTTGCCGAACCGTCGGCGGATCCCGGCCACAAGTGCTGCGGGACCCGCCTTAAAACATAGCGATTAGATATGTTTTGTCAAGATACTATAACAGGCGCTGCATTTTGCGCCACTTTCTGAGCCTTTTTGTTGTCCATCGTTACAGCTTGACCACATGACATTCCATTTTCAGGTCGCTTTGCGCATTTTTAAGGGCCTGCTGAACCAGGCGCTCAAGCCCGCCACAGCAGGGCACGCTCATTCGCAGTACCGTGAGCCCCGCGATCTGTCCTGATGCAATGATGGCCGTGAGCTTTTCCAAAAGGGCCTCATTGTCTTCAAGTTTGGGACAGGCGATAACGGGTATGCGCCCCGCAAGCCAGTCCTTGTGCAGATTGGGCAGGGCAAAGCCTGCGCAATGGGCGGCCAGCAGCAACTGTGCGCCCTTGAGAAAAGGGGCCGCAGGCGGAACAAGCCGCAACTGGATGGGCCATGAGGGCAGGTCTGCTGCAAGTTCGGGATTGTCTGCTACCGTGCCGGGCGTCAGGGGCTTGAGCGCGCGGGCCATGCTGCCGGGGCATCCGCCCGGACGGGGCATGACGCCCTGCGGGCCGTGCCCGGCGTGGGAGGGGGCCGTTCCTTCGCGTTGAGCCTTGGCCGTGAGGGCGGCTTCTTCGTCAAATTCCTCTGCCTCGCGTTCGATGAGTGTCAGAGCGCCCTCGGGGCAGTTAAGGCATGCGCCAAGCCCGTCACAGTACGAATCACGTATAAGTTTGGCCTTGCCGTCCACCACGGCCAGAGCGCCTTCAGCACAGTCCAGCACGCACTGGCCGCAGCCGTTGCACCTGTCTTCATCAATTTCAATGATAAGGCGTTTTGCCATGACTATATCTCCACCGTCAGTTGGATCAGTTGGGACGGGGCGTCAATGATATGGTCAGCTCCTGCGGCGCGCAGTTCCGCCGGGCCGCGAAAGCCCCATGCCACACCTACCGATGTTGTGCCCGCATTGCGTGCGGTCTGCACATCCACATCGCTGTCACCCACATACAGAACCCGGGCTACAGATGTATGCATTGTTTCGGCCATGTCCAGCAGTGCGTCGGGCTGCGGCTTGAGGGGAACGTCTTTTCTGCCGCCGCGCACAAGCGCGAACGGGATGGTGGGAAAATAGCGCTGCACCAGATCCACTGTATGCTCTTCGGGCTTGTTGGAAAGCACCGCCAGCGGGCAGTCTTTGGCGGCCAGAGCCTCAAGCGCGGGGATTATGCCCTCATAGGGTCGGGTGGCGTCGCACATGTGACGACCGTAATACCGGCGGGTTTCTTCCACCAGTTGTGCCAGAGCCGGGGCCTCAAGCTTTGCTGCGGCGGGCAATGTATCACGCACCAGTTTGTCAAAGCCGCGCCCCACAAAACGTCTGTAGTCCGCCAGTGGATGCGTGGGGTAGCCGTGTCGGGCCAGTACGGCATTGCAGGCGTTGCCGATATCATCGAGGGTATCAAGCAGGGTGCCGTCCAGATCAAAGAAAAAGACTCTCATCAAATCTCCCGTGTATTCTTTGCAGCAGTAAAAACAGTGTAGCGGAAAAGCACTATGAATCACAAGCCCGCATCGTGACCAAAAAACAGTGGCGCAGGGCGGATGACACTGTACCGCAAAATGCCGCAGTCGGAGGCATATTCCTGTACGCGGTATTTTGTCATATGCTGTCAAGACCTTGCGCGGTACTTCTGGACAGAGGCATGGCAGCTTGCTAAGGTCTTACCACTGGGCATAATCAACGTATGTGACGCCCGTCACGGAGGATTTATGGCTCGACATATACTGACAATCAAAAAGCTGGGGGAAAAGGCGTGCTGGCTGCTTGTGCAGCAGGCTATGGGCATGCCGGAGGCCAAGACCAGAACGAACTTCATGACAGAGCGTGTGGCTGTGCTCATTTTTGCCCAGCATTCGTTGCCGGAAAGACTCTGCGTATCCGCAGCAGTCCGGCAGCTGGGCGGAGCGGTGGTGTACGAGGGCAACCGCAGCGTATGGCGCTCGGAAGTTGCCGAGTATCATGAGCAGCTCATGCCCATATTCAGCTACTATGTGGACTGCCTTTATACCTACGGTCTGCCGGTGGCCTCCTGGGACCCCGCCCGGATAAACCTGAGTTTTCCCCTTATCAATGCCGGCAGCCCGGATGCGCATCCGGCGCATGCTCTGGCGGACATTGCCTGCATGCTGCGCAATTCACGCAATCTTGGCAATGTCACATGCGGCTGGCTTGGCTGTCTCAACGGAACCCTGCATTCGCTTGTAGAAGCCACGGCGTGGTTTCCCTTCAGCTTGCGCGTGGCCCTGCCCTCGCATGTTGATCCGGCGCCCCTCAAAAAAATCATTGCCGAACTGGGAACCGATGTGACCCTTGTGGACACCCCTGAAGAAGCCGTGAAAGGCGTGGATTATGTTTTTGCGGGCTGCCGCAAGGGACTCACGGATGAAGAGCACGGGCAGTGGAGAATTAGCAGCGACTTGCTGGCCAAAGCCTCGCCGCATGTGCGGATCATGCTCAGTGCGCCGCCCATCAATGCCATCCGTGTGGAAAATGATATTTTACGCAATAACAAGGCATCCATGCTTATCCAGCAGTCAGAGTACCGCCTGCGGGTGCACAAGCGCATGCTGCACTGGGTATTTCTGGATAATGACGATTCCTGACCGGGCGTTTTTGCCGCATCGGCTTGCATGAGGCGGCAGTCGCTGACCAGCGTTGCCGCTTTAGAGCAGTTAACGAATGAAATGTGTTAACTGCTCTGCAGGATTTTCTTGAAAATCCTTGCCACGAAATGCGAGAAGGCAGGCTTTTGCCTGCCGTAAGCGAGCATTTCAAGTGTTAAATGCTTTAGCACAGGGCATGTGCCGCTTGCGCTGTTCAAGCGAATCTGGCCGCCAGTGCAGGGCGTCTGCTGACGCAGGGTTTCCCGCTGCGACGGCAAGAGGGTGCGCCCTTGGCGGATGGCGGTCTGGACGTTGTATCGAAAAGATTTTCAAGGGGTAAAACGGACGCCTGCCTGGGGCAGGATCAGCCTGTCTGCCTTTCGTGGCAATGTTTTTTCAAAAAAGATGATCTTCCAGCAAATGCGAACAGCCCGGCTACCCGGGCTGTTCGCATTTTCGGCGGAATGACAACGTTGAAAATATATAATTTCAACGTTGATCTGCTTGAAAGTAATTCTACCTTGAACTTGTTTTAATCAGCCAAAATTTCATAGTTCTCGAGTTTGTCCCACACCGCGCTTACAAGCATCGCCATAGCTGCCGCCAGACGCGCTTTGGACTGGTCATCAGGCGGGCTTGCTTCGCCTTTGGCCCGTGCTGTTTCCGATGCCAGACGCTGACAGAAAAGCTCCGGGCAGCGGGCCTGTTGCCCCTGGGCCAGCAGGGGCATGTACCCGGCAAAGGGGCCGTCCACAAAGGCTTCGAGACTGTCAGGGGCTGTGCTTTCCTGATCTTCGGCGGCCTGCGGCGCTGCGGAAGTCTGGCAGCATTCCTCACCGGAAGGCGTGGATGCCTGACGCAGCAGATTGCCTGTCTGACGCAGGTAGGCCATGAGCACGCTGTTGGGGGCGTGCTGCATGAGCCCGGCAGTGATGACGGCATGGGTGAAAGCCCGCCATTCCGCACAAAAGCGGATGGCCCCCGCGCCTTCAAGGTAGGCAGGGGGGAGCAGGGCGCTGTGCGCCAGACGCACCATGCCCTCGGCATCCGTGTTAAGGGCGAAAAGAATGCAGGCCGCCTCAACGCCCTGAGCCGCGCTTAACTGCTTTTTGGACATGTTCGCTCCCCTGTTGCCGACTTGCCGTTCACATAGTCGGCGTATCCTGCGGCCCGCAGGCGGCAGGCCGGGCACTGCCCGCAGCCGTAGCCCCAGACATGGCGCCGACCCCGCTGACCTTCGTAACAGGTATGGCTTTCTTCAACGATCAGATCAACCAGTTTTGGGCCGCCCAGAGCTTCAGCCAGCGTCCAGGCGTCCTTTTTGCTGCGCCACATGAGTGGAGTATGCAAAACAAAATTTGTGCCCATACCTGTGTTCAGAGCCACCTGCATGGCCTTGATGCTGTCGTCGCGGCAGTCGGGATAGCCGGAAAAATCACTCTGGCACACGCCGAGAACCATGTGGCGGATGCCCAGACCGTAGGCCCATGCAGCGGCATGCAGAATAAATATGAGATTGCGGCCGGGAACAAAAGTGTTGGGCAGGCCCTCGGGATCATCCGTGATGGGCGCTTCTGAAGTCAGGGCCGTATTGGCAAGCTGGCGGAAAAGGTCGATATCCAGCAGACAGTCCGCATCAAGACGGGCAGCCCATTGGGGATTGAGGTCGGCCAGTTTCCGGCGGAGATTCTGTCGGCAGGTCAGTTCCACGGAGTGGCGCTGCCCGTAGTCAAAGCCCAGCGTGCGCACGCGGGCAAAGCTGTCCAGTGCCCAGCCCAGACATGTTGCGGAATCCTGCCCGCCTGAAAAGATGACCAGAGCCGTCTGTTCCGTCAGAGGACTTAATGCGGCCCTGTCGGGGCACTGCTGGCTCATGGCGTCACCGGCCAGAAGGGGCAGACCCGCGCGGGGGCGTAGCCTGCCATGAAGGCGTCCATGAGATTGCCGAAGTACACACGGTTTCGCGGGCGTATGTGCTGGGCCTCGGCACAGTCTGCGGGAAAGAAGCGCAAAGATTCCTTGTTGCCAAGATAGGTGTTTTTGGCAACGGGTTGCGAAAGCAAAAATGCCCACATGCCGCGCCGTCCGGCGATGGCTTCATGTTGCAGGCTGCGCAGCCGTTCCTGAAGATGGGGATTGAGGTCCTGATGCGGATAAAAATAGGCTGCGCCGTTGCGGATCATGATCTCGTTGAGGGATGTGCCATCAGGCAGCAGCACTTCCGCCAGGATTCTGCCGTGCGGGTCGCGATGCTTGACGCCCGCCTGCAACAGCTGGACCTGCTGACCCTTGACGAGAGTGCTGAGCTGGTCTCTGGCTTCCCGTGCGAAAAATTGCCCTTTGCGGCCGCCTTTGGACAGTTCCGGCGAGTCAATCCCGGCCAGCCGCACAACGCGCCTGTCCGTGAGCTTGAAGGTGTCGCCGTCAAAGCAGTGCGCCACAGTGGCAAGCGGCTGGGGCAGCGGCTCGGCGCGCGGCACATCGGCATTTTCTTTTGTGCTGTCTTCGGAGACGATTTTTGTGTTGCCGCCCGGCTGGCCTGCGGCAGCATCGGCCGTCAGTGCGGCGGCCTGCCCGGATGTGGCCTTGTTTTCCTTGTCGGAAGGTTCAAGGGCCGCAGGGCCTGCGAGGGTGGCCCTTTCCGAAGCGTCGTCGGTATCATCGGCAACCGTAGCGGGTGTGCTGCTCAGGGCGGGCACAGCGGGCACAACGGCAGAAGGCGGAGCATCGGGAGAAGCTGGTGCTCCGTTTGCCGCCAGGGCAGAAGACAGAAGCGAAAAAGGAAGCGGCAGGCAGAGAAGGCCGAAGATCATAACAACGGCGCACTGCCGTCCGAGCCTGGACAATACTGACACAAACACGGCCATATCCTGTTGCGTGGGCTGCAATGTTTTGCTGTTACCGGTTTTGCCGGGCGGTCGTCCTGAAAACCCGCGGGCTTTTGACGTGCCGCGCAGAGCGCACCGGGCCTGTATCACGCGCCGGCGGCCCGGCTTGTTGCCAGGCCGCCGGACGGGAAATCAGTTTTCGTAGTAGGAACGCAGGGGCTGGCTGCGCACGGGATGACGCAGTTTGCGCAGGGCCTTGGCCTCGATCTGCCGGATACGTTCGCGCGTTACGTTAAAGAGCTTGCCCACCTCTTCAAGGGTGTGATCGCTCTTTTCAGCAATGCCGAAGCGTTTGCGCAGAACCTGCTCCTCACGGGGGGTGAGGTCTGCCAGCACTGCGGCCAGCTGTTCCGACAGCTTGGTGTTGATGACTTCTTCTGCCGGGGCCACAGCTTTTTTATCTTCAATAAAGTCGCCCAGGCTCGAATCTTCTTCATCACCGATGGGGGTTTCCAGCGAAATGGGTTCTTTGGCGATTTTGAGCACCTTTTTGACTTTTTCCACCGGATATTCCATACGCTCCGCGATTTCTTCAGGCGTGGGGTCGCGCCCCAGTTCCTGCACAAGATAGCGCGATGTGCGTATGAGCTTGTTGATGGTTTCAATCATGTGCACGGGGATGCGGATGGTGCGTGCCTGATCGGCGATGGCGCGGGTGATGGCCTGCCGGATCCACCATGTGGCATAGGTAGAGAACTTGTAGCCGCGCTGGTATTCAAACTTGTCCACAGCCTTCATAAGGCCGATATTGCCTTCCTGAATGAGATCAAGGAACTGAAGACCGCGATTGGTGTACTTTTTGGCAATGGACACCACAAGGCGCAGGTTGGAGCGGATCAGCTCCTGCTTGGCGCGCATGGCCGCCGTATTGCCGCGTTTGATGCGCCACAGCACCTCTTCGAGGTCGGTGACGTTGTGGCAGCATTTTTCCTGCAGGCGGTTGAGTATCTCGATTTTGCCGATGATCATTTCCTTGAAGGAAAAAAGCTCGTCCACGCTGAGCTTGAGATCGCGGGCGGCGTCCATCGGGTTGACTTCGCGCTGCTCAAGGCCGTCGAACATGGCCTGAATTTCCGCCTGGGTGCGGCCGGTCGCCAGAATATAGGCTGAAAGGTCGCGCTGGCAGTTGTGCATCTGACGCACATAGTCCTCAACCGTTTCAATAATGCGGTCAATGAGGGTTTTTTCCAGCTTGATGTCACGCAGGCGGGTGACGATTTCTTCCTTGAAGCAGATGATTTCTTTCTGCACAGCCGTGACGCGGCGATCCATGCAGGTGCAGACATCAAGCTTCTTGTAGATCTTGCGCTTTTTCTTGAAGGTCTGCTTGATTTCGTCCAGCAGCAGGATGACGCGCGAACGCTGGTTCATCTCGTCTTCGCTGGGGTCGTCTTCTTCAATGGTTTTAACCACATCTTTGAGCTTGATGCGGTTCTGGCGCAGGTCTTCGCCCACATTGATCAGTTCTTCAACCGCTACAGGCACTTCCACCAGAGCGTACAGCACGTCCTGTTCGCCCATTTCGATTTTTTTGGCGATGACAACTTCACCATCGCGGTCCAGCAGGGGAACGGCCCCCATTTCGCGCAGGTACATGCGCACGGGGTCCGTACTGCGGGAGGAATAGTCCGCCGAATCTTCGTCTTCAGACAGGTCAAGGGAACTGTCGGTTATTTCTTCGTCAGATTCGGAGGCAGTGGCGGAAATTTTTTTCCCGTCTTTTTCCGAGTCCACAATAACGATTTCCAGCTGTTCAAAGATGCCGATGATCTCTTCAAACTGCTCGGGCGTGCTCATTTCAACGGGCAGCGCCTTGTTGACCTCTTCAAAGGTCAAAAAGCCCGCACCCTTGCCTTTGGCAATAAGTGATTGAATCTGCTGGATATCTTTAAGACTGCTCATGCCCTTTCTCCAAGGTTTCCTTAAGTGCGCGAAGATAGTCCATATCAGCCTCAAAGTCACCTGTGCCGGTGTTGGCTCTCAAGGCTGCGGATAAAGAAGATTTTTGCGCCGAAGCGTAGTAATTGTTCAGGTAGTGGCGCAATGATTCCAGTTCCCTGTCGCCGTTGTCGCGCGGGGCGGCCTCGGGGCCGCAACATTTGCACCAGAAATTTTTTTCCCGTTGGTCCAGATGATGAAAGACCTCTTCCGGGCCGTGGTTTTCAATCTTGTCCCACAACTGACGCGCCACTGCCGAGTGCAGGGCCAGGTCGGCCCCAAGTTCAAGCATGTTTGTCAGCCGGTGCGGGTAGCGCACGGCAAACATCATGATTTCGCGGTCGCGAATGTTTTGCAGGGCGCGGCCTGATGGCAGGCCGCTTGCGCCGGGGCGCGTCCTGTCGTTTTTTGCCCCGCGCGTCTGCACAAGCCCTTCGCGCAGGTCGGCTTCAGAAAGTTGCAGATGCCCGGCCAGCCGCGAAACATACGGGCTGACCAGTTCGGGAATCTCCACCTGACGCAGGAAATTGCGTGCCCATTCCACAGTTTCTCTGGGGGCCAGAGCCTTGAGCACATCCACGCAAAACCGCAGCCCGTCAGGGGCCTGGGCCTGCAGTTCTTCAAATGCCTCTG
This sequence comes from uncultured bacterium, assembly GCA_905214305.1. GTDB lineage: Bacteria > Desulfobacterota > Desulfovibrionia > Desulfovibrionales > Desulfovibrionaceae > Desulfovibrio. The sequence continues at coordinate 28,478 of CAJMLK010000030.1, forward strand.
GTCCCGAACCGCGCAGCAGGCTGTCGATGTCTTCGCCCTCGGGCATAAGCACCACCGAACAGGCAAGGCCGCGTGTGAGCAGCATTTCGCAGGAACGCAGGGCGGCCTTGCGCCCGGCGCGGTCACCGTCAAAAAGCAGGGTCAGCTGCGAAACAAAACCCGAAAGCCGTTTGATCTGCTCCGGCGTCAGGGCAGTGCCGAGAACGCCCACGGCGTTGTCATAGCCGAACTGATGCAGGGTAAGCACATCCATGTAGCCTTCGGTCAGCAGGGCGCGGCCCTTGGTGACCATGCCCTTGCGGGCCTGCGCCAGACCGTAGAGGTGTTCGCCCTTCTTGTAGATGGGCGTGTCGGCGCTGTTGATGTACTTGGCCTCGTCTTCATCGGCAATGATACGCCCGCCAAAGGCGATGATCTGGTTGGAGAGGCTCTTGATGGGGAAAATAAGCCGTCCCCGAAAGCGGTCATACGCCCGTCCGTTGCCGGATTGCCCCAAAAGGCCCGCCTCGATTGCCATGCGGGCGTCAAATCCCGCCCGGCGCAACGAGTCTGCCAGGGATTGCCATTCTCTTTTGGCCCAGCCAAGGCCAAAGTGCTGCACAATATTCTGGCTGAGGCCGCGCTTTTCCATATATGCGCGACATTCTGCGCCGTCCGGCCCGTTGAGCGTTGCCGCAAAATGCCCTGCTGCCAGTTCATACATGCGCAGCATCTGCTGGCGTGAATAACGGCGTTCGCGTTCCTCGCCCTGTCGGCGCGGGCCGCCGGAGCCGCGCTCAATGGTTATGCCCGCCTCGGCGGCCAACTGTTCAAGTGTTTCTTTAAAGTCCAAACCGTTGATGCGGCTGTAAAAATCAAAAATATCGCCCGAAGCGTGGCAGCCGAAGCAGTAAAACAGGCCCTGATCTTCGTTGACTGAAAAGGACGGCTTTGTCTCCTGATGAAAGGGGCAGGGGGCCACCCAGCGCGGGCCGTTGCGCTTCAGCTCTACATAGCGTCGCACAACGTCCACAATATTCATGCGCTCCTTGATGGCGCGTATGGCATCCCTGGACTGCATTGGCAGATAATCTTCCTTTCCGTTTGGCCGGAAAAACTGTTTACGCGTCTGCTTTGCCTGTGGCTTGCGCAGCGTGCATATAAATCGGCAGACAGCTCGCCCAGCCCTGCCACATGCGGTGGCATCGGGTGGTTTCATAATGCCGCCGCTGCAAACCAATTTCTTTCATTGGCAGGCGCTGAAGCGCTTTTGCGGCAAGGTGTCGCGGCACGGGCGGTGCTTTCGCCATGTACGGCGGTCACGCCGGGTGCTTGTCTGTGTTGTGGCAATGCGTCTGGCTGCAGGCAGCTCCTGAACAATGTATCGCTGGAAATTGCTCTATAGCGTTTTCGCATTGGGAATATTTATTCTCAATGCTTCCAAGGCGCCAGCTCCGGCGTTTAACCGCGCAGATAAACTGCGCCCATGCGCCTTTGCGGTCATGCGTCTTGCTGCCTTGTGCGGTCGGCTTTGTGGCGGGCTTGCGCCGTTGCCCGAGCAATTTGTTCCGCCCTTGATTTACCGAAGGATCACAATAGTCATGCCATCGCCGCCCCTGTCTTCGGGGGCCAGACAAAAACTTTCCACAGCCGGGAAGGCGCGCAAAAAATCGTGAACCTGACGCCTCAAGGCGCCCGTGCCGCGTCCGTGAACAACCTCAACTTCCCGAAAACCGGCCAGCAGTGCCTTATCCATAAACTGCTCCAGTTCTGCAAGGGCAACATCAGCACGAAGTCCGCGCATGTCAAGGCGCAACGAGGCGCCATCGGCTGCCCCGGTGGGTCGTGCTCCGCCCCCTCCGCTTGTGGCTGCTCCGCTGTGCGCTGCCGCCAGAATGGAAGAAGGCCTGCCCACGGGCTGCGGGCTTCCCTGACTGCCGGGCAGGCGCAGGGCTTTCATTTCGGCCCACAGGTTCACGCCATTCATGTCCAGACGAACCCGTCCGCGCCGTTCGTCCACATCGGTGACCACGCCGCGTTTATTGAAAACAGTGTGAAAAACCTGTTGGCCAACCACAAAATGTTCAGGTGCAGGCAAAACCGAACCGTTTTGATCCGCGGCGTCAGCCGGAACAAGCGAAGCCCGCAGGCGGGACATTTCTTTGAGGGCCTGCTTGTGGGTTGCGCGGCCTTCCTTCCAGGCGCGCATGAGTTCGGATGCTTTGCTTCGCACTTCGTCGTGCAGGCGCAGCCGTTCTTTTTCCAGCTTTTCGCGCTCATGTCTGGCGGCAGCCCGGGTCTTGTCCTGTTCCTGCCGTAAAACCGCCAGTTCTTCCTCGCGTTTTGCGGCCAGATCATTGAGCCGGGAAAGCAGGGCAGTGGCGTCTTGCCCGTCCTGCAAAAGATAGCGTTCTGCCCGGCGTACAATGCTTTCGGCCAGACCGTGTTCTCGCGCCACATCCAGTGCCTGACTGGCCCCCACCTGGTCATAGGCCAGCCGGAACAGGGGTTTTTTGCTTTGAGGATCAAAAAGCATGGAGGCCGCGCGCGCACCCTCTCTGGTGAGGGCGTAGCTCTTGAGCGCGGGAAAATGTGTTGCTGCCAGAACAAAGGTATGCTTGTCGAGCAATTCGTCAAGTACCGCCTGAGCCAGAGCAGCGCCCTGCGCCGGGTCTGTTCCCGCGCCAAATTCATCCAGCAGCACCACGCCGCTGGCATCAAGATGCTTCCATGCCTTGGCAAGGTGCTCAATTTGCGCTGTAAAGGTAGAAACATTGTCCGCAAGACTCTGCTCATCACCAATAAAGGCATCCATGCGGCTGAACCACGGCAAATGCGAACCGGCGCCCACGGGGACCGGCAGGCCGCTGAGCGTCATGGCGGCGATAAGGCCCAGGGTTTTCAGGCAGACCGTTTTGCCCCCCGCATTGCCGCCCGTGATGATAAGGGCGCGTTCGCCGGGGCGCAGTACGATATCGAGCGGTTTTACCGCAGCGGCGGCCCGTGCGGCGGCTTTTTTGTCGTGTGTGGCGTCGGGGGCAGAAACGTCCGCACTTTTGGCCCTGTTGAGCAAAAGCAGGGGATGGCGGGCATCGAGCAATTGTATGCCTTCGGCCACCGGGGTCAGCGACAGGCAGCGACCGTCAAAAAGGGTTGCCAAACGCCGCTTGGCCTGCAGAAGGTCAAGCTGGGCCAGCAGCTCAAGAGCGGCCTGCGCGCCGGGCAATTCCGCTTCGAGCAGACTGCGCAGATATTGCAGAACCTTGCGTTCTTCTTCGCGCTCTTCGCGTTTCAGTTCCTGAAGGCGGTTGTTGATTTCCACCAGAAACATGGGTTCAAAATAGCAGGTTTCGCCTGTTTGCGACCAGTCGTGGATGATGCCCTGCATGCGGCCCTTGAAGTTGGCCTTGAGGGGCAGCACGTAACGGTCGGACGAAAGGGTCATGAATTCGTCCTGCAGATAGGCAAGCATGTTGTACTGCAGGGCGTAGTCCTTGACCTTGCGCATGCAGCTCTGGTGCAGGCGGCGCAGTTCGCCGCGCAGGCGGTAAAGCTCGGGCGAGCTTTCGTCTTTCAGCAGGCCGTCGTCAGAAAGGCAGCGCAGAAGGGCCGCCGTAAGCTGCACTGGCAGGGGCGTGCCGTCGGCCAGGGCCAGCAGGTGCGGCCACCGTTTCGGCGCATCGGGCACGGCAATGGATGCGTGGGCGTCGCGTGCCGTGCGCAGGACTTCGCGCAGCGCCCAGAAGGCGTCCACATCGGGCTGAAAAGCGTGGGGACGGCTGGTTTGCGCGGCCTGCAGGAAACCTGTGACATCAGGAAAGGCATTGAGCGTAAATGCGGTTCCCCCGGCAGACGGAAGTGAGGCCCAGTCCGCCGCTTCCTCATATACCCGCGCCGCCAGATTTACATCTTCGGCCAGGGGCAGCGGGGCAAGAGCCAGTGCGCGGTCACGCCCCACGCCTGAAAGGCAGAGCGAAGCCAGGTGGTCAGTGATGTGATTGAATTCCAGGGCCTGGAGCGTACGGGCGTGAATCATGCTGATGCCTCGGGAGCAATGAAATGGCTTGTCACAGAAAAAAGGACGCAGCTCTCGAAGGGCCTGACGGCCCGCATATTCCGGAGAGTGCGTTTTTGCCGGACACACAGTATTTCCATCTTGCGAGGCAACTCCCGGTTACAACGGCCTGTGGCCGGACGGCAGGGCGAGTTCCGCATCTGGAAGGCCGCTGCATATCCGCCATGACGGAAAAGCGGCTGAAAATATTGCGCTGCCGCCTGCTTTGGCAATCTTGCAGCGCAGGCGGGTCAGGGGCTGGTCAGGATTGCAGGCGTTTTTTCACGGCCTCGGAAAGAGCCTTGCCGTCTACCTGTCCCTTATGACCGGCCATGATAGCAGATATGACCTTGCCCATATCTTTGGGCGACGATGCGCCAAGTTCGGCAATGGTGCTTTCAATGAGGGCGTTCAGTTCATCCTGATCAAGGGCCTTGGGCAGATAGTCCTTGAGGACGACCAGTTCCGCAGCCTCTTTTTCGGCAAGGTCGGGCCGCTGGGCAGCCGTGTACTGCTCGATGGAGTCCTGCCTCTGCTTGCCTTCCTTGACAATGACATCAAGCATTTCTTCATCGGAAAGGCTGCCGCCGGGCCGCCGCAGGTCCACCAGACGGTTTTTTACCGCTGTTTTCAACAGGCGCAGCACTGTAAGGCGCACGCTGTCTTTGGCTTTGTAGGCGCGCACATAGTCTTTTTCAATCTGTTCAAAAAGCGTGGTGGTAACGGTCATGGCAGTGGTGTGGTGAAGGGTGGAGTAAAGCAGAAAATGCGGGAAACCCCAAAAGGGGCTTCCCGCATAACTGGCCGGATGCAAGGCCCCGGGCGCATGTATGCGCCCCCGGTTAGGCCATGTTCATCTTCCTGATCTTTTTCATCAACCGCTTCCGGGCGGCGGCCTTCTTCTTTTTGCGCATGACGCTGGGCTTTTCGTAGTGCTGGCGCTTCTTCATTTCAGAAAGAATGCCGGCCTTTTCTACCTGCTTCTTAAAGCGACGCAGCGCAATATCGAAGTTATAGTCGTCTTCGTTAAGAAAAACTCCGGGCAAGAAAATCACCCCCTTCGGCGGAGGGCCGATAGTTACGGCCCCAAAAAATACCGTTCACGGGCTTTACCCGTGCACGGACTGGCGACAATGTCGCAAGTGAAGTGCTTCTATAGCCCGGAGGCTGCAAAAAGGCAAGCTTTTTTCGCCCTTGCGATCCTGTACGGCGAAAAAACTGCCCATGCCGATGATGCATGCGTCAAATGCCCGTGTGGTCCGGTTGCCTGCCCGCGCTGCTTGCAGCAGGGGTGCGCAGGGTTTTGCTGTCCCTGTGTGCCCGGCTGTCAGCGTGGCCGCTGCGTTGCACGGCGGGGCGGCCGCGGCACTGGATGGCAGACGGCTTCCTGAGCTTGAGCATGAATACAGCACTGTCTGTCAGAAGGCGGGCAAAGCTCGCCTTCGTCTGTCTTGCTGCAAGGATTTTTTTGCAAATCCTTGCAGGGCAATTCTCTTTTTTACTACGTGCACAGCGTTAGAGGATTTTGCCTTTGAAAAAGTAAAATTGCTCCAACACTGCACGAAAGTGCAGCGCTTACAGCTTGGTGTGGATTCAGCCGAAAATCACTTTTTCCGGCTGAATGAAAACTTTGAAATGTGAAACATTTCAAAGTTGCTCTGCCCTAGTTGTAGTGTTCCAATAGGTTGTTCACCCTCCCCGAATCGGTAAAGCTGGAGTTAGCAGACAACAGCAAACCGAGTGAGGGAAAGGGTGA
>CAJMLK010000031.1 GCA_905214305.1 uncultured bacterium
TCAAGAAAATCCTTGCAGAGCAGTTAACTCATTTCATTCGTTAATTGCTCTAGAAAAAGTGCAGATGCCCTGACGCTGCGCAAAAGTGCAGCGCACCACAACGGTGCATGTGCGGCGCATTTGCGCGGTCAGGCGCCGGGGTAATCTTTGAGAGTGTAGATCCTCAAAGCCCGTTGGCGAAAAAAAGGGCCGCCGGGCACATGAACCGGCGGCCCCGGGATCGGGCGGGTGGGGTATCCCGCCGCAGTCTACGCATTGCCGAAATAGGGCGGGCGGCGTGTCTGCGCGTCGCCGCTGACGCGAAAAACCTGTACGGTGTAGTGTCCCTGACCGCCACAAAGGGGGCAGGCATCAGTCACCAGCAGGCAGGACGAGTCCAGTTCCAGCGGGTCAATGCCCGCTATCCCGAGAATATGTGTGGCCTTGCCCTGTTCCCACATGACGGGCGACCCGCAACGGCCGCACTCCACATACAGAAGTTCAGGGTCATAGCCCTTGGGCGACAGGGGCCCGCGCAAGGGTTCGGCAATGGCTTTCATGATGTTTTCGTGCATTGTTTCCTCCCTCAGCATCCGGCGCGCTGCGTTGGCCCGCGTGTTTGCGGCATCGCGCCTTTTCAGCCTTGCCTTCCATACATAAGCACCTCTGGCGGCAAGGCAAGCCCTGCGCGGCCCTGCGGGGGTGCTTTTTCCCGGCCTGCGCCGCCGCTTGCCATGCCGCACAGGGCCGCATACACTGAAACCATGTCTGAAAAAAATAGTCATATACGCCTGCTGCCGCCCGAGCTGCGCAATCAGATCGCCGCTGGCGAAGTGGTTGAACGGCCCGCCAGCGTGTTGAAAGAACTGGTGGAAAACAGCCTGGATGCCCAGGCCCGTCAGGTCGATGTCTGCCTTGAAAACGGCGGGCAAAGCCGTATCAGCGTACAGGATGACGGCTGCGGTATCCCTGCGGAAGACCTGGAACTGGCCGTCACCCGCCACGCCACCAGCAAAATAAGCTGCCTTGAAGACCTTGAGCGTATCCTTTCCTACGGCTTCCGGGGCGAGGCTCTGCCGAGCATCGCTTCGGTGTCGCGCTTTAGCATGACCTCCGCCGTTCAGGACGCTGCGGGGCAGACTGCGGCCCACCGCATAGAGGTGGAACACGGCCTGCTCAAAAGCTCCGGCCCGGCGGCCCTGCATCGGGGAACGCTGGTGGAGGTGCGTGATCTTTTTTCCAACATACCAGCGCGGCTGAAGTTTTTAAAGACCCCCTCCACCGAGTTCCGGCGTGCGCAGGATTGGCTGGCCCGTCTTGCCCTGACGCGGCCGCAGGTGGGTTTTTGCCTGCACTCCGGTGAGCGGGAGGCCCTGCGCTTTTTGCCGGGCCAGACCCTTGCCGAGCGACTGGCGGTTTTGTGGCCGCGCCTGATTGTGGATGCCCTGCGCCCCTTTGACGGACGACGGCATGGCATTCGCGCGCACGGTCTGGCGGCCCTGCCCAATGTGAGCCAGCCGCGTGGCGACCGCATCCTTTTGTATGTCAACGGCCGTTCCGTTACGGACAAGCGCCTGCTGGCCGCCGTGCGCGAAGCCTATAAAGGCCGTATGACCAGCAGGGATTACCCGCAGATTGTTCTTTTTGTTGAAATGGACCCGGCCGAAGTGGACGTGAATGTGCACCCGGCCAAGAGCGAGGTGCGGTTCAGGGACGAATCCGCTGTTTTTTCCGCTGTTCTGCACGCGGTGCAGGGAGCGCTTGTCACGTCTTTTGACGTGGCCGAGGCCGCGTGGCACGAAACGACGGCTTCCGGCCCTTCCGATTCCCCCGGCGCGCCTGCAGCCCTGGGTGGGCAGACGGGTGCTGCGCCGCGGCCTCAGGGTTTCTGGGGGCGTCTGGACAATCCCCCGCTCGTGGAGCGGCAGGAACGGGACTACGCCGACAGCCGGGGGGAATGGCGTGTCAGCGCGCCCGCCGCAATGGGAGGAGGCGACGCCGGGCACGCTGCCCACGGCACTCTGCCGGGATTCGGCAGCCCACTCGACCCCGCGGCAAGCCCCGAGACTTCAGAACCGGTATTTCCCGGCGGCCCCGCCGCGTATGGGACGGGCGACGCGGGGATGACCGGAAACAGCGCGGGCGCTTGCGATCAACCCTCTTCTGGTGCGTCTTTTTCCGGCCAGCCCGCTTGTGCGGAGGCTGCCGCGCTTGCCGGTTCCACACCGGAAGCGCTTTTTGTGGTGCGCGAAAGTGCGCCCAGCCACGGCATGGCCGAGGGCAGCAGTTCGTATGCCGCGCAGGGAGCGCAGGTGGACAGCGGCCCGGATCATGTTTTCGGGGACAGCGCTTCTGCCGGGGGGGGGGCCGCCGGGCATGACGGAAACCGCCAGCCCCTGCGCGTGGAGGCTCTGGAGTATCTGGGGCAGGTGGCAAATACCTATCTGGTACTGCGCGACAGGGACAGCGCCCTGATCCTGCTTGATCAGCATGCGGCTCACGAGCGTGTACTCTATACCCGCATGCGCCGGGGCGGTTTTGCCGGTTCCGGGCAGTTGCTGGCCCTGCCGCTTGAACTGCCGCTGCATCCTGCGGAGCGCGAGCGCCTGTTTGAACTGCGCGAGAATCTTGAATCTCTGGGCTTTGTTTTTGAAAGCTCCGGCGCAGGGCTTGAGGTCAGGGGCATGCCGCCCATGCTGTCCCGCGCCGAAGCCAGAGATTTTTTGCGCGAAGCGCTGGCCGGACGCAAGGATGATCTGGCGGGCATGTTCATTTCCATGTCCTGCAAGGCGGCCATCAAGGCAGGGCAGCGCCTGACGGACGACGAGGCTGCCGGTCTGCTGCGTCAGTGGCTTGCCGCTCCTGACAGGGAATACTGCCCGCACGGACGCCCCTGCGTGCTGCGCTGGGACGGCCCGGAGCTGGAAAAAATGTTCAAGCGGCGACAATCCTGATGTTTTGACCCGGCAGTGCCTGTGTGCGGGGTGAACGCCCGGGGAGATTTTTGCACAAACCTGCCGGAGTCATGAGTCAGGGCTGCCGCACGTAAAAAATGCATGCCGCGGTGATGGTTTTGCTGGCCGGGCTGTGGCGCGGAGATACCATATGGAAAAAAAATATTGGCTGCTGAAGTCGGAGCCGGGGTGCTATTCCATCGACGACCTTGCGGCCGAGCCTGACCAGATCACCAGTTGGGGCGGCGTGCGCAATTTTCAGGCGCGTAATTTCCTTCGTGATCAGGTGGCCGTGGGCGACATGGTCATCTTTTACCACAGCGTGACTGCGCCTTCGGCGGCTGGTGTGGCCCGCGTAGTCAGGGCCGGTTATCCTGACCCCACGGCCTGGGAGCCGGAAGACGAACACTTTGACCCCAGGTCGACCCCGGAAAAGCCGCTCTGGTTCGCGGTGGACGTGCGTTTTGTCAAAAAGTTTGCCAATCCTGTGCCGCTCAAGGCCATGCGCATGGTTCCCGCCTTGCTGGGCATGGAGCTTTTGCGCAAGGGGTCACGGCTTTCTGTCATGCCCGTTACCAGAGAGGAGTTTGATATCATTTGCAGGATGGGTGATCCGGAAGACAGCCGGATCAGCTAGAGCGGGCGACGGCTCACGCAGCCGCCAGAGCGATTTCAAAGTGAAATTGCTTCAAGAGCGTGTGGCGAGGGCGGTCTGCGCCGGGCCGCCGGTACAGTGAGGTGCGGGCACGCCACGCGATCTGCGGGCGCGGGGGCAGGCCGTACATCGTGCGCCGGGGCTGGACGTCGTGTGCGTGGCGACCGGCCTGTACTGCGCGTGCGCCACGACACAGGCCCGCGTTTCAAACCGGCTTACGGTGCTTCTTCCCGGTTTTTTCTGCTGCCGTTTTCTGGCGGGTCTTGCACACCATCGCCCTTGCCGTTGTTTACGCGCTCCGGTGCGTCCTGCTGCCGGGCCAGAGTGAACAGCCGTCCGCGCTGGACAGCCTGCTTGCCGAATTTCTCGCGCAGGCTGTCCAGCGCGGCGTCAAGCTTCTGTCTTCTGGCTTCCACCTGCGGGTCAAGCTTCTGCCCCGCCACCTTGCCCGTGCCGGGCAGAAAAAGCTGGCCGGGGGGCGCATCAAAGCCGGATACACCAAGGCCGATGAGGCGCACGGGCTGTGGAAGGGGCAAGTCTGCCAGCAGGCGGCAGCCTGTTTCAAAAATGGTTTCCGTGGCATTGACGGGTTCTTCCAGCGTGCGGGAGCGCGTGATCTGCCTGAAGTCGCAAAATTTTACCTTGAGGGTGATGGTGCGCCCCCGGTAACCGTGCCGCCGCAGTGAACTGCCCACGCGTTCGGCATGGGCCATGAGCATGCGTTGCAGAAAATCTCTGTCCCGCGTGTCTTCGGCAAAGGTGCATTCTGCGCTTTCGCTCTTGGCTTCGCGTTCAGTCTCAACCTTGCGGCTGTCCCGCCCCTGGGCACGCTCGTAGAGGGCAAGGCCCCACTTGCCGAAACGGCGCTCCATAAAGTCCGGGCTGAAGCGGCGCAACTGCCCCACGGTTCTGACGCCAAGGTCCTGAAGGCTCTGCACCGTGCGCTTGCCGACACCGGGAATCCTGCCCACAGGCAGGGCACACAGAAATGTGTCCATTTCTTCCTGCCGCAAGATGAATACACCGTCGGGCTTGTTTACATCCGAACATATCTTGGCAAGAAATTTGACCGGAGCCGCGCCCACGGAGCAGGTCAGTCCTCCGGTGACTTCCTCGACGCGGGCCTTGATGGCTGCCACCAGCGCCTCCAGTGGCCCGAAAAGGCGCTCAAGGCCCGTGGCGTCCATATACGCTTCATCCACGCTGGCCGGTTCCACCAGCGGCGAAAAGTCCTTCAGGGCAGACATGATGGCGTGGGAAAGCTCGGCATAGCGCTGGTAGCGCCCCCGCACAACGACAGCCTGCGGGCACAGACGCCGCGCCACGACCATGGGCATGGCCGAGTGTACACCGAAGGTGCGGGCCTCGTACGAGCAGGTGGAAACAACCCCCCTGTCGCTGCTGCCGCCCACAATTACCGGGCGGCCCCGCAGGTCGGGGTTGTCCATTTGCTCCACAGAGGCAAAAAAGGCGTCCATATCGATATGAATGATCATGGCGGGCGGCCCGGCGGGCTGGTCAAAGGGTGTGGGCTGTTTTACCCCACGGGACCTCTTCCGGCAAGGGTGGAGCACCGGTCAGAAGAACGCGCGGCAGGCGCGGAGCGGGAGCGGAATGGCTGGCGCGGCAACACGGTCGTGGCTGCCGGTCAGCACAGCCGGGGCGGCACGCTTGCCGCCGCCGCGTTTTTGGCGGCAGGTACGGTACATGCCCGGCGAGGCTGTGAAGGCACAGACGGCGCAGGCGCGGGGGTAGCGGCTATTCTTCCTGTCCTGCCAGCCACTGCAGCCAGACGGTGCGCCGACGCGGGCCATCGCCTTCGCACAGATAGACGGACTGCCATGTGCCAAGGCACAGTTCGCCGTGCTCCACAAAAAGCGTCAGGGACGGCCCGTGCAGGGTGGTCTTGATGTGGGCATCGCTGTTGCCCTCGGCGTGATGGTAGTCGCCGTGACGAGGCACGAGGTCGCTGAAAAAGGTGAGCATGTCGCGGCGCACGTCAGGGTCTGCCCCTTCGTTGACCGTCAGGCCGCAGGTGGTGTGCGGGCAAAAAAGGGCCAGCACGCCGTTGCGCCAGCCCTTTTCAATGGAATTGCGCCGCACCAGACTGCGTAGCTGCATTGTAATGTCGCGCATGTCGCAACGGCATGTTGTTTCAATTTCCAGATGCAGCACAGGCAGCCTCCTGCTGTCAGAAGCTCGCGAATTCCATCAGGTCGGAACTGGCGATATAGTCCAGTTCTTCCCTCTGGTTTTCGGGGGTTTCGGTATACAAAAAGCCAAACAGGCCGTAGCGGGAATAGTCGTTCTTGCGCAGGCGCAGCACCTTTGCAAAGCGGCGGCACAGGGCCTCATAGTCAAAGTCGCGGATGGTCGGGCAGTTGGCGGGTTTGTTCAGGGCCATGAAGGTATAGAGATTGCCCTCTTTGCCCTTGAGCGCCTCTTCCCAGCAGGGGCGCGTGCCTTCAAGAAAACAGCCGTACGAATGAAAGCCCCAGGCAAAAAGGCTCACGTCCGTGCTGCACCACCCGGCAAAGCGCAGCGGATTGAATTCAATGGGCAGAATACGCCCGGCGGCGCTGCGGCGCAACTCCACATGCGTGGGAAAATTGCGCAGGCCCAGAATGGCGTTGACCCTGTTGAACCATGTTTCAAATTCCGCCAGACGGTCGCGGATGATGGCGGCGCTTGTGTAGTACAGGCGGTCGCTCACGTCATCGTCACCCGCAAACTCGTGGCGCAGAATATTGCAGATGACGGCGCGGCCGTTCTGGTCAAAATACACGTCCACGGCAAACTCGTCGCCCTCGATGTATTCTTCCAGCAGCCAGTCGTCGCCGTCAACTACGGACTGCGGATACTGCTCCGACCAGCGCGTGGATTCTTCGGCAATGGCGGCTCTGGCTGTCTGCCAGTCGTCCGCATTATTGATGCGGTAAACGCCGAGGCTGAAAAATCCCACTGCGGGCTTGAGTATGCAGGGTGTGCGCAGCTCGTCGAAGGGCAGGGCCTGCATTTGCGCAAAATCAAGGCGCCGGTAGTAATAGTCCGGGTCCAGCGGACGGAGCAGTTCGCGGGTAAGGGCCTTGTTTTTGAGCTTTTCAATGGCGCAGGCCAAAGGCTGTGCGCAATGGGCCGTTACCCATGCAAGGGAATTTTCCGAGCAGGTATACAGGCGGGGCGGCACGGCGTCTTCACGGTCTTGCCCCTCGCGCAGCAGGGCGGCAAAGCGGTCTTCAGACACAATGTTGAGAGCGGGCATGCCCTGGGCTTCAAGCTCGGCCGCGCAGGCGCGGGCCATGTCGTTATCCAGTACCGGCTCCTGCCGGCTGGCGGCATAGGCCGCCAGTTCCGGGGAGACGTACGGTTGATCGAGAATTATCATTCACCACCCAGCACGCGGAAGTACACCGCGGGTTCTTTGAGCAGCCCGGCGTCAAGAGTGCGCTGCAGGGCGTCGCTCATGGCCTGGGCTGTGGTTTCGTGAGTCATGAAAACAAGCGGCACGCCGTGGCCTTCATCAGACTTCTGGATGACCTGAGCCATGCTGATGCCTTCTGCGGCCATGCAGCCTGAAAGATCGCGCAGCACACCCGGAGCGTCCTGCACCATCACGCGCACATAGTAGCACGAGCGCCACTCTTCGGGCGGTACAATAGCGGCCTTGGGCAGGTCTTTGCCCACAAATCCCGTATTGTTGGGCCGTTCATCGCGGGCCACGGCCAGCAGGTCGGCCAGCACGGCTCCGGCGGTGGGCAGATCGCCCGCGCCGCGTCCGTGGAAAAACAGGGGGCCAGACGCATTGGCATCCACGCGCACGGCGTTGTACGCGCCGCCCACGCGGGCCAGCAGATACTTGTGGTACACAAGGGCGGGAAAAACACCGGCTTCAAGGCGCACCGGGCCTTCACCGCAATCGTTGCCGTCGATTTTTTCCTCGGGACAGGGAACCTGCCGCACCTGACCGATGAGCTTTATGCGGTAGCCGAATTCCCGGGCCAGCCGGATGTCCAGCGCCGAAAGCCCGCGAATGCCGCGCACGGAAAGGGCTGTATAGGGGTAGTTGGCCCCGAAGGCAAGGCGGATAAGCAGAATAAGCTTGTGGGCCGCGTCGTGGCCGTCAATGTCCAGGGTGGGGTCGGCCTCGGCATAGCCCAGTTGCTGGGCCTGCTTGAGGGCAACGTCAAAATCCAGCCCGTTGGAGGTCATTTCGGACAGGATATAGTTGCTTGTGCCGTTGAGAATGCCCATGAGGGACTGGATGCGGTTGCCCGTAAGGCTTTCCTTGAGGGCCTCCACAATGGGTACGGCCCCGGCCACGCTGGCCTCATAGCGCAGGATGCGCTTTTTGCGGTCGGCTTTCTGGAAGAGCGAAAGGCCCTCTTCGGCCAGCAGCGCCTTGTTGGCCGTGACAATGTGCTTGCCCTGATCCAGAGCGCGGTCGATGAGGTCACGGGCATGGTCAATGCCGCCCATAAGCTCCACCAGCACGTCGATTTGCGGGTCATCCGTCAGGTCGCGCGGATTGGTGGTCAGTTCGGCCCCTTCGGGCAGGGGAACGCTGCGCGCCTTTTTGGCATTGCGCACGAGCACCTTTCTGATCAGGATATCCCGACCCGAGCGGCGGCGGATGAGGTCCGCGTTTTCTTCAAGCAGGCGCACCAGGCCGCCGCCCACTGTGCCGAATCCGGCCAGACCCACTACAAGTGGCTTGTCGCTGTTCTTGGTCATGATGTCTCCTGAAGTGCCCGGTTGCCGTACCGTAACTGATGAGGCACCTTTTTTGCCGAAGTCCGGGCCGTGTGGCCCGGACTTCGTGTGTTCGTTTTACCTGGCAGACACTGCCCGCCGGTGTTTTTATCTTTTCATGAGGCTCTCTGTCACGGTTTCCCTGCAATATGGCCTTGAAACCCCTCCGGAGCAATTTCACTTTGAAAGTGCCCTGGAGGCTGCGTGAGCAGCCGCCCGCCGCAAAGATGCAAGCGCTATTTGCTTGCGCGGTTAGGCATCGAAGCGAGGGTGGCCTCAACGTTGGGAATGTACATTCTCAACGTTGATCTGCTCTAGTCGGACGTGCCGGACAGCATCTTGCGCATGCTGCTGATGGCCTGTCGGGTGCGGTGCTCGTTTTCAATCAGGGCAAAGCGCACAAACTCGTCTCCGTAGGAGCCGAAGCCCAGACCCGGAGAAACCGCCACATGGGCCTCAGTGAGCAGCAGCTTGGAAAACTCCACCGAACCCATCTTGCGAAAGGCCTCAGGTATGCGCGCCCACACAAACATGGTGGCCTTGGGCGAGGGCACTTCCCAGCCGATGCGGTTCAGGCCGTCAATGAGGCGGTCGCGCCGTTCCTTGTAGATATTGCAGATATTGTTCACACAGTCTTCGGAACCGTTGAGGGCTACTGTGGCCGCGATCTGCACGGGCTGGAAGATGCCGTAGTCAAGATAGCTCTTGATGCGCCCGAGGGCGTGGATAAGCTGCTTGTTGCCCATGCAGAAGCCCACGCGCCAGCCGGGCATGGAGTAGCTTTTGGACAGGGTGTAAAATTCCACGCCCACGTCCTTGGCCCCCTTGGCCTGAAGAAAGCTCGGCGCCTTGTAGCCGTCAAACACAAGGTCCGCGTAGGCCAGATCGTGGATGACCCAGATGTTGTTGGCCTTGGCGAAGTCAACAATCCTTTCAAAAAAGGCCAGGTCTGTCACTTCGGTGGTCGGGTTGTGCGGATAGCAGAGAAAAAGCAGCTTGGGCTTGGGCCAGGCATGCCGCATGGCGGCCTCGAGGTCTTCAAAAAAGTCGCGGCCGGAGCCAATGGGCACGCTGCGCACATCCGCGCCTGCAATAACGGGCGCGTATTTGTGAATGGGATAGGTGGGGTCCGGCGCAAGCACCACATCGCCCGGCTCAAGCATGGCGAGCGAAAGGTGGGCCAGTCCTTCTTTGGAGCCCATGGTCACGATAGCTTCACTGTCCGGGTCAAGCTCTACGCCAAAGTGGCGCTTGTAGCGGTCGCACACGGCCTTGCGCAGGTTGGGGATGCCGCGGGAAAGGGAGTAGCGGTGGTTGATGGGCTTGGCTGCGGCCTCGGTGAGCTTTTCCACAATGGGGGCGGGCGTGGGAATGTCCGGGTTGCCCATGCTGAAGTCCACGATGTCGATATTCTGCCGACGAAGTTGCATCTTGAGGTCCCCCACCACGGCGAAAACGTAGGGGGGCAGACGGCGAATGCGTGAAAACTCTTCCATTGTCCTGCTCCGGAGCATGATGATTGTCCCGTCAAAGGCAAAAGCGCCCTTGCGTTGGCGCGGTCTGCGGTGTTGCCTGCCGCGCTGCCTGAAAAGTCGCGCGCTGCCGCGCCTTGGCGCGGACGCAGCGAACGCCTGCGGGCGCGTCCTCTTCAGTGTGGTGCAGCATAGCCAGCGAAAAGCCTGTTTGTAAAGCTTCGCGGCACTGCAAAAGTCAATTAAACCCTTCTTTTCACATTGTTACACAAGTTCTGTCAGTGCCGGGCATATCCTGCGCCTCAAGCGGGCATGCGCCCGGTCATCTTTGCTTTCAGGCTATTGTGTTGTATGGTCAGAGGGTATGCCACCGGAGGAAAGCATGGACGACCACATACGTTTTGATCACCAGACTTTTGAACTGCACCTGCTTGACCAGCGGTTTCTGCCTGCGCAGGAAGCCGACTTTGTCTGTCGCACGGTGGAAGACGTGGTTTATGCCCTGCAAACCATGGTGGTTCGCGGCGCGCCCGCCATCGGGGTTACGGCGGCCTGGGGCTGCGTGCTGGCCCTCAGGGAGGCTCAGGGGCCTGACTGGGCCGCACGGCTTGAGCTGGGCATGGAGCGCATCGCCGCCGCCAGGCCCACTGCCGTGAATCTGCGCTGGGCTGTTGACCGCATGCGCGGTGTCTGGCTTGCGGCGGGTGGCGAGGCGGGTGATCCCGCGCCCCTTTTGACGGCCTTTACCCACGCGGCCCAGACCATGCAGGATGAAGACGTGGCCGTCTGCAAAACCCTGGGCCGTCACGGCGCGGCCTGCATCGAGGACGGGGATTGCGTGCTCACGCATTGCAATGCCGGAGCGCTGGCAACCGCGGGCTACGGCACTGCCCTTGGTGTCATTCGTGCCGCGGTGGAGGCGGGCAAGAACATCAGCGTCATTGCCGATGAGACCCGCCCCTTTCTTCAGGGTGCGCGCCTTACGGCATGGGAGCTTGAGCGGGACGGCATCCCCGTGACCGTGGCCTGCGACAATGCCTGCGCCCTGCTCATGAGCAGGGGGCTGGTGCAGCGCGTGGTGGTGGGGGCCGACCGCATCGCGGCCAACGGCGATACGGCCAACAAGATAGGAACCTACGGCGTGGCGCTGCTCGCCAGGCATTTTCATATTCCTTTCTATGTGGCTGCGCCGCTTTCCACCATTGATCCGGCCACGCCCGACGGCGCGGCCATCCCCATTGAGGAGCGCCCGGATCTTGAGGTGACCCATGTGGGAGAAACGCGCCTGTGCCCGGAAAACGTCCCTGTCTACAATTTTGCCTTTGACGTGACACCTGCGGAATATATCAGCGGTATCATTACTGAAAAAGGTGTGCTCTATCCGCCTTACGGCCTGTCCATCTGGGCGGCGCTCAACGATCTGAGCACAGGGCGCAGCGCGGGAATCAGCGCCGGTCCCCTGTGGGACGAGGATGACGCCTCTGGCGCAGAGCCTGACAGGAGCCGGGAACGCTCATGAAGGAACTTATCCTCATTGCAGGGCCGGTCGCCCCTGATCTGGGCCCATGCCCGATCAATCCTGAAAGCTTCAGGAACGGCGACACCCAGACCGTTGTGCAGTGGGAAGGCTGGGACGCCCCGGAGGGGCACGTGTCCCTGTCTGCCCGGTTGCGCAATGACCTTGAGTCCATCCGCGCCGAGCACACGGCCTGGGCCTATGATCTGGGTCGCCTCGGGGTCGGTGGCAAAGAAGTGCAGGAACGCCTGCGGGGCGGCCACGGGCTGTCCATGTGGTGGTGCTCGCTGCTCTATGAGCGTCATCCCAAGATGACGCCCGGCCTGTATACCGTTTACAAGCTGCGCGCCCTTGAACGGCTTATGGACGAAGGCCGGTACACGGCCCTGCGCCTTTGCGGAGGGGACGCCCCCTTGCGTGAGGTGCTGGCGGGCATGTGTGCCGCATCGGGGCGCACCTTTATCGAGCAGCACGAAAGCGGGGTGGGCCTCATGCCGGCCATGAGTCTGATGCGCCGCCTGTACAATGCGGCTCCGGCTCCGTTGCGTGCTCTGGCGCGCTATGCCCACTGGCTGTGGTCAGTGCGGCGCAGGCTGCCTGCCGTTGCGGAAGCGGGCAAGGCTCTGCCCCCGGTACAGGGGCCGGACGGGCCGCTGCCTGCAGCCACCATTGCCACCTATTTTCCCAATGTGGACCTGAAGGCGGCCGGAGAAGGGCGCTTTCGCTCCCGGTATTGGGAAAGCCTGCACGACGCGCTTGACGGGTCTTTCAAAAAAGAGGGCGCGCCGTGGGTGCGCTGGCTTTTTATCCGCTTTCCCGCGCCGCAGTTGAGTCTTGAGCAGTGCATCGCCCTGCGTGACCGTTTTCGGCAGGAAAACAGGGACGGCGCGAGCTTTCATTATCTTGAAGAGTTTTTGCGTCACCGCGACCTGTGGGCCGCCCTCTGGCGGCATCTGCGCCTGTGCGTGAGCAGTTTCAGGCTTGAACGTGCCGTGCGTCCGGCTTTTCGCTTTGCCGGGTCAAATGTCAATTTCTGGCCGTATCTGGGCGAATACTGGGCCGAATCCTTCAGGGGCTGGAGAGGGCTTGAGCGCTGTTTGCAGCAACGGGCGTTCGATGTTTACGCGCAGGCAGCGGGCCAGCAGCGCTGGACGCTTTTTCCCCTTGAAAACTGCCCCTGGGAACGCATGCTGAGCCATGCCATGCATTGTGTTGCGCCCGCGCAGGCCGGGGACGTACCGGAAGCGACCACACAGGCTGCGCCCCTGCAGGACGCGCGCAGCGGTGCTGTCGCAGAGGCTGCCCCTGGCGCGGTTGTGGGTGCACAGCACTCCACCGTGCGGCCCACGGATTTTCGCTATTTTGATGATCCCCGCACTTTTGAAGGCCCCTGCGCCGTCTTCCAGCCCGACCTTGTGCGCGGTAACGGAGGTTCGGCCTGCCGCCAATGGCTTCAGGCGGGTCTGCCGCCGGAAAGGCTGGGAAAAGTCGAAGCTCTGCGCTATCTGTATCTTGCCGAGGAAAAAGCATCACAGCAAAGTGCCTCTGCGCCGGTATCTGAACCGGTGGCCGCGTCTGTGCGGGCGAAAAGGCTGCTGGCTGTCACGAGCTTTTTCAGGGATGAAACAGAGGCACATCTGGTTTTGCTGGCCCGCGCCCTGCACGCCGGACTGCTGGACGGCTGGCAGATCGTGGTCAAGCCTCACCCCTATCTGCCGGTGGAGGAGCGCCTGCGCGCCCTGCTGGGCCGCCGTTTTGACGAGGTGCGCATAGCGCGGGGGGCCATTGCCGAGGAACTTGCTGCCGGTGTGCTCGTCTGGTCGTCGAACTCCACAACCGTGGCGCTGGAGGCAGCCCTCAAGGGCTTGCCCGTCATGAGCATGCTGCCCGTGGACGATTTTGACCTTTGTCCCCTGCAGGACGTGGCGACACTGCCGCGCACGGGCAATGTGGAAGACGTGGCCCTGGCCCTCGCAGGCGCGGCGCCGTTGCATCTGCCCCCGGACTATCTGGATTTGGACCCGGCGCTGCCGCGCTGGAAAAAGCTGCTCGGAGTGTGACATGAGCATGGGCACACAGGAACGTATTGTTGAGCTGGTGCATGGCTGCTATTGGGAAAAAAACGCCAACTGCGCGTATACCACCCTGTACTGTCTGGAACGTCTGACGGGGCTGTCCGTGCATCCGCAACTGTATCACGCGGTGCGGGGCTGTCACGGAGCCGGAGGAACGGGCGGCCAGTGCGGGCTGATAGAAGGGGCGTTGCTTTTTCTTGGTCTTTATGGCGAGACACTGGGAAAGAGCGATGAAGAGGTGGTGGCGCTTTGCGCACGTTATGCAACTGTTTTTACAAGGCAATTCGGTAGTCTTGACTGTCGCGATCTGCGGCCCGGCGGCTTTCGGCTCGATGATCCGCCGCACATGTGTGAGCGGTTCACGGTCAGGGCTGTGACCTGCATTCATGATTTTGTCATTACGCTGAAGTAGTTGCCCTGTGGGCAGGGTTTGTGCAGTGTCCTTGTCAGGGGCAAGCTGTTACCGAGGGCGGCCTTCGAGAAGGAATACTGCCGCCCTGCGGGCGTGGAGGCTTTTTCTTTGATGTTGATTGGGCCGCCTGCGCGGCGTGCGGCAGAGGGGGCCTGTTAGGGGCTGCGCCCCTCCGAGGCCCCCTCTGCACTCCCCCCGGAGCACCCGCCGGGCTTTCCCTCTTCCGTCGCCTTTCGAGGGCTGCGCGTCTTTTGCTGCGGGAGCTTCCTCGCTTCGCTCGGTGATCTCCCTCCGCGCCGCGCAACGCCATCCGCCCCTTTCCCCTGCATGAAAAATTCAGGGGCGTCTGGATACCGCAAGCAACCGGTTGTCCGCAGAGAAAATTTTTCGTAGGGCAAACCCTCGCCTCAATCTACATTTTCTCAATCCATATTCAGTCAGAAAGCGTAGAGCGAATAACTCAGTCTGCGGTCTGCACGTATAGTGCTTCTTGCCCCTCAGTCAGGCGCTGATCATGTCTGACGCACCGTTCACGGGTCAGTGTACCTTTGCCCATGCTGTTTATCATCGTTGAATTTGCTGCAACGGTGCACGACTGCGTATGTTTGGCAGTGTTCATATTATTTGTTTTGTGCAAATTGGATTCACTTGTCCCAGAAATTATTGTTTTAGCATCACATCAGTACGAAGCCATTTGTGATCGATTCTATGCCTGCTTTGTCCTTGCCTCAGGTGAAATGGTAGGCGCTGCTTGCGTCTGACGCACCGTTCACGGGCCGGTGTACCTTTGCCTATGCTGTTTCTCATCATTGAATTTGCTGCAACTATGCACGACTGCGTATGTTTGTGCAATGTCCTTGTCAGGGGCAAGCTGTTGCCGGGGGCGGCGTCATAAAGAACCGAAGCCGACACGTCGGCGAGGTTCGTGCGCAGCCGCCCCCGAAAAACGGTATTTGTCGGTCTGGGGAGGACAAGGGGGTGCTTCGGGGGGGATGCAAGGGGGGCCGAGAAGGGGGCGAAGCCCCATAACCGGCCCCACCTTGCCGCCCGCCGCGCAGGCGGCCCAAACAAGATGAAAGGAAAAGCCGCTGTGCCCGCAGGGCAACACAAACCCGTCTCGAAGACCAGCCCCCTTTCCCCTTTCCCCTTCCCCCCCCCTCACGCAGACGCCCCAAACGGCAATGAGTGCAAGCCCCCGTGCCGCCCCGCCATACGTTGCGTGCCGGGTCCTCCTGTGTCACAAGAGAATAGGCGGAGTTGCGCACCCTTGCGCGTGACCGCACATTCTTTCGCGGGGGACGTCATGTTGAGCGTTTTTGATCTGTTCAAAATCGGCATCGGGCCGTCCAGTTCGCATACCGTGGGTCCCATGGTGGCGGGCAAGGCATTTGCAGGCGAACTGGCGGTGCTGGGGCTGTTGCCCCTGACCGGGCGCGTAACCGTGGATCTTTTTGGTTCTCTGGCGCTTACGGGTGAAGGGCACGGTACGACCGGAGCCATTCTCGGTGGCCTTGAGGGTGAGGAACCGGCCACTGTTGATACGGCCCATCTGGCCCGGCGCACAGCGGAGCTGAAAAACAATGCGGATCTGAACCTCATTTGCGCGCGCCACATCCCCTTCGTATATGAGCGCGACATGCGCCTGCACAAGGGCATGTTTCTGCCCCGGCATTCCAACGCCATGAAGCTTGTGGCCCACACCGCTGACGGCACGGAGCTGCACTCGCGTGTGTACTATTCCATCGGCGGCGGTTTTATCCGTACTGATGCGGATTTTGAAACCGGGCCGGAAGAATACCCCGCGCCGCCCTACGTATACGACAATGCCGAAGAGCTGTTTGCCCATTGCGAGCGGGAAGGCAGGACCGTAGCCCAGGTCGTCATGATCAATGAGAGTTTCTGGCATTCAGAGGCCGAGGTGCGGCGCCGCGCACAGGCCGTCATGGATGTCATGCGTGATTCGGTGGAGCGCGGCTGTTATACTGACGGCATATTGCCCGGCGGGTACAACGTGCGCCGCCGCGCGCCCAATCTGCTGCGCAAGGTAAGCGCTCTTCAGGCGCAGGGCCGCCGCGACCTGAGCCTGTGGCCCACGCTGTACGCCTTTGCCGTTGCCGAGGAGAACGCCTCCGGCGGACGGGTGGTCACGGCTCCCACCAACGGCGCGGCAGGCATTGTCCCCGCAGTGCTGACCTACTACCAGAATTTCTACCCCCACGCGACGGAAGAAGGCGCTCTGGACTTTCTGCTTACGGCCGGAGCCATCGGTCTTTTTTACAAGCTCAACGCCTCCATTTCCGGGGCAGAGGTGGGCTGTCAGGGCGAAGTGGGTGTGGCCTGCTCAATGGCGGCCGGAGCCTACTGCGCGGTGACAGGCGGCAGTGTGAAGCAGGTAGAGGTGGCAGCGGAGATCGGCATGGAACATAACCTGGGCCTTACCTGCGATCCTGTGGGCGGCCTTGTGCAGATACCCTGCATCGAACGCAACGGGGTGGCTGCCGAGCGCGCGGTCAACTGCGCCCAGCTTTCACGGCTGGAAGACGGGCGACAGCGCGTGATCTCTCTGGATGCCATCATTGAGGTCATGTATCGCACGGGCCTTGATTTGCAGTCCCGCTACAAGGAAACCTCGCTGGGCGGTCTGGCTCAGGCCGTGGCCGAGGCTCTTGAACGAAAAAAGCAGGGCGGCACGGGGCCGTCCGACAAAAAGGAAGCAGTGCTGTGAGTGAAATACATATAGTGGCCGAACTGGAAGTGCTGCCGCAGTATCGCGAAGCCTTCATGCCCGAACTGCGCGCTCTGGTGGACGGCAGCCGTGGAGAATACGGCAACCGACGCTATGATCTTACCGAGGATGTTTCCAATATGTGCCGTTTTTTTGTGTTTGAAACCTGGGCTTCACAGGAAGCGCTGGACGCGCATAACGGCACGCCGCACTTCAGGGCCTTTGGCGCATTTGCGGAAGGCAAGCTGCGGCATATGAACGTGACTCTGCTCAAGATGGTTTTTTAGGGCGTTTTGCCCTTTGAGAAAGCCTGCTCCCAGAGTTGGGATGGCTCAAGACGGTCTTGTTCCGCAGATTGTGGCAGCCTGCACGGCCCTCGCACGCCTTTCGGCGGCATCCGCTTGCGGGGTTATGCTTGCGGTCTGTGGGCGCAGATGCCGGAGCACATGTGACAAGACCATGCTGTCTGCATGACAAAGGGGCTTTGCCGCCAGCCATGCCGTAAAGGCAAGTGTCTGGCGTCAAAGCCCCCTATTTTTGTCAATGCGCATGTCGCGCACGCACCCGCGTGCATGTCTGCTCCCGGCACGGAAGTGTGCCCTGAAAGATGCTTTTGAGGCGCTTGCCGTCAGAAGTGTCTACCTGTCCTGAGCCGGTTCGATATTTTCCACTCCGTCCATGTAGGGAACCAGCACCCTGGGCAGGGTCACGCTGCCGTCTTTTTGCTGGCCGTTTTCCAGAATGGCGGCAATGGTGCGCCCGGTGGGCAGGCCGGAGCCGTTGAGGGTGTGGGCAAAAGCTGTCTTGCCGCCTTTGGGCTTGAAGCGAATGTCCGCGCGGCGGGCCTGAAAGTCCGTGCAGTTGGAGCAGGACGAGATTTCGCGGTAGGTTTTCTGGGCGGGCAGCCATACTTCCACGTCATACGTCTTGGCAGAGGCAAAGCCCATGTCGCCTGTGCAGAGGGTGATGACGCGGTGGGGCAATTCCAGCAGTTCCAGCAGGCTGCAGGCATGGCCGCGCATAAGCTCAAGCTGGTTGAAGCTGTCCTCGGGGTGGGCAAAGCGCACCATTTCCACCTTGGTGAACTGGTGCAGGCGAATGATGCCCCGCGTATCCTTGCCGGCACTGCCCGCTTCGGAACGGAAGCAGGGCGTGGCCGCGCAGTAGGCGCGCGGCAGGTCGGACTCTTCAAGCACTTCGCCCGCATGCAGGTTGGTCAGCGGTACTTCCGCCGTGGGAATGAGAAAATAGTCCCACTCGGCCAGCTTGAAAAGGTCTTCCTCAAACTTGGGCAACTGGGCCGTGCCTGTCATTGAGGTGCGGTTGACCATGTAGGGCGGGCTGACCTCAAGGTAGTCGCTGTACCGGGTGTGCCTGTCGAGAAAAAAGTTCACCAGGGCGCGCTCAAGGCGTGCGGCCCAGCCAAGGGATATGACGAAGCGGCTGCCGGTAAGGCGCGCGGCGCGTTCAAAGTCCAGTCCGCCAAGGGCCGTGCCGATATCGTCATGCGCACGCGGCTCAAAGTCAAACTGCCGGGGGTCGCCCCAGCGGCTGACCTCGACGTTTTCGTTTTCATCCGCTCCCACGGGCACGGTGCTGTCGGGCATGTTGGGAACGCTCATGAGCCAGTTTTCCACATCATTCCGGGCCTGCGCCGTTTCGACGTCCAGTTGCTTGATGCGGTCTGACAGGGAGGACAGTTCGGCAAGCAGAGGCGCTGCGTCCTGGCCGGAGCGCTTGAGCGCGGCCACCTGGGCTGAAGCCTCGTTACGCTTGCTTTTAAGCCCTTCCACTTCCGTGAGCAGGGTGCGGCGTCGGCCGTCCAGCTCCAGAAATGCATCAACGCTGATACCCGAATGCCGGTCGGCCAGGGCCTTGGCTAGAACTTCGGGCTGCCTCTGCACCAGTTTGAGATCAATCATGACCGCTCCTGAAAATTTGCGCGGTAGCGCGCCGGATTCGCGGTAAAAATTGCGGCGCAAGGCTGCATGGCATGCACATGCCTGGGCCTGCGTCAGAAAAAATGTATCTTTTGTGCCGGTGAGCGCTCTGGCGCCTGGGCCTGGAACAAAAAACGCACTTGTCTTCGCTGTGTTCAACCGCAGAATCTTTGCGGATAAAGCAAAAGCCTCAGGGCAGGGAAGTGTGAATGCCGGTACAGCGCCGGGCCGCCCGCGATAATATAATTCCTTTAGCATGGGGGCGCTCCGCCTTGCAAGGCTGGCTTTTTCCGTATATAGCTCACGAGAATACTCTTGAGAATTTCTATAAACGCGAGGCTGTCATGAAACCTGTGCGCAATGTTTTATACCTTGTTTTGCTGGCCTTTCTGGTCGCTGCCTGCGGCCCGGCCAACAATGTGCGGCTGATGCCGCCGCCTTTTATGGAAGGCGGCGTGCTGCCTGGGCCCAAGGCTCCCCGGGTGACGGTGGTGGCCTTTGAGGACAAGCGGCAAGACCAGACCGTTATTGGCTCCCGCCGGGATAACAGCGCCTTTGTCACCAGTGACAGCGTTACACAGTGGATAAGCAAGGCTCTGGCTGACGAACTGGCCCGCAACGGCCTGCAGGTTTCCTATGCTGACAGCGTCAATCAGGCGCGGGCAGGCAACCCCGACTTTCTTGTGACTGGCGATGTGGATCAGGTCTGGCTGAAAGAAAATTCCGCCACCGACCTTGCCACAAACATGCGCGTCAACTACGCCCTGGCCAACCGTCAGGGACGCGTCTACAGCGAAACGCTCAATGCCTCGCAGTCACGCACGGTCATGCCTCTTGGCTCCACGGCTGACAATCTCATGCTGGATACGTTGCGTGAACTGATCAAACCCATGGCGCAAAAGATTGTCCAGGCTATCGAGGCCAAGAAGTAAGCCCTCGCGGGCCTTGAACCTTCTGCTTTTTTGCGCAGCCATGACATTGGCTGTGACGGGATTTTGCATGCTGCCGCCGGCCCTTGTGGCCGGCGGTCTTGTCTTGGCGCAGCCCGCAGGAGCAGTGGATGCGCCAGCCGGGCCTGCTCCGGTATCCGCGTCTGCGGCCCAGTCCGCTTCTGAGGGAGCACCCGGCGATAACCCGGCGGAGGCCGGGGCGCTGTCTGCTCCCCTGACGCTTGTCAGCCCCATTGAGCGTAGCGAAACCGTGGCCGTGCGTCCGCCTCTCGGGGTGGCGGCCGGTCTGGCTCTGGCCGGGGGGCGCGCCCGCCTGCAGGCCCTGAGGGCGGCCGCCGAGTCGCTGCCCAACCGGCGCGACATCCGCATGGGCGCGGTCAATGCTGAAGAACGTCTGGCGCTGGCTGCCCATCTGTATAAAGCCGTCAACAGGTCCCATCCCCCGGCGGACAATGGTGCTGCACGGGCCGAGGTGCGCCTGGAGGCACGCCCGGCAGCGGCCGCAGGCATGTCGCATATTTTGCACAGTTCTGACCTTATGCAGATGCGCCTGCAGCTGTTGCGGGAAAGCGCGTCCCTTTTGCAGCTCATGAGCAGCCGACTTTTGCCCGAAGATGCTTCGGGTGCACCGCGGGGCGAGGCTTCAGGCATGACGCCGGGGGCAGCTCCGGGCACGGGTTCGGCCGCAACGCCGGAAAAAAACCGTGCAAAATCGCAGGGTGCAGTCAGGATCGCAGATGAACCGGACTGGGGCCGCAGTGCGTTTCGCGCCCCGGTGGCGTTGCCCGATGCGGGCGGGCACGGCGGGCAAAGGGGCAATGCGCACAAGAACGCTCTGGACGAACTTTTCTCCGGTCGAGCGGGCACGGGCATGGGCGCGCGCCGCGTTCCGACGGACATTGGCGCGTCGTCATTGCGCCCCGGTTCGCCGTCCGACCCCGGAGCCGGTTTTTCGCCCCATTCTCCGGCAGACTCTCCGCTGAATTTCCCGGCTGGCGGTCAGAACGGCGGGCGAGGTGCGGCGGCTTTGTCCGTTACGCCCTCTGGCACGGCCTCTGCGTCAGCCTCGGGTCAAACGCCTGCTTCTGCCCCGTCTCAGGGCGAAACGGGCGTGGTGCAGGGTTTGCCGCCCGGCAACGCCGCAGCGGCCAGTGCCCTGCCGGGGCACGTCCCGCCCCTGCAGTCGCCGTCACCCGCCCTCTCTGACGAAGTGTGGACGCAGAGCCACTGGAGCCTTGCCGCGCGCCGCCTGCAGGCCCTGTTTGCGGTACAGGATATGCTGGCGGATGCCGATGCGGACGGCTGGCTTGTGCGCGCCGGTGATCTGCCTCTGCTGGAACAGACGGCGCAGCTTTTGCCGGACAGTCCCTCGGTGTGGCTGTTGCTGGCTGAAGCGCAGATGCGTCATGATCTTCCCCTGCAAAGCGTGGCATCCTGTGATGCGGCTCTTGATCTGGATTCCGGTCTGAGCCGTGCCCGCTACATTCGTGCGCTGGGGCATGCGCGCCTGCAGCAACCGGCACTTGCCGAGGCTGATCTGACGGTCTCTCTGGCCCGGCGGCATGGTCTGGAGCCGCAGGGTGAAGACAGGGCACGGCGGCTGCGGGCACGGGGTGCGGTGCGCATGCAGCTGCGTGATGCTGCGGGCATGTGCGAGGATTTTGGCGCGGCCTGTGCCCTTGGTGATTGCGAGGGCTTGATTCTGGTGCGGGCACAGGGCCAGTGCCTGCCCTCGGCCGCTGTGGAAATGCGTGAAAACACGCCATCCGCAGACGGGCTGGACAGCCCGGCAGCAAAGCCCGAAGTGCCGCCCGGACCGCAACAGACAGGTGTGCCGCTGCTCGGCGGCCCTGAAAAAAGGAAGTGACAGCGTGAGCCGCGATCCTCTGCTCAAAGTGTATGGGCACATCTATCCTGTGGATCAGGAGTTTTATGATGCGCTGGCCCGTGCCTGCGTGGACGCCCTGCCTGACGAAACAGATATTCCGGTCATCGAGATGGACGGGGACATGGCGCGCTTTTCTTTCGAGGGGGCGTATTTTCCTGTGGAGGAAACGCTGGAGGCGCTGGCGCACGGCCTGAAGCCGGAGCACAGGGGCAAGCTGGACGTGCTGGATATGGAAGGCTGGCGCCTGAACAGGCATGTTTTTGAGTCGGGGCGCATCAGGAGCAGCAGCGCCCCGTTGAACAACGTGCTGGACTATTCCGGCCATTAAAGCATTTTCGCATTGAGAATGTCTGTTTTCAATGCAAGACACCCGTTTCGGCGTTTAATTGCACTGATAAACAGCTCTGCTGTCTTCATCCGTCACTTCAGTTGCCGTAGCAGCTTCAAGGGAAAATGGTCCTAGGCCGTGTCCGAATGAAAAGAGGGCGCTGCTGCACGAGGGCTTGAGGGCGCGCTGCCGTCCTGCGCAGTGGCGGGGCCGCGCTCGAAAAGCGCCATGTACTCCTGATTGCCCTTGGGGCCCTTGATGGCCGCAGGCAGTACGCCACGGCAGTTCAGACCCAGACTCGCGCGGCTGAATGCCAGTATCTTGTCCACGGCTCTCTGCCGGGCGTCTTCATCGCGCACCACTCCCTTGACTGTTTCGCCCGGCCCAAGCTCGAACTGCGGCTTGATAAGCGTGGCTACAAGGCCCCCCGGCCTGAGCCATGTCATGCAGGCAGGGAGAACGAGAGTGAGGGATATGAAGGAAACGTCGGCCACCACCATGTCCACCGGTTCGGGAATAAGCCCGGCCTCGGCATGGCGCAGATTCACGCCTTCGAGGTTGATGACGCGCGCGTCACCCCGCAATTTCTCGTGCAGCTGATTGCGCCCCACGTCCACGGCGTACACGCGGGCGGCGCCCCGTTGCAGCAGGCAGTCCGTAAAGCCGCCTGTGGAGGCCCCGGCATCAAGGCACACGAGGCCGGTCACATCCAGGCTGAACTGGTCGAGAATGGTCAGCAGCTTGTAGGCGCCCCGACTGACGTAGGGTTCCGGCTCCAGCAGGGCAAAGGCCGTGTCCGACGGGTAGGGATGCCCCGGCTTGGGGACAAGCTGCGGCGGCGCGCCGGGAACACCGGCGGCAAGGGCGATCTTGCCCGCCATGATAAGGCGGCGAGCCTGTTCGCGGCTGCCCGCAAGGCCCTGTTCGAAAACAAGCTGGTCTGCGCGTTGACGTGGGTTTTTTGCCATGCGGGCTTTATAGCGCCGAAGCCGGTGGCTGGCAATGCGCCAGAAGGGCAGCATGCATTTGCGGAGCGCTTCGGGCCTTCTGCCCGAGATTGCAGACAGTTTTTCGCGGCATGCACTTGCGGGGCACGCCCGGCGCATGGCGGCGGGGTGGCTGTGTCTGCCCGCGCAGGCATGATCCCGGGCAAGGCAAGACGCTGCCGGCAAGATTTGAGCGGCGCGTCTTTTGGCGATACGGCTTTTCCTTTGTGCTTTCCCCTTGCCAAAGGTTTAAAGAAGCGCTATATAGCTTGCCCTTGTGCGATATGTTTTCGCGCCAGAGGAAAAACGCGCGGGCGTCCGGTGGTGATTCTGCCGGATTATGCCGCGTTCCATGAGGTAGCTGTCATGAAAAAAGATATCCATCCCAAAGTGTTCAACGCCACCATCACCTGCGCTTGCGGTAATGAAGAAAACGTGCTCTCCACCAAGGGTGAGCAGGTGAACGTGGAAGTGTGCTCCGCTTGCCATCCGTTTTTCACCGGCAAGCAGCGCTTCCTTGACACGGCTGGCCGCATTGACCGCTTCCGTAAAAAGTACGCCAAGTTTGAGCAGAAGTAATCGCGGGCGGCAGACCATGCCGCACATGAGCGACGCACGGCAGGGAGCGCCACGCACGGCCGCAGGGGCAAAACCCCGGTGGGCCACGATGGCGCTTTGTGCTTTGACTTCAGCTTGCCCTACGGTTGGTGGGCAGGCTGTCATGGAAGGCGTGATGATGCGCAACGGCGATACCTATGGTCTTGCCGTGCGCCAGACGGACGGGAGTATTCTCGCCCGGCGTCTGCCGTGGTTTTCGCTGCTGCGCCGCCCCTGGCTCAAAAAGCCGTTTCTGCGGGGCTTTCCCATTCTGCTTGAAACGCTGGTCAACGGCATCAAGGCGCTCAACCGCTCCGTTGAAGCCGTGGCCCAGGGGCAGGAAGAGGAAATTTCAGGCTGGCATCTGGTGCTGACGCTTGTGGCAGCCCTGCTTATGGCTATCGGCCTTTTTGTGGTTGTGCCGCATCTGATGTCGCTGCTCATGCTGTGGCTGCATCTGGGCGGTGACGTGGAAGGTCTGAGTTTCCATTTGTGGGACGGCTTTTTCAAGTGCTGCATTTTTATGGGCTATATCAAGGCCATCTCGTATGTGCCTGATATCCGCCGAGTTTTTCAGTACCACGGGGCCGAACACAAGACCATACATGCCTTCGAATCCGGAGGCCGGGTTGACGCGGCGCATGCTGCCCGCATGAGCCGTTTGCACCCCCGTTGCGGCACGACATTTCTGCTTTTCGTCATCTGCATTTCCATTGTGCTGCACGCGGTGCTCGTGCCCATGCTGCTGGCCCTGCATACGCCGCAAAGCGCCGTGACCAAGCACGCATTGACCATATTTTTCAAGCTGTTGCTTATGGCCCCCATCAGCGCTCTGGCCTACGAGCTTATCCGCTATGCCGCGCGCCTGCCCGAAGGGCCGCTGGCCCACGTGCTGCGCGCGCCGGGGCTGGCCTTGCAAAAACTGACCACCTACGAGCCGGACGAAAGTCAGCTTGAGGTGGCGGTGGTTGCCCTGCGAGAGGCACTGGGGCCTGAAGCCGAAGATCGGGTACACGCCGTGCCCTACGACAGGCAATAGCACTTGCCGCTGCAAAACGGCTGCCACGCAGCCGCCGGAGCAGTTTCAACATGAAAATGCTCCGGAATGGCAGTGCACGGCCGCCGTCCGCGTGGGCCACGATGTCGCCCTGCACCGGAATATATTGAAAGTATGACACTCTCGCGAAAGCGTCCTGCCTGTGCGGTTGGGGCGGTTCGTCGCCGCATGAATTGTTTTTGTCCACTGCCAGTCGGAGACTTTTATGTTCGCCAAATTGGAAGGTCTGGAAAAGAAATATCTGGAGCTTGAAGAGGCCCTTGCCGAGCCTGATGTTTTCAATGATCAGGACCAGTACCGCAAGCTGACCAAAGCTCACGCCGATCTGAGCGATGTGGTGGAGCTTTTTCGCCGTCATCGCGCGCTGAGCGAAGAACTGGCCGAAAACAGGCAGCTGCTGCATGACGAAGACCCCGAAATCCGCGCCATGGCGCAGGAAGAAGTGCACCGGGGCGAAGCCCAGTTGCCGGGTCTTGAGCATGAGCTGAAGGTTATGCTGCTGCCCAGCGACCCTCTGGACGAAAAAAATACCATTCTTGAAATCCGCGCCGGTACGGGTGGCGAAGAGGCTGCCCTGTTTGCTGCGGATCTTTTCCGCATGTACACGCGCTATGCCGAGCTTAAGAACTGGAAGGTGGAGATCATGAGTGAATCCCCTTCCGAAAACGGCGGCTACAAGGAAGTCATCTGCCTTATCGCAGGCGACCGCGTTTACAGCCACCTCAAGTTTGAGGCGGGGACCCACCGCGTGCAGCGCGTGCCTGCCACCGAGGCGCAAGGCCGCATTCATACTTCTGCCGCCACCGTGGCTGTCATGCCCGAAGCCGAGGAAGTGGACGTTGAAATCCGCCCCGACGATCTGCGCATTGACATCTACCGGGCCTCCGGCGCGGGCGGTCAGCACGTCAACAAGACGGAATCGGCGGTGCGCATCACCCACCTGCCCACCAACACCGTGGTGACCTGCCAGGACGAACGCTCGCAGCATAAAAACAAGGCCCGTGCCATGAAGGTGCTTGCCTCGCGTATTCTTGCCGCCGAACGTGAACGCCAGAATTCCGAACTTTCGGCGGACCGCAAGGCGCAGGTCGGCTCCGGCGACCGGTCGGAGCGCATCCGTACCTATAACTTTCCGCAGGGCCGCTGCACAGACCACCGCATAAACCTGACCCTGTATTCTCTGGACAGGATTATGGAAGGCGAGCTTGAATCGCTGGTGGAAGCCCTTGGCACGGCCGCTCAGGCCGAAGCCCTCAAGGCTCAGGCCGAGTAGGGCCTGCTGAAAAATCTGCATGCATGCAAACAGCCCGCCTAGGCGGGCTGTTTTTTTGTCTGAAGAAACGTCGGCAGAGCCTTGGGGACAGGGTCAGGCACGCAGGGTTTCGATAAGGCGCTCCAGAGCCGTGGTCTGTTCCAGCAGCGCGCGCATTCTTACGGTGGACTGCGCCATGCTGGCCGCCGTTTGCACGGCGATGTGATTCACGTCTTCAATGCTTCTGTTGATTTCCTCGCTGGTGGCGGACTGTTCGGCCGAGGCCGTGGCGATGGAGCTGATCTGGTCTCTGGTTCTGTCCGACAGGTCGACGATGGCTTGCAGAGCCACGCCCGATGTTTTGGCAAGTTCTGTGGCGGCGGTCATGTCGGCCACGGTAGCGTCCACGGTGCTGGCATTTATTCTGCTTTCTTCCTGAATGCCGGAAAGCACCGATGCCACCTCTCTGGTAGCGCCCATGGTTTTTTCCGCCAGCTTGCGCACCTCATCGGCCACCACGGCAAAACCACGCCCGGCTTCACCGGCGCGGGCCGCTTCAATGGCTGCGTTGAGCGCCAGCAGGTTGGTCTGGTCGGCAATGTCCGAAATAACGGTCATTACCTTGTCGATATCCTGCATGCGCGCGCCCAGTCGGCCCATGGCGGCTTTCAGTTCACTGGTGTCTTCCTGCACCTTGCTGATGCGGCGCTCTACGGCCGTAACCTGGGCCGCGCCGTTCTGGGCCTCTTCTCTGGCATTGCCGGCGATGTGCTCGGCGTCGGAACTGTTTCTGGCGACTTCCAGAACAGTGGCGTTCATTTCTTCCATGGCGACAGCTGCGGAGGCAAGGCGGTCAGACTGGTGATGCGCGTCCTTGTCGGCCTGGAGCAGGTGGACAGAGATTTCCTGTGATACGGAAGAGAGTACCGTCACCACCTGACTGATGCGGTCCGCCGCCATGATCATGCCGTCGCGCCGGGCCTGCTCGGCCTGCTTGCGGGCCTCCACTGATTCCGCAGTGGCCTGCCGCGCCTTTTCGGCTTCTTCCTGCGCAGTGGCCGTGGCGGCGTCGGCTGTGGCGATCATGTTTTTTATGGCAGCCAGCATGCCGTTAAGCGCCCTGGTCAGGGTGGCGAACTCGTCGTTTCTGCTCATGGTCAGTTCGGCTTGCAGTTCGCCGTTTGCCACTTGCTGGGCAAAGTCCACGGTGCGCCGCAGGGGAACGGTGATGTCCAGCACAATGCGCCAGGCCAGCAGCAGGGTTGCCAAAAGTATGGCAATGGCACTGCCTGTTGTGATGTAAAAGTCATTGCGCGCCTGCGTTGCCAGGCTGGCGGCCAGAGACCCCAGCGCGGTGCTCATGGCTGTTTCTACCTGATGCAGGGCGTCAATAAAGGCGGTGGATGTGGCGAACCATGTTTGCGAGTCTCCCTCAAGTCTGGGCGCATCCGCACTGTCCAGTGCCAGCTGGCGGAGTTTTTCCACCTTTTCACGCAGGGGAGCCGCCTGCTGGGCGTACACACGGGCCACGGCCGGGCTGGCCTGCGCCAGTGACCGCTTTAAAAATTCGTTTTGCAGGGCCACGCGCTCAAGCCATGCCTTGTACAGGGGCTTGGTAAACGTGCCGGACGAAAGGGCGGCGTTGAGGGTGGCGCGCTCCTGCCCGGTAAATTCCTTGGCGGCCACAAGATCGAAATACTGCACGGCCTGCATGTAGATGGTCAGGTTTTCGCTGAACTGCAACACTACCTGCAGAGCCGTCTGCAACTGCTCCACGGTTCCGGAGTACTCGGCGATGATGTCGCCGACAGGCACGGAAAGTGAATCAATGCGGGCTGCCATGGCATCAAGGGCATCAAGCCGGGAAAACAGCGGGGCAAAGGATTTCTTGACAGCAGCGGCGGCTTCCGCCGAGCCCAGAGAGGTGATCTTTTTTTCCAGTTCCGCACGGGCGGATCTGGTGGCTCCGCGCTGTTCGCGCAGTTCACGAGCAAAGGCCGCGCCCTTGCCGGCCGTAAAGCCCGCGGAAAGGCCACGCTCTTTTTGCAGCTCGTGGATCAGGTTGCCCCCAGCCGAGGAGAGCGCCACGCTTTCCGTCACCGAGGTCATGGCCCGGTACTGATCATAGGCAGTAAGGGCATTGTTGATGGACAGAACAAGCAGCGCCAGCAGCGGCAGTGCAAGAAGAACCACCAGCTTTGTCCGCACGCGAATATTTTTGAGCATACCCCGCCTCCGAGGATTTGATGTCCGGCAACGTCATGGCTGCGTGCCGCAAACTGTTTTTTGGCCACAAGAAAGGCCTTCCCCTCATTACCGAATATTACGCTTATCGGCATAATGGGGAAAAGAGCATGGGGGCGTCAATATAAATAATGTGCGCAGGCGGCTGCCACGAGGCGTGGTCGCGCTTACGCACGCTGTGCCGGGCCGCAGCGCGCGACCCGGAACCTTGAGGGCATTCACCTTCAAGGCTCCGGTGTGCCAGTCGCCCATGACCGGCTCTGCTGTGCTAGTCACCCACGACAAATGAACCGGGATACAGGATGCTGAAAATCTCAAGCTGCTTTTGCGCGCCGAACGAATCCGGCCACGGCCCGGCCTGCACGTTCCACATGTTGTTGCTGCCGTAGCGTATGCGGCTCTTGTGTCCGGCCTTGCCCAGGGTCTGTGTCAGGCGGTCGGCATTGTCCTTGTTGGCAAAGGCCCCCACCTGCACATAATAGGCCCCTGTAAAGTCGCCGTCGTCGCGTAGTTGCGGCACGCCGCCCAGACTCTGGATGCGCACCCGCCCCGTGCCCGGCCCGACGATGTTCAGGCGTGTTGCCGCCGCGCGCGAGAGGTCGATGACGCGGTCGCCCACAAAAGGGCCACGGTCATTGATGCGCACAATGATGCTGCGCCCGTTGCCCATATGGGTTACGCGCACTTTTGTGCCCAGAGGCAGCAGCTTGTGGGCGGCTGTCATGGCGTACTGGTTATAGCGTTCGCCGTTGGCCGTTTTTTTGCCGTGAAAGCCCGGGCCGTACCATGAGGCGACCCCCACTTCCATAAAGCCGTGGGCGGATTTGAGCGGATAATAGGTCTTGCCGCGTACCGTATAGGGTTTGGTTCCGGTGACGCCGCCCTTGCGCCATGAGCCGCCCCCGCGTGAGCCGCAGCCGGAAAAAAGCAGAACGCAGAGGGCAAGGATGAGGCAGGTCCGCAGGGTGCGGAGGGCCGAAGTCATGCTTTGATAGTCTCCACAGGGGCGAGGTAGGGCAGGCAGGGGAAATCGGCGCTCTTGCCGCAGCCCGCGCAGATGCCCGAGGTGCTTTTGTCGAGCAGCCCGCACAGCATGCTCTGGCCCGACCCGCGCAGCAGGCCACGCCTGCGGGCGTCTTCAAGCAGGGCAATGGCCGGTTCGCGGCGTCCTGCCTCAAGAAAGTCACGAGCAGCCAGCAGGTACAGGTCTTCATGGTCCGGGCCGTAAAGGGCGTTGAGCAGGCTCTCGTAGCTCGCGCCAAAAGCTTGCGCGGCCATGTGCTCTTCGCTGGCAAGCCAGCGGGCCAGATGCGTATTGTGTTTTTCTACGGCCAGATACTGGGCCAGCAGGCGCAAGCCGTGGGAAAGCACGTGGCTGATGCGTGAAAGCTCGCGCGAGGAGCTTTCTGCCGTCTGTCCGCCAAGGCCGCGCAAGGGGTTGTACATTTCGGCCGTTACCGCGTCGTGCCGCGATATCTGTATCAGACGGTTGGCATAGTGCTGGTTTTGAAAGGCGTCTTCTTTCAGCTTGACGCACTCGTGAAACGCATAGCCGATGCACCAGTCGATGAGGGCCTCAAGCGCGTTTCTGCCTTCGGTTCCGCCGGGCAGGATATTCTGGGCATGGCGGCGCAGGCTTTCAATCTGCTGGGTTTCGGCGCGGGCGGCCGGTGTGCCGGAGCAGCAGGGTGTGCTTGCCGCAAGGGCGCCTCCGACCGGGGCGGGGTTTTCGGTCACAGGCGCCGGTGTGTCCACAGGGGCCACATCGCCGTGGTTGGCGCTGTTGCGAAAAAGCAGATGTCCCGTGTCTTTCAGCCGCCAGAACACGCCCTTGCGCATGGCTTCGCCCAAAAGGTCGCGCAGGGCCGTGTACGACACGGCCCCGTCCAGTTCAAAGCGGCGGCGCTGGGCTGCAAGCGCGTGATAGACCGTGCAGTAGTCACGCACAAGGTCGCGCACAAGAAAGTCGCGGTTTGCCAGCAGCCAGCGCCCTTTCACGCTTCGTCCTCCTTGAGGAGCGCCCGGGCCACGGCCAGGTCATAAAGCCTGAGAGGGTCGGCCTCGGGGTTGCGTTCCTGCTGGTACATCTGGGCGGCGTCCTGCACAACACTCATGCTGAGCCAGGGGTGGCGGTCCCACACTTCGGGCATGTCGGAGCGCCAGAGGCGGAACTCCACTTCGCCGTGTTCGCCGCGCCGCACGTAGACGCGGGAAAGGCTGTTGCCCGCCTGGGGGTGGTAGTACAAACCGAGTTCGTCTTTCATGATGGGAGGGTTCCTTGAAAATAGCGCCGGAGTGACGGCGGCTGTTCGATAAGATGCAGCGCAGTGTACGCTGAAAAGTGGCGATTTGCCAAGGGCGGAGGTGTCGCCTATGTGAAAAAAGGTACATATCACGAAAAAAAGTTGCACAAACAGCAAAAAAATTGGTATTAACAAGCCATATACAGACGGGACATACCGGGCGGGCGCTTGCGCCTCAGAGCGCAAGGGCTTGTGCTGCGGGCTTTGCGCCCGCAATTTGCGCATATAATCCCGCCCAGGTTGTCATTGGCGCAAAATTGCGCTATGTAGTGAGTTGACCGCGTTGCGGCCTAGAGGGGCCGAGGTTTTGACTCGCCCGTCTTACGCGATCCCTTGGGGCGTCCCGTATTTCACGGGGCAGGCGCGTTGCGGCGGGAGGCAATACCCGTCGGCAGGAAACTTTTTTTGTTTCCACCCGCGCCCGGTGCGGAGTGCGCTCAGGCGCCAGCCCCGGATCGCCGCACTTGACCGGTACATCACGCGCTGCGTGATACAAACAAACCATGTGGAGGTATGGCAATGGCGAAACATGCAACCCCCCTGTTGGACCAGCTGGAAAGCGGCCCCTGGCCGAGCTTTGTGTCCGACATCAAGCAGGAAGCGGCCTATCGGGCCGCGAATCCCAAGGGTCTTGATTATCAGATCCCCGTGGACTGCCCTGAAGACCTGCTGGGTGTGCTTGAGCTTTCCTACAATGACAAGGAAACCCACTGGAAGCACGGCGGCATCGTGGGCGTGTTCGGTTACGGCGGCGGCGTTATCGGCCGTTACTGCGACCAGCCCGAAATGTTCCCCGGCGTGGCCCACTTCCACACCATGCGTGTGGCCCAGCCCGCTGCCAAGTACTATCACAGCAAGTTCCTGCGTGATCTGTGCGACATATGGGACCTGCGCGGTTCCGGTCTGACCAACATGCACGGCTCCACCGGCGACATCGTGCTGCTCGGCACCCAGACCGCCCAGCTGGAAGAAATCTTCCACGAACTGACCCACAAAATGAACGTGGACCTTGGCGGCTCCGGCTCCAACCTGCGTACGCCTGAAGCCTGTCTCGGTCAGTCCCGCTGCGAATACGCCTGCTACAACACGCAGGACATGTGCTACCAGCTGACCATGGACTATCAGGACGAACTGCACCGCCCCGCGTTCCCCTACAAGTTCAAATTCAAGTTCGACGGCTGCCCCAACGGCTGCGTGTGCGCCATGGCGCGCTCTGACTTTGCCGTTGTCGGAACCTGGAAGGACGACATCAAGATCGACCAGGAAGCCGTGAAGGCTTACGTGGCCGGTGAATTTGCTCCCAACGCCGGCGCACACTCCGGCCGCGACTGGGGCAAGTTTGACCTGCAGAAAGAAGTGGTGGACCGCTGCCCCTCCCAGTGCATGAAGTGGGACGGTTCCAAGCTTTCCATCAAGACCGCTGATTGCGTGCGCTGCATGCATTGCATCAACACCATGCCCCGCGCCCTGCACATCGGCGACGAGCGCGGCGCGAGCATCCTCGTGGGCGCCAAGGCTCCCGTGGTTGACGGCGCCCAGATGGGTTCGCTGCTCGTGCCCTTCGTTTCCTGTGAAGCTCCCTACGATGACGTCAAAGAAGTCATCGAAAAGATCTGGGACTGGTGGATGGAAGAAGGCAAAAACCGCGAACGCGTGGGTGAAACCATGAAGCGTCTGTCCTTCCAGAAACTGCTGGAAGTCACCGACACTCCTGCTGCCGCCTACCACGTCAAGGAACCCCGCTCCAACCCGTATATCTTCTTCAAGGAAGAAGAAGTTACCGGTGGTTGGGACCGTGACCTCGTCGCTTACCGCAAACGCCATCAACGCTAGTCAAAGGGGGAGAAGAACATGGCATTTATTTCTTCCGGGTACAATCCCGCAAAACCGATGGAAGGCCGTATCACTGACATCGGCCCCCACAAGTATGATGAATACTTTCCGCCGATCATCAAAAACAACTTCGGCAAGTGGCTCTATCACGAAATTCTGGAGCCCGGCGTGCTGCTGCACGTGTCCGAAACCGGCGACAAGTGCTACACCGTCCGCGTGGGCGGAACCCGCACCATGTCCATCACGCTGATCCGCGAACTGTGCGACATCGCTGACAAGTACTGCGGCGGCTACCTGCGCTTCACCACCCGTAACAACATTGAGTTCATGGTGGACAGCGAAGACGGCATGAAGGCCCTGCGCGACGACCTGAACAGCCGCAAGTTTGACGGTGGCTCGTTCAAGTTCCCCGTGGGCGGCACTGGCGCCGGCATCAGCAACATGGTGCACACCCAGGGCTGGGTGCACTGCCACACGCCTGCCACCGACGCCTCCGGCCCGGTCAAGGCCGTGATGGACGTTGTGTTTGAGGACTTCAAGTCCATGCGTCTGCCCGCCCCCGTGCGCATTGCCCTTGCCTGCTGCATCAACATGTGCGGCGCTGTGCACTGCTCCGACATCGGCCTTGTGGGTATCCACCGCAAGCCGCCCATGATCGACCACGAGTGGACTGACCAGCTGTGCGAAATTCCCCTGGCCGTGGCCGCTTGCCCCACTGCCGCCGTGCGTCCCACCAAGGTGGAGCTTGACGGCAAAAAGGTGAACTCCATCGCCATCAAGAACGAACGCTGCATGTACTGCGGTAACTGCTACACCATGTGCCCCGCGCTGCCCATTTCGGACGGCGAAGGCGACGGCGTTGCCATCATGGTTGGCGGCAAGGTTTCCAACCGCATCAGCATGCCCAAGTTCTCCAAGGTCGTTGTGGGTTACATCCCCAACGAACCGCCCCGTTGGCCTTCGTTGACCAAGACCGTGAAGCACATCGTTGAAGTGTACGCGGCCAACGCCAACAAGTACGAACGTCTGGGCGACTGGGCTGAACGCATCGGCTGGGAAACCTTCTTCAAGATGACCGGCCTTGAATTCACCCACCACCTTATCGATGACTTCCGTGATCCCGCCTACTACACGTGGCGCCAGAGCACGCAGTTCAAGTTCTAGATATAGCTTGTTTATCAACCCCGGCGGCGCTATATGCGCCGCCGGGACAGGAGACTCACCATGGCTGACGACAAAGACGTTGTTGTTGAATTCCTGAAAAGCAAATCCTCGTCCAAGTCCAAGTTCTATTTCAAGGATTTCCTTGAACTGTTCCCCGACAAGGGACCCCGCGAAGTGAAGAAAGTCCTCACCAAGCTGGTGAACGAAGAAGTGCTGGAATTCTGGTCTTCCGGTTCCACCACCATGTACGGCATGAAGGGCGCGGGCAAGCAGTCCGCGGCTGAAGGCGAAGAATAGCAGCAGATTGCACTGGCCCAGTGTCTTTGCTTTCAGCTGCGCCAAAACGCGCTTTTTATTATGGTCGAGTACAAAGTGTACGCTCCCTGCATAAAAAGCGCGTCTTTGCTGTCGACTGCCTCTGACTGCTGGCCGATGTAATCTGGCATATCTTGCCAGGATGCCTCAGGTTTATTTGTCGGGATTCATATCCCGAACGGCAAGGACATGCCTTGAAGCATGTGCCTTCGCAAGGTGCGTCAGCCTTTGCGTGTAAGCCTCAGCAAGTTATGCCGCAACGCGAGTTGTGGCATTTCTTGCTTTCTGAGGGGTGGGTCATACTTCAGCTGGCCTAATTAGCGCTCTGTGGAACGTGCCCGCATATGCATAGCTGACGGTCGCATGGCATGCGCGACAGGATCCACGCGCCGAGTGGTCGCAGGACTTGCCCTGCGCGGGTGCTTCCCGCAAGCTCTGCTGAAAGGCAAGCCTGCATGCTGCCGGTTCTGTTTCGATTTCATCCTCTGTTTGTTACGCGGGAGGCAG
>CAJMLK010000032.1 GCA_905214305.1 uncultured bacterium
TCAAAGGAGCTTTGCTCGGGAAATATATCCCTGCCCGCCAACCCCACGGCATCTTCCGACAGAGCGGGAAGAATGGACACGGCGCTGTCGTTGAAATCCACCACGCGCAGCTTGTCGTCCAGCACCAGAACGCTGGCGCCCATAGTCTTGAACACCTTGTCGCGCGCAATGGGCACGAGGTCGAACATGCGCAGGCGGGACATGGCAAAACCGCTCAGAGGCAGGGCAGCCGAGAGGATGAAAGGCTCAATATCAATGCCATAGGGCGCAAAGCCCAGAGTCTGCAAAAAGTTGCCTATCCAGAGACTCAGCGCGCCTAAAAAGATGGTTTTGGCCTGCCGCCTGCGGTAGCCCGTTGCCTTGCCATAAGAAAATGCAAACAGCGTCAGCCCGGCAAAGGCAACAATCATCTTGTAAACAAAATCAACATAATACCACCAGCCTTTCTGCGTCACAGCCACGGGGAAGAGGCCGCTGGCATCCACTTCAAAGGTCTTGTAATGGAAATGATGGTACTGATTGGTGTAGAGCATCACTATTGTTGTCAACGGCACGATGAACAGCAATGCCATGACAGTCCTGCTTTTTATTGAATAATTATTGTAATAAACAGCAAAAAGAAACCAGAACACCGCAATAAGTGGTGCTCCCAGGTATTCAATTTTTAATGAAAGATAGATTGTTTCAGGCGTGCTTGATGCCAGCTCAAAAATGTAGCCGACTGTGTACATGAAAATGGTCATGAACAAAAATAAAAATGCCGCGTATCCATTTGAACGCGCGATTCTGGACGAATAGCAAACGGCATAGAGCATGCCCGCGCATGATACACTCAGAAAAAGGATACAGACAGCTCTTATAATCACAGAATATACCTTTCAATAATCACCCTGCCCGCACCCCATGCAAGAGACGTTGCGTGCCGTAGTCGCGCTTCAAAATGCACATCGAAAGTGGGGAAATGCAGCTCTGCGTCCTGATGCAGCTTCGCGTGCTCAATATTTTTTTACCTACATCCCCACCGCCTGACAAGCAGCGCGGCCCCGTCAGCAAACAAAAACTCCGGGCCTGCCTGAGCAGACGCCGGAGCCTTTGCAACAATAAAACCTGCTTGCTGACTAAAATTTGCCGGTCACGTCCAGGCACTGCCAGGGTAAGCCGTACACGTTGAGATCCTTCATGAAGGGATCGGGATCAAACTGCTCCATGTTCCACACGCCGGGCTTGCGCCACAAGCCCTGAGCCACCATCTTTGTACCGATCATGGCGGGCACGCCAGTGGTGTACGAAATGGCCTGGGAACCCACCTCAGCGTAGCATTCCTCGTGGTCGCAGATGTTGTACACGTAGACGGTCTTTTCCTTTCCGTCCTTGACGCCGCGCATGAGGTCGCCGATGCAGGTCTTGCCCTTGGTCAGGGGGCCGAGGGAGGCCGGGTCGGGCAGAAGCTTGGACAGGAACTGGATGGGCACAATGTCCTGCCCCTGAAAGTTCACGGGATCAATGCGGGTCATGCCCACATTGCCGAGCACCTTCAGGTGGTTGAGATAATTCTCGGAGAAGGTCATCCAGAAACGGGCGCGGCGCAGGCCTTTGAGGTTCTTGACCAGCGATTCCAGCTCTTCATGATACATGAGAAAGCATTTTTTGCTGCCAATGCCGCTGGGGAAGTCAAAGTTCATTGACCAGGACAGCGGATCGGTTTCCACCCATTCGCCCCGTTCCCAGTAGCGGCCGCGCGCGGTGACTTCGCGGATGTTGATTTCGGGGTTGAAGTTGGTGGCAAAGGGCTGGCCGTGGTCGCCCGCGTTGCAGTCGATGATGTCGAGCACATGCACTTCGTCCAGTTCGTGCTTCATGACCCATGCGGCAAAGACGTTGGTCACGCCGGGGTCAAAGCCCGAACCGAGCAGGGCGGTAAGCCCGGCCTCGCGAAAGCGCTCCGCATAGGCCCACTGCCAACTGTATTCAAACTTGGCGGTGTCCAGCGGCTCATAGTTGGCCGTATCCACATAGTGGACGCCGCATTCAAGGCAGGCGTCCATGATGTGCAGGTCCTGATAGGGCAGGGCCACGTTGCACACAAGGTCGGGCTTGACGCTGCGGATGAGCTGGCAAAGCTCCGGCACGTTGTCTGCGTCCACCTTGGCGGTCGCCACGTCAACGCCGTAGCGGGCCTTTACGCTTTGCGCAATGGCATCGCAGCGCGACACAGTGCGGCTGGCAAGGGTTATTTTGTTAAACGTGCCGCTGTTTGCGGCGACCTGGGCGCATTTGTGGACAACCACGCTCCCGACGCCACCCGCGCCGATGATAAGGATATTCGCCATAGCTCTTCCCTCTCCAGCAAGATAGGGGGTCAAAAGAAAATCCGTGCGGCATCGCCGCCCGGTCACGTCCCATCACACAAAAAGCGCCTCGGCGCGGTCAGCCGCTTACGGGCGCAAAGTCCGGCTATATGCCTGTAAAGACCCAATCCGTCAACCGCATTGTTAGGACTGCCTTTTTTGCCGCTACTGCGGGTCTTTTGGGCGGTTGTCGGGCGCGGCCCGGTCGCCGTCCAGCAGCAGCACATGGGCATGACGACCGGCCCTGCGGGCCTGATCCGCCAGTTCATGGCCGCGGCGGCGGCAATCCGGACATGCGTGGCGCGGAACAAGCAGACACAGGGAGCGCGCCACACGCTCCGAGGCTGTTTCCATGCGG
Source organism: uncultured bacterium (assembly GCA_905214305.1). Taxonomy (GTDB): domain Bacteria; phylum Desulfobacterota; class Desulfovibrionia; order Desulfovibrionales; family Desulfovibrionaceae; genus Desulfovibrio. The sequence continues at coordinate 2,707 of CAJMLK010000032.1, forward strand.
CCCAGTCCCGAACAGTCCGGGCAGAGCCGCCATGCCTCGTTCTGCCCTTCGCTGAGCATGTCCGTATCATAAAAAACATGTTTCTGCCGCACCCACCAGCGGTCTTGGCCCCGGTCTTCCATCTGGCCTTCTGACGGCGTGGACGGCGGGTTGAAATAGACGTCGCGCACCTGCTCGCACAGGCGGGCGATGTATTGACCGACCTTGAGACTCTGGCGTGTGGACTCGGGCGACCAGCCCGGTTCGCGCACGTCGCTTGCGTCAATGCCCGCCAGAGCAAGGCAGATGCCCAGATTCACGTAGGGCAGGGCGCCGCGTATGGCGTAACCGCCCTCAAGCACGGCCACGTGCGGATTGAGCAGTCTGGTCAGGGCTGCATAGCCCTGCGCCGAGAGCTTCATGTTTGCCAGCGGGTCGGTGAAATGGTTGTCCTGCCCGGCGGAATTGATGATGAAATCCGGCTTGAAGTCTTCAAGGATGGGCAACACGGCGTGTTCAATCGCGTACAGATAGCCTTCATCGCAGGTTTCGGGCGGCAGGGGAATGTTTATGGTGCGGCCCAGCGCGCCGGGGCCGCCGCATTCCTGCAGAAAGCCCGTGCCGGGGTACAGGGTGCGGCCGTCCTGATGCAGGGAGATGAAAAGGGTGTGCGGGTCGTTCCAGAATACGTCCTGCGTGCCATCACCGTGGTGTACGTCTGTATCCACAATGGCGATGCGCAGGGGGCGGCCGTCCGTGTGCGGATAGTGGTCGCGGATGTATTCGGCCATGACGGCTTCGTTGTTGATATTGCAGAAGCCCCGGTTGCCGTGCACCACACGCATGGCATGATGCCCCGGCGGACGCACCAGCGCAAAGGCGCGGTCTTCGTGCCCGTCAAGCACAAGGCGCGCGGCGAGAATGGCCCCGCCAGCCGCCGCCAGATGCGAGTCTGTGCTCACGGCGCGGGCTGTGGGCAGGCAGAAGTGCGCCCGTTCAAGCTGCGCGTGGCTGGCGAAAGCAGGCCGGTATTCCGTAATGCCGGGAATATCGAACAGGCCTTCTTCCACAAGCTGGTCGCGCGTATAGAGCAGGCGCTCCTCACGCTCCGGATGTGTGGCGGAGATGGCCCAGTCAAAAGCCGGAAAAAACACCACCCCCAGCCGTCTGGCGGCGCAAAGGGCCTCCCTTGCGTCCGCCTGACCCAAAAAGTGTGCAGCCGGGCGCTGCCCGGCCCGCTGCTCAGTCATCGTTTTCGTCCAGAGCTTCGAAAATGTCCGCGCCGTAGCGGGCATAGGTCACCATGCGGCCCATCTGCGCAAGGCCAAGGGAATAGGCGAGGTTGCTTTCCGCCACGGCCAGAAACAGCAGGCTGTCTTCATCATACATGGCAAAAACGCCGCCGGGGCCGTCTTCTTTGCGGAAAGCCACGCAGTACATAAGCTCGGGATCACCCAGAATGCCCGCAGCCACATGATTGGCGGGCGGCTCGGGCAAGGCGGACTCAAAGCCCGCTGCGCCGTTTTTGCGGGGAACGAAATTCAGTTTTGTGCCTTCAACAAAGAGGTCGTAGTATTCTTGCATGGCATTCTCCGGGGCTGGTTTGCAGGCGGTTTATGGGTTGGGGTCCGTATGGCGCGGGGAACAGCCCCGGCGCATGTGCCCGGCGTTGCCGGAAAGTGCTGCGCCATGTTTTTGCTTTGCGCAAGGCCGTGAGTGCGGGCTTTGCTCAGTGTATGGAAATGGCAGGCGTCAGATGAACAGGCTGGCTCAGGCCAAACGCAGGCAATGCCTGCGCGCTTGAGCGGTGTGCTCCCAGAGGGGCAGTCTGGAGCCGTTCACGAATGCGCCGGATTACATGTACTAGTCGAGTCCCCGTCCCCGTCTGCGCAGGTACGCCTCAATGGCCGAGCGGCACTGCAGGACTACGTCTTCGGGCGGCTGTGAGGCGTCAATGATGGCGAAGCGTTCCGGCTCTTCATCGGCCAGAGCACGGTAGCCCCGGCGCACCCGCTCATGAAAGTCAAGGCTTTCGCTGTCAAAGCGGCCTTCGGCAATGACCATTCCGGCGGAGCGGTTGCGTTCGCCGGCGCGTTCCAGCCCGCAGCGCACGGGCAGGTCCAGAAGCAGGGTGAGATCAGGCTCCAGCCCGCCGGTGGCCGCCGTATTGAGGCTGCGCAGATATTCCGTATCCAGCCCGCGCCCGTGCCCCTGATAGGCCAGGGTCGAGTCTGTGAAGCGGTCGCAAAGCACCACCTGCCCGGCCTCAAGGGCGGGGCGGATGACCTCTACCACATGCTGGGCGCGGTCGGCCAGAAACAGAAACAGCTCGGCCCGGCTGGCAAGCCCGCCGGTGCGCACGTCCAGCAGCAGGGCGCGCAAACGGCGCCCCAGGGCGCTGCCGCCCGGTTCTCTGGTTAAAACCGGGTCATACCCGCGCGCCTGCAGATACCCTGACAGATAGTCAATGGCCGTGGACTTTCCCGCGCCTTCTATACCTTCAAAAGTGACAAACATTCTTCCTTGACCGCCTTTTTACGGGTTGCGGGGGCGGCTTTTTCCGGGGTGCGCGCGGCCCGGTGTACGGGGCGGCCCAGCGTGGCCTGCCAGGGGGTCCAGTCCTGTCCGTCTTCGTCCATTTGCGCGAACAGGCCCCGGCACTGGGCCATCTTGGCATCCAGATTGTCGGCATAGTGCAGGGCCATGGCTTCGGGAGTGTGGGGCTGGCGTACAGCGCCAAACTGAAGTTCGCCGTGATGGCTCAGGATGAGATGCTTGAGATGCCTTTGCAGCGGTTCTTCAAGGCCGGATTTTGCCATGAAGGGCGCCAGCATCTCTATGCCCAACATGAGGTGGCCGAGCAGGCGGCCTTCGTCGGTATAGTCGTTGGCAAGGCCGCCGGAAAACTCCCGCAGCTTGCCGATATCATGAAAGAGCGCCCCGGCCAGCAGGGTTTGCCTGTCCAGTTCCGGATACTGGTCGGCAATGCGGCGGCAGAGGTTGAAAACGCTCAGAGTGTGTTCAAGCAGGCCGCCCACATAGGCGTGGTGTACGCCCTTGGCGGCCGGGCACACGCGAAAGGTCGCCCGCATTTCGGCATTGCTGAAAAAGCCCTGCACCAGCTTGCGCCAGGGGGCGTGGGTAAATTCTGCCTTGATGGAGCTGTCCAGCTCGTGGAGCATGTCATCCAGCGGGTAGGGGCTGGCGGGCATAAGGGCGGTCTGGTCCACGGCGGCGCTTTCCGCTGCGTCCAGCAGGCGCATGTGCTCCACGGTAAGCTGCACCTGATCGCGGTACAGGCTCGCGCGGCCTTCAACCCACGCCAGTGTTCCGGCGGGGATTTCACCGAAGTCCGCACTGAGGGGATGCCATATTTTGGCTTCAAGACTGCCGCTGGCGTCCACCAGGGTGAGCCGCCAGTAGGGACCGTTGCGCGACTGGCCCTGTGCCGCCTGACTGACTGCAAACAGGCCCCGCGCTTCCGACGTGGGGCTAATGTCTTTGACGTAACAACCTTTTTCCATATATCTATCCAAGAGCGTCTGGCCAGGAGCTTCTGGCCAGGAGCGTTTGACGCCCCGTGTGTTTTGAGCGCCGCCGCAAGGGCGGATCATAGCGAAGCTTTTTTGAATTTCCCTTCTTTCCGAGGTATTGTCAATGAACGTTCTCCTGACCAACGACGACGGCATCCGGGCCAGGGGCCTGCGTGCCCTGTACGCGGCCCTGCGCGATGCCGGGCATACGGTATCTGTGGTTGCCCCCATGACCCAGCAGTCCGGGGTGGGGCATTCGCTCACGGTGTTCGAGCCTGTGCGGGCCACAGTGATTGAAGAGCCGGACTTTACGGGAACGGGCGTTTACGGAACCCCCACCGACTGCGTAAAACTGGCTCTGGGACGGCTGTTGCCCCAGAAGCCGGACCTTGTCATGTCCGGCATCAATGCCGGGGCCAACGTGGGGCCGGACATCCTGTATTCCGGCACGGTGGGCGCGGCTACCGAGGCCGCCCATGAAGAACTGCCCAGCATGGCTGTTTCGTTTGACAGCTTCAGCCACAATACTTCGCCGGATATGGACCTCATGCCTCAGGCGCGTCATGCCGTGAATCTGGCCGAGCGCATGAACTGGTCCGCATTGGGCCGCCGCCGGGTGCTCAATATCAACTATCCGGCCTGCCCCCTGGACGAGGCCGCAGAGCTGCGCGTCTGCCCCCAGACCACCGCCGTGTGGAAAAACGTCTATATCGAGCGCGAAGACCCGCGCGGCGCGCCCTACTGGTGGCTTGAGGGCGAAATTCCCCCGGCAAGCATTGAGCCGGGTTCGGACAAGGATTTGCTCAACCGCGGGCATATCACCCTGACGCCCCTGTGTTTTGATTTTACTGACCGCGACGGGCTGAACGCGCTCAGGTGCATGCGGCTGCAGGGCTGATGCGGCCGCTGTGGCGGCGGCCGGTTTTTGCCGGGCGGGCTGAGCCGTCGTATCGGACGCCGGGCGCGGCGAAAGCCTGAAAAAAGCCGCTCCGCCATGTGCGAGATGCCATATTGACGCGCCGGGGCATTCCCCTTTGCGCGATTTTGGTATACATTGCTCTTGCCTGCGGCGGGGCTTGGTGCTAGCCATGCTGTCGCAGCTTTTGTGCAGGCAATAGCCATGTAAATTGAATTAATTCAGCGAACCATTACGACAGGCGTTTTCGGGGCAGTCGTCTGTTGGGTCGCGTTTTTCCGTTGGTCGTGCCGTCGGAAACGGGTGCACCGGCGCAGCGTGTGCGTGGTGCAGCCGCCATGGCGTCATGGCTTTTTCGGCGGCCGGGGTTGAAGCGTTTTGCAGTCTGCGTACTTACAACTGTCCCCAGAAAAAAAGGGAGGAAGTCATGCCTCTTATCAGTCCCAGAGAAATGTTCGCCGCCGCCTATGCCGGTGGCTATGCCATTGGCGCTTTCAACGTCAACAATATGGAAATCATTCAGGGCATCATGGGCGCGGCTTCCGAGGAAAAATCGCCTGTCATCCTTCAGGTGTCGGCGGGCGCGCGCAAGTATGCGGGGCAGCCCTACATCATGAAGCTGGTGGAAGCCGCTCTGGCCGTTGACGCCAATGTGCCTGTAGCCGTGCACCTTGACCACGGCCCCAGCTTTGAAATGTGCCGCGAATGCATTGACGGCGGTTTTACGTCTGTCATGATCGACGGTTCCCATCTGCCGTATGAAGAAAATATCGCCCTTACCAGACAGGTGGTGGACTACGCCCGCCCCCGTGGCGTGTGGGTTGAGGCCGAGCTGGGCAAGCTGGCGGGCATTGAAGAGCATGTGCAGTCTGACGAGCACGTGTATACCGAGCCTGACGAGGCTGTGGACTTTGTGGAGCGCACAGGCTGCGACTCCCTTGCCATTGCCATCGGTACAAGCCACGGCGCATACAAGTTCAAGGGCGAGCCCCGGCTGGACTTTGAACGGCTTGAAGCCATCTGCAAAAAGCTGCCGGACTATCCGCTGGTTTTGCACGGCGCTTCCAGCGTGCCGCAGGAATTTGTGGATCTGTGCAACCAGTATGGCGGCAATGTGGGCGGCGCCAGAGGCGTACCTGAAGACATGCTGCGCAGGGCTGCGGCTCTGGGCGTGTGCAAGATCAACGTGGATACGGATATCCGTCTGGCGGTCACGGCCTGCATCAGGCAGTGCCTGGCGGACCATCCTGAAGAATTTGACCCCCGGTCCTATCTCAAGCCGGCCCGGGAGGCCGTAAGGCAGATGGTGGCGCACAAGATCCGCACGGTTATGGGATCTTCAGGCAAAGCCTAAACAACATACGTTTTCGCCAAGGAGCGCAACATGCCCGTCAAACTGGGATTGAACGGCTTTGGCCGTATCGGCCGCTACCTGCTGCGGCTGCTGGCCGATGACCAGGATCTGCAAATCGCCGCCATCAATGCGCGCGCCGATAATGCGGCTCTGGCCTATCTTTTCAAGTACGATTCCACGTACGGAAACTTTGCGGGCACGGTGGACCATGATGAAAACGGCATTATCGTCAATGGCCGTCACATCGCCGTCACCCGCTGCAAGCCCGGTGAATGGGAGTGGAAGCGCCTTGGCGTGACCATAGCCGTGGAAACCACAGGAACCATCAAGGACGGAGCCGGTCTGGCCCAGCATCTGGCCTGTGGCGCGGAAAAGGTCGTTATATCCGCTCCTGCCAAGGATGTGGACGCCATGATCGTCATGGGCGTCAACGACCATGTGTACGACTGCACCAGGCACAAGGTCATTTCTGCCGCTTCCTGCACCACCAACTGTCTGGCCCCCGTGGCAAAGGTGCTGCACGAAAAGTTCGGCATCCGCCACGGCCTTATGACCACCATCCACAGCTACACCATGAGCCAGCGCATTCTGGACGGTTCCCACAAGGACTGGCGCCGCGGCCGGTCGGCCGCCGTGTCAATGGTTCCTTCCAGCACGGGCGCGGCCAAGGCCGTGGGCGTGGTGATGCCCGAGCTTGAAGGCAAGCTCAACGGCATGTCCGTGCGCGTACCTACTTTTGCCTGTTCTCTGGTAGACCTGACCTGCGAGGTGGAGCGCTCCTGTGACGCCGTCGCCGTCAACGCGGCCCTCAAGGCCGCCAGTGAAGGTGTCATGGGTTCGCATATGGGCTTTTCAGAAGAACCGCTGGTTTCCATCGACTACCGGGGCAGCACCCACGGTGGTGTGGTGGATGCGCTTTCCACGCAGGTGCTGGACGGAACGATGGTCAAGGTGCTGATCTGGTATGACAACGAAGCGGGCTTTACCAACCAGCTTTTGCGCCTGCTGCGCATGGTGGGCGGCCGCTGCCGGTAGGGCCGTTTGCAAATGAACTGAGCGCTGCTTCAGTCCATTGACCAAAGGCTTGAGTGAGAACCGCTGCCCATGCCGTGCGCGGCTGGTCGACGGAGTGAGCACTTGCCTTGGGAAGGCATTTTCAAAGACAGCATGTTCTGAAACAGCGGAAAAAGCATTGTCAGGGCGGTGTGGGCTTTACGGCCCGCGCCGCCTTTTTTGTGTGCTGATGTGTTGCCCTGTGCAAGTCCGGCAAGGGCTGCGCATGATTCTGTGTTGAAAGCGCCAATGGCATGGCCACCGGCATAGCCGGTCTGGCGCAGACTCCTGGGCCGTCGCCTGCTCGGGCGCTTCCGGGCGGTTCAGACGCGGTTCAGGTGTGGTTCTCAGTCAAGGGTGTGCTTCAGGGCCTGCTCAAGGTCGCTGTAATGAAAGGCGTATCCCGCGTCCATCAGGCGATATGGAACCGGATTCTGTCCGCACAGCACCAGTTCTTCGGCCATTTCACCCAGGGCAAGACGCACGACAATGGCCGGAACCGGCAGCCATGACGGCCGCGAACAGGCTTTGCCCAGCATGTGGGCGAAGCAGCGCATGCTTACGGTTTCCGGGGCGGTGGCATTGAAAACGCCGCGCATCTTGTCCTGTTCGAGCAAAAGCAGGGCAATGCGCGTTACGTCTTCCATATGAATCCAGCTTACGGGCTGACGGCCCGACCCCACAGGCCCGCCCACGAAATATCTGAACGGCGGCAGCATCCTTTCCAGAAAACCCCCAGCGGCTCCCGAAGATTTTTTGCCCAGCACGGGTGAAAAACGGAGAATGCAGCGGCGGATTCCCATATTTTCCACGGGGGCTGTGCTTTCCTCCCACTGCACACAGGTGCGGGCCAGAAAACCGTGGCCCGAAGGGCTGCTTTCCGTACACGGCGGGGCCGTGGCCGCATCCTGCCACAGGCCGTAGTAGCCGCAGGCCGATGCCTGCAAGAGGGTGCGGGGCAGGGGCTGGGCCTCGCGGTGCATGTCGTGCAGGGCTTTGACCAATGCCTGCCCGGCGTCCAGTCTGCTGCGAAGGATGGCCTGCTTGCGGTCTTCTGTCCAACGCGATGCGCCGATGTTTTCACCCTGCAGATTGATGACCGCATCCACCTGCTCCAGCAGCGGGCGCAGTGCGGCGGCATTTTTGCCGTCCCACGGGGCATGCTCAAGTCCCGGGGCGGTGGGCCTGCCGTTGCCGCCACCTCTGACAGCGGCGCGGACCGTGTGCCCGGCGGCCAGCAGGCTGGCCGTGATGTGAGAGCCTATAAAGCCTGTCGCGCCAAGAATGAGTATATGCATGAGCTTTCTCCTGTGAGCGCTCTGATGATTGGGGGGGCATAGCGTGCGCTTTTGCCGCTGCCGCGCTGCTGCGTGGATTCGCGCCGTCAGGGCAAGGGCAAGAATGTTGAAAAGAGGATCCTCAGGGATACCTTGTTTCGAGAATAGGGGAGTGCCGGATTTTTTGCTACCGTGCAAAGGGGAAATATCCTGGCCCCTGTGCGTGCCGGAAAACGGAGGGAATGAGCCGTTGCAGCGCGGGGCGGGATGTGACGCGCCTGTGCCGTGGATGCTTCTGCGGCCAGCCTGAGTGCCTGCCAGCCGGAGAGCCTGCGTGCCGGAGAGCATATTGGCAGAGCGCGCATGCCCGCGCGCATGTTTGAGCGCATGTTTGAGCGCATGTTTGCCCCCCCACATCTGGTGCGGCTGCCCGGCAAAGCGTCAGCACGGCTTCGGGAGGCAGATCAGGGGGGCGTGGCAAGCGCTGCGAAACGCTGTAAAACCGGAGTGTTCATGCCGCGCTGCGGGCAGGTGGCCTCACCCGCAGCGCGACGGTTGCTATCAGGACAGTTTCATGGTCTTGAGCAGGGCGTCCAGAGTTTGCGAAAGCTCTTTCAGCCCGGAAACGGCCGCATTGGCAGCCCGCATGCCCTGAGCCGTCTTGATGCCGATTTCGTTGATTTCGTTGACAGACCGGTTGATTTCATCGCTGGTGGCAGACTGTTGTTCGCTGGCCGTAGCAATGGCGCGCACCTGATCGGCGGTGGTATCCACCATGCTGACGATTTCTTCCAGCGCCGTGCCGGACAGGGTCACAAAGGTAGTGGCCTCTTCAATGGATCTGGTGGAGGCGTCCACAGAGGTGACGCTCTGGCCTGCGCTGCTCTGAATGGCCGTGATGGCTCTGGCGACCTCGGTGGTGGAGGACATTGTTTTTTCTGCCAGCTTGCGCACTTCGTCAGCCACAACGGCGAAGCCGCGCCCGGCATCACCAGCGCGGGCAGCTTCAATGGCGGCATTGAGGGCCAGCAGATTGGTCTGATCGGCGATATCTGAAATGACGCTCATGATCTGGCTGATATCGGCCGCATTTCTGTTCAGGGTATTCATGTCGTTTTTGAGCTGAAGCGACTGGCTTTGCACTGTCTGGATGCAATTGACAGATTTTCTTACTATTTCAGCGCCCTGTTGGGCTTTTTCGCGTGTGCCCATGGCCATGTTGGCGGCCTGTTCCGCATTGCGGGCCACTTCAAGCACGGTGGAATTCATTTCTTCCATGGCGCTGGCGGTTTCGCCCACGCGCATGGCCTGCCTTTCCGCTCCCTGATCCGACAGTGCGATAATATGCGCCAGTTCGTGGGACGCCGCCGACAGCTTTGTGCCCACTTCTTCCACCTCGCCGGCAACCTCCATGATCTGGCGCTGCGCCTGCAGCATCTGCGTCTGGTCTGTCATGAGCGCCAGCACGGCGTCAGAACCGTAGGGCAGGGCCGTGTAGAACATGTCAATGGCTGCGCTGTCGGCAGGGTGCGACACGGTGTTCATGTTTTCCTTGCGACCGCTGGCAAAGCACTGATCCGCAGCGCAGCCCGCGGCGCAGGCATCGGCCCTGAAGTGGCCGGAGCAGGCGGATCCGGTCATTTTTTCGGGCGCTTTTCCACCGAGCATCCCGGCTTCGTTGAGGAAGCGTATTTTTCTCTGCGCATCGCGGATCATGATGGGGGATGGTATCTTGTCGATAACTGCCAGCATGCTGCCCGCAAGGCCATTGATGGATTCGACAATTTTTTTGAAGTCGCCCCTGAACTCGGATTCGTTGATGCTGCTGCGCAGATAACCGTCGGCAACATTGCCCACCGTGGCTGTTACCTGTGTTCTCATGCTTTTGCAGGTATCCGTTATTTTGGAAAGGCCGGTGTGCAGTTCCAGCAGTTCGGCGGAAAATCTTTTTGCCGGTGGCAGGCAGTCAAGATCGCCATTGGAGATGGACGTGGTGCACTGCACCATCTGGTGCAGGGGTTTGCGGATGCTCTGCACAATCCACAGGGCCAGCAGAAAGAGAACGGCGGTAATGGCGGCCCCTGCCAGCAGCACCTGCCTGAGGGCCTCATTCATGGCCGCATTGACCTCGCTTTCATCAATGAGGGCGATCATGCTCCAGTTCTGAAAACCCTTGTAAACGACAACGCGCTTTTCAACGCCGTCCAGCGCCAGTGTGCCAGTGCCGCCAGCGGCGAGCAGATTCTGCAGGGCAGGAACATCACACTGGCTGATGTTGCGGTTGACCCAGGACTTGTACTGGGGCGCGGCGAGCACCATGCCGTTGTCTTCCAGCAGAATGATGGAGCCGGTCTGGCCGATTTTTATCCCTTCCACCATGCTTACAAGCGCGGAAAGGGTAATGTCGATGTCAATGACGCCCAGAGGCTTTCCGTCCGGACCGGCAACCTTGGCCGTGACCGCGCAGGCTGGCACGCCCTGGGCAGTGGTATAGGCAGAGCTTATGTTGACTGCGCGCGAACCTTCCATCTGCTGGCGATACCATTTCTTGGTGCGCGGGTCATGCCCCGCAGGCCATGAGGCCAGGGGATATTCAAGAAAGCCGCCGTCTTCAGCACCAAAGGTGACGCTGCTGTAGTTGGTGTGGCTGTCTTTGACGAGCTGGAATATCTCGTCCACCGCTCTGGCCTCCGGCGTCATGGCCGATCTGGCGACTTTTTGCGGCTCCCTGTTGGCCGTAAAAAGGGGAAGTCGGCCGAAAGCCTCGCGCACTGCGGGGGTGGCCGCCAACATGGCAGCACTTTCCTGGGCCTGTTTGAAAAAGAGGGCGACATAGTCATTGGTGCTTGAGAGCGCGTGCTCCATATACGCCTGGGTGCTGCGCTCGTTCATGGTGTCCATTTTTCCGGTCACAATCAGCAGGGTGCTGCCGATACCCAGAATAATGGCGGCAAAAAATGTCAGCAAAAACTTTGCGCGAATCGTCATAACAATGTCCTGTCTCGTTGTGCCTGACCTTGGTGTCCATAGCATTTTCGCATTGAGAATATCCATCTCCAATGCTTCCAAGACGCCAGCTTCGGCGCGTAGCAGCGCAAATAAATTGCGCTTGCGCCTCTGCGGCGAGCGTCTGCTCACGCATCCGCCAGAGCAATTCCAACGTGAGATTGCTCTAATAAAGACCGCCAAAGACGTGCAGCGTTTTCCACAGCAAAGAGCCTGACAAGCAGATCAGGCAGACTGGAAAGCCGTTGAGCGCCAAACTGGACCGGGCAGGGTACACGCGCTGCTTACAAGCAAGAATCGGAATGTGTAATGTGAACTTTAGTGCAATGTGCACGAAAAAATGGCATGGCTCAAGGCTTTGGGTATGGCCCGAAGCGGTTTTGTGCGGTGCGGGCCAATCTGAACTGCCATAATATATATTCAACGCGCTGAAGTTGCTTGATAATGGTGAAACGGAAAAAAATTTGTCCCTGCAAGGCAGGAAGAGCACTTTGGGGTGGTGTGGAGCCGCATTTATTGCGCCCGCGGCTGGCAGGGCTGATGGCGGACAGGCGCAGATGGCTGGCGGGCGTAGATGGCGGACAGGCGCAGATGGCTGGCAAGGGCTGTACATTGCCTGCATGGGCGATTGCGGTTGCCACGGCAGTTTTTTGCGGTTGTCAGGGGTGGCAGCTGGGTACGGGCTGCGGTTGCAAGCCGGAGCACTTTCCTCCGCAGGATGGCTGCAGGCCGGGCACGAAATGCAAACATCCCCGCGCTGGCCTGTCCCTGACAGTTTGCAGGGCGTCAGACCGGCGCGGGGATGCAGCATGGTCGTGCGGCAACGGCGCAACGGGCGTCAGGGCATAATGGGGCGCAGGGGCCATGCCGTGCCGTTTGCGCCTTCAGCGTCAGGCAAAGTTGTAACCGGCCTCCAGCGCCTTTTCGTTGACAGGAATGAGCTTGGCATAATGGGCGCTGACCACACGGCGCAACGCGTCCTGCACCACGGCAGGGGGCAGCGCCCCCGTGGCCCTGAGCCACGCGCCCAGCGCCACCATGTTTGCCAGTTTCACATTGCCGAGGTCGTGGGCAAGATCATTGGCCGGAATGTAAACCGTGCGCAGCGAGGTATCCACAAGGTCTTTGTTCACCAGAGATGCGTTGACCACCTGCACGCCGTCCCTGTGCAGGCGCTGCTGGAATTTTGTCAGGGAAGGCTCGTTGAGGATAATGGTGGACAGCGGCTCGCGCACCAGCGGCGAGCCTATGGCGTGCTCGTCCAGAACCACCGTGCAGTTGGCCGTACCGCCGCGCATTTCCGCCCCGTAAACCGGGATAAAGCTTACCTCAAGCCCGTGTTCCATACCGGCCTGCGCCAGCAGGTTGCCGATCAGCATGACTCCCTGACCGCCGAAACCGGCGATAATAACGTCCTGATACTTACTCACGACCGGCCTCCTGACTGTCCTGCCCCGCGTTTTCCGCCGTGGCTGCGGGCTGGGACACGTCCTTGTACACGCCCAGGGGAAAGACGGGAATCATGGCTTCGGCAATACGTTTATTGGCGGCGATGGGGTCCAGATGCCAGTTGGTGGGGCAGCCGGAGAGCAGCTCGACAAAGCCGAAACCAAGCCCCTGTATCTGCACGTCAAAAGCCTTGCGCACGGCTTTTTTGGCGGCGCGCACATGCTTGACGGAATCAAGGGCGCAGCGGGCGGAGTAGGCCACGCCATCCAGCTGAGCCATTATTTCGGCCATGCGTATGGGGCCGCCCTCGTTGCCGACGTTGCGCCCCTGACGGCTGGTGGTGGTTTTTTGCCCCACAAGCGTGGTGGGGGCCATTTGCCCGCCGGTCATGCCGTAAACCGTATTGTTGATGAAGACCGTGGTGATTTTTTCGCCCCTGTTGGCGGCGTGCAGGGATTCGGCCATGCCGATGGCCGCCATGTCGCCGTCGCCCTGATAGGTAAAGACCACCGATTCGGGGCGTGCGCGGCGCACGCCTGTCGCAACGGCGCAGGCGCGGCCGTGGGGGGCTTCAAGGCCGTCCACGTTGAAGTAGTCATAGGTAAAGGTGGCGCAGCCCACCGCAGCCACCAGTATGGTGCGGTCCGCCACGCCAAGCTCGTGCAGAACCTCGCTCACCAGCCTGTGGGCGATGCCGTGATGGCAGCCGGGGCAATAGTGGGTGTGGCGCTCGTTGAGCACGGGATTTATGTCAAAGACCAGACGTTCGCCTTCCCGTGGGGCGGTGCAGCCCGACAGGGCTTCTGTTTGCTGTGCTGACATGGCTATTTCTCCTTGAGGGCCTGCAACATGGGTTCACGCAGGGCGTCCGCACCTATGAACAGGCCGGGCATGATGCCGTGCCAGAGCACGGAGGATGCGCTTATGCCGGGCTGGGCAAAAAGCGCCAGGCGCACGTCTTCCACCATCTGCCCCGTGTTCTGCTCCATAACCAGAAAGCGCCTGCCCGGCGCGATCGCCCGCAGGGCTTCTTCCGGAAAGGGAAAAAGCGTGATGGGCCGGAACAGGCCGATCCTGTGTCCTTGGGCGCGCAGCTGGCGTATGGCGCTGCGGGCGATGCGGCCGATGGAGCCAAAGGCCACCACCACAAGCTCGGCGTCGTCCACGTCCACGCATTCCCATGCGCATTCGGCCTTCATGGCTTCATATTTTTTCATGAGCTGGCGGTTGCGCTCGGCAAGTGCGCCTTCGGCAAGATAGACCGACTTGAGCAGCCGGGGGGCCGCGCCGGGGCCACGCTTGCCGTAGCCTTCAAGCCGCCAGTCCTTTGTCAGGGCGGCAAGGGCCTCGGGAGCAACGGCATCGGCCGGGGCCACACGCCGCACAGGCTCCTTTATCTGACCCACGATGGCGTCTCCGAGCACCATGACCGGGTTGGCATACCTGAAGGCCAGCGCAAAGGCGCGGAACATGAAGTCATAGCATTCCTGGGCAGTGGCCGGGGCCAGCACCAGATTGCGGTGGTCGCCGTGCCCGCCGCCCTTGACGGCCTGAAAATAGTCGCCCTGCGAGGGGCCGATGTCGCCAAGGCCCGGCCCGCCGCGCTGCATGTTGACCATGACCCCCGGCACGTGGCTGCCCGCCATGTAGGAGATGCCCTCCTGCATGAGGGATATGCCGCAACTGGAGGAAGACGTGAGCGCCTGAATGCCGCAGGCTGCCGCGCCCAGCAGCATGTTGACGGCAGCCACCTCGCTTTCGGCCTGCACAAACTGCCCGCCATGTTCCGGCAGCAGCGAAGAAAGGACTTCGGGGATTTCGTTCTGCGGCGTGATGGGGTAGCCGAAGTAGCAGCGGCAGCCCGCGTCAACTGCGCCGAAGGCTACGGCCTCATTGCCCTTGATGAGGATACGCTCGGAAGCATTCTGGCTCTGGCTCATGCCTCGCCCCCTTTTTTACCGGTGCTTTTGAAGACGCGGATAGCCGCATCCGGGCACATGACGGCACAGGAAGCGCACCCCGTGCATTGCCCGTCCATTTCCATGACTTCATAGCCCTGACGGTTGAACCGGCCCGATGGCCGCAGAATGTGCACGGGGCAGGCTTCCACGCACAGGCGGCAGCCCTTGCAGCGTTCTTCCAGAAACACGATTCGTGACATGAGTACTCCTTGGGGGGGGCTTTGCCTGCCTGAGCAAGGCAAACAGGTCGCCGCGGGCGGCCTGTGCCCTGGGCCTTGCCATCAAGGCCCTTTCTTGCCCCGGCACGCCTTGCAGGGCCATCCCGCAGGGCGTGCCGACAGCATGCCGCCCGCAGGTCGCGCATGCCCTTGCGGCGTGCGGAGTACGGACGGCGCGGGCAATGGGCATCAGCGGATCAGCATGGCATCCCCATATGAAAAGAATCTGTAGTTGTTGGCAACGGCCTCGGCATAGGCGTCAAGCACGCGCTTGCGCCCGGCAAAGGCCGAAACCAGCATGAGCAGGGAAGATTCCGGCAGGTGAAAATTGGTCACCAGCCCGTCCGCCACGCGGAAAGGCCTGCCGGGGTAAAGAAAGATGTCTGTCCAGCCGGTATAGGGCTGCACGCGGCCGCAAAGTTCCGCAACCCCTTCAAGGGTGCGCAGGCTGGTTGTGCCCACGGCAATGACAGGCCGTTTTTCTTCTTTGGCTCTGGCGATTGCCAGGGCCGTGGCTTCGGGTACTTCTATATACTCGCGGTGCATGCGGTGGCTGCGTATGTCGTTGCTGCGCACGGGACTGAACGTGCCGTAACCCACATAAAGCGTCACTTCCGCCCATTCAAAGCCTTTTTCCGCCAGACGTTCGCGCAGGGGCGGCGTAAAGTGCAGGCCCGCCGTCGGCGCGGCCACAGACCCGGTTTTGTCCTGACGGGCATAGACGGTCTGGTAGCGGCTGAGGTCGTCTTCGGCATCGGGTCTTTTGATGTAGGGCGGCAGGGGGATATGCCCCGTGGCCGCAAAGGCCGCCGCCAGATCGCCCGTCCAGCTCAGGCGCACGCGCCGCTGGCCGAAGGGGCCGGATTCCAGCACGGTTACGCCTATGCCCGCACCAAAGCCGAAGCTTTCGCCTTCGCGGATGCTGCCGCCGGAGCGCACAAGGCCCTCGGCCTCGGCGTAAAAACCGCCGTTTTTATCCGCTCTGGCCCGTTCGACCACAAGGGGCAGGGGCGTAAGCAGTAAAAATTCCACCTTGCCGCCTGTGGAGCGTGTGCCAAGAAGGCGCGCCTGCAACACACGGGAATTGTTGGCAACCAGCAGCGCACCCTCGGGCAGGCAGCGGGGCAGGTCACAGAAATTTTCATGGTGCAGGGTCAGCTCGCCGCTGCGAGGCATGACCAGAAGCCGCGAACCGCCCCTTTCTTCCGGCGGAAACTGGGCGACCTGGTCCTGTGGCAGGTCGAAACGATAGCTTTGCAGTAAGAAATCAGCTTCCTCAATATGCATGACGTACAGGTCCCGGTTATGATGTTCCCGCCCCTGACATGTCTGCCGCTCTTGTCAGGGCAGGGCGTTGAGGCTAGGGTGACGTGATTGCTCCCCTTGGCATGACGAGCGGGAGGTAAGGAGTATAGCCATGCGGCGGCCTCTTGTCATCCTTGTGTTACTGGCAGTTCTCGCAACAATTCAGGGTTGCGCCTCCATCGGGCTGGAAAATCCTTTTTCCAGCGACCCTTTGACCGGCGGAACCGATGTCCCCACAAGCCAGCTGCTTGGCGTGCCTGCGCCTGCGGGCATGCAGCGCTATGCCTCGCACGGCTTTCAGAGTTTTGGCCCCGGCGGCGGGCGGCAGGGGCTTGAAGTGCTGCGTGGTCAGGTCAATACCGGCTTTGCGGCCCAGATCATGTACTCCGGCCTGCAGGCCCAGGGCTGGCAGCTTCGTCTGGCCCTGCGCAAGGGCACGCGGGCCGTGTATGTATATGACCGGGGGGCGGCCATGGCTGTGCTGACCTTTGAAAATCAGGCCATGCTCACCATCATGAATATCTGGACAGGCGACCGGCTGCCCGATGGCGCGCCCCTGCCCATGCAGGATGCGGCCGATGCAGGCGCTGCGCCCCCGGCCGGAGATTCCGGCGGATATGACGCGGGCGGCATGAACACCGCCCCGCAGGGCGGCTACGGCGGAAGCAGTCATGGCGGCGGGAGCGGCCTGCAGGAGCGTAACCTATGAGCGATCAGAAAAGCGGACTCAAAACGCCTTTTGACCACAGCACGCGTTTTGTGCAAAAGCGGGTGCATCTCGGCATCTGCGGTTCTGTTGCCTGTTATCGGGCGGCGGATCTTCTGCGCGCGTGGCGCGGCCTGGGCATGCATGTTTCGGTCACGCTCACGCCGGGGGCGCGCCGTTTTGTGACGCCCATGCTTTTTGAATCTCTGGGCGCTGCGCCTGTGTATGAAGACATGTTCACACAGGGGCAGGAAATTTTCGCCCATCTTGAGCCGGGCCAGCACGCTCAGGCCATGATAGTGGCTCCGGCCTCGGCCGATGCGCTTTTTCGTCTGGCCCACGGAGCTGCCGGTGACATGCTGGCCGCCCAGGCTCTGGCGTTTGACGGCCCCCTTGTCATTGCTCCGGCCATGAATCCGCGCATGTGGTCGCATCCGGCTACCAGAGCCAATGCAGCCCTTTTGCGCGAGCGGGGGGCGCATGTTGTGGCCCCGGCCTGCGGCGGCACGGCTTGCGGTGATGAGGGCGAGGGCAGGCTGGCCCCCCTGCACGATATTTTTCTGGCGGCGCTCAAGGCGCTCAGCCCGCAGGATATGGCGGACAGACGGGTGATGGTCACCCTTGGCCCCACCCGTGAGGGCTGGGACGGCGTGCGCTTCTGGTCCAACCCTTCCAGCGGGCTGATGGGCGCGGCATTGGCCGTGTGCGCTTGGCTGCGCGGGGCGGAGGTGACGGCGGTGTGCGGGCCGGGGGTGCGTGCGCGCATGCCGCAGGGCATCGTGCGGCGCGACGTGGTGAACGCGCGCGACATGTTTGCCGTGTCCGAGGCCCTGTGGCCGCAGATGGACGTGGGCATGTTCACCGCTGCGGTAGCGGACTTTTCCCCCAAACCTCTGGGCGGGCGCAAGTTTAAAAAGGCCGAGGCCCCACAGGGCTTCAGCCTGGATTTTCTGCCCAATCCCGATATTTTGCAGACCCTTGCGGAACGGCGCGCCCCGGGACAGAAAATTCTGGCCTTTGCCGCCGAAACCGCGCCGGACATGAACGCCCTGCTGCCTCTGGCCCATGCCAAGATCGCGCGAAAAAAGGCCGATCTGCTGGCCGCCAACCGGGTCAACAGCGCGGACAGCGGCTTTGCCTCGCCCACCAACAGCATGGCTGTGGTGGACGCCAATGGCCGTGAAGAAATCTGGCCCACCCAAAGCAAGGCCGATGTGGCCTGGGAACTGTGCTCGTGGCTTTTGCGCATGTAAATCCGCTCAGTGCTCTGTGGCAGCGGCGTGGCCTTTCCTGCCTGCTCATGCCTGAAGGCTTTGACGCCTTTGCCCCGCGCCGTGCTGAAAGCGCGGCAGCGCCGAGCGCCCGTGAGGGAGAAGGCCGGTCTCGCTACGGTCATGCGGCCAGTCAGCCCACGCATGCCCGTCAGGGAATGCCGGGCGGGGCCGAAGCGCAGGCCAGCCCTGCCAGCGCTGCCAGACCAGACAGGGCCAGCGTGCCCGCTGGCGGAGACAGGCCGGATGCCCGGAGCCGGAGCCTGCAGGCCGCGCCCCAGCCAGCTGACCCCGGACAAGGCGGCGGTCGCCGTCCCGCGTCTGTTCAGACAGAAGGCGGACCGGCCGCGCAGACTTCCGGCAGCCGCCTGTGGAAGCCGCTGGCTCCCGATGTCTGGCCCACGCCCTGGCGCAAGCAGCTTGAAAGGACGCGGCCCGGTCTTGTACTCTGGACGTACTGGAATCTGGGCCTTGACCTGAGCAACGCGCGGGCCGAAGGGCAGATGGAGCGCCGGACTTTTTTGCAGAAGCTTCTTCAGGACCTGGCCCATCCGGCAGGTACGCATACGTTCTGGCCCGCCGGTCTGCCGGAGGAGGGCGATGCCCGGCCCGCCGCGCCGCCGGTGGCATCGGCTGCGCGTGAAGACGGTCTTGTGCCGCATGCTGACGCGTTCTGGTCAGGGGCTTCCCGCCTTGGCGCGCGGGGCGTTGTTGTTATGGGCTCTGCGGCGGTCAAGGCTCTGGGGCTTCCCTCCGGCCTGCGCCCGCTGCAGCAGGCGCGCTACCGCGGGCACATGGTTTGGGTGCTTTGGGACGTGGACTACATGCAGCGCGAGGACCAGCGCTATGCGTCCATGCTGGCTTTTTTGCGGCAGGCTTTACGACAGGTGACGCGCCAGAGGTAGTGTTTCAGCAGAGGTTTTCACCCTGCTCCAACGCGTAAAGCCGAAGTTGCCGGACAACGGCAGCCCGTGTGCGGGAAAGGGTGAACAGCCCTGCGCAAGCCGGACAGACGGTGCGCAGTCGAGGCAAAACGGTGCTGCGAGGCTTTGTTGTCGTATCGTGGTTTTTTTGTGCCGCGCCGTCAGCCTTCGGGGCTTGGCAGGAAATCCGGTTCCGGGCCTTGGCAGAAAGTCTGGCCGAAGAGCAGCCTGAAAGCCCTGTCACGTGCGGACTCGCAAGGTCCGCATCCACAAAGCGGAGTCTGCCTGCTGTCCGGCCATCATGCACAGGGCCGGAGAAGCCTCACCCGCGAGGCAGGGGCTGCCTCAAAGTGATCTGCGCCGGCAAGTCCGGTGCAGAACGCTTGTTTTTTTGCGCGCTGTTTCGGGGGCATGCCCTGATTTGGTCGTGAGGGGTGCGGGCGGTTTTTCGGAGGTATCGTGTTTATCGCCATCGGTTTGATGTTTCTGGGCATGCTGGCGGGTTTTCTGCTGCGCGGGCGGCCTCTGGCCGCAGCGCTTTCACGCTGCGTGACACCTGCCATTGTGCTGCTGCTCTTTGCCCTGGGTATTTCCGTGGGCGGCAACCGTACCCTCATGAGCGCCCTGCCTGAACTGGGCAGCGCCGCCATGCTGCTGACCCTGTTCGGCGTGGGCGGTTCTCTTGTCTGCGTCATGTGCATCCGCCGTTTTTTCAGGCAGCCCCCGGAACCTGAAGCGTTGAAAGCATTTGGTACAGGCAGCACAGTGGAAGATTCCTGCTCCGCGCGTGCCGCCACCTCTGCGGCTTCTTCGGCTCCCGTGGATTCCGCCGACACAGGGCAGGGCGGTTCGCATTCATGAACGGCAGCCTGATGATCCTGTTTTTTTTCGGCGCCGGAGTCTTGCTGGCCCGGCTGGGTGTCGTGCCTGACTACTTCATCGAGCACGACATGACGCTTTACGTGCTGTGGGCGCTCATGCTGCTGGTGGGTATATCAATGGGCGCGGACAGAAGGCTTGGCGAAATGCTGCGCACGCTGCGGCCCCGCGTATTGCTGCTGCCCCTTGCCACCACGGTGGGAACCTTTGCGGGTACGGCCCTTGCCAGCCTTTTTCTGGTTTACAGTGCGGCGGAGTGCATGGCCGTAGGCTCGGGTTTTGCCTATTACTCGCTTTCGTCCATCTTCATCACCCAGTACAAGGGGCCGGAGCTGGGAACCATCGCTCTTATCAGCAATATTGCCCGCGAACTGATGACCCTGCTTTTTACGCCGCTGCTGGTGCGCTTTATGGGACCCACGGCAGCCATAAGCTGCGGCGGGGCCTCCACGCTGGACACCACCCTGCCGGTGATTACGCGGTATGCGGGCAAACAGTGGATATTCATATCCATTGTACATGCGCTGGTACTGGATTTCAGCGTGCCTTTCTGGGTGACCTTTTTCTGCGGCATCTAGAGCAATTTCACTTTGAAACTGCCCTGACGTGCGCGGGGCAGGCGCGGCCTGTCTGCCCGTAACGCGCCGGGCGGGCGTGGCTGAAGTTTGAGAAACGTGTTTTCAGGGACGATCCGCACCTGAAAGGCCGGTTGCGGACGTTCCCCTCGCAAAGAGCGATCTGGACGCGCCGCCTTGCCAGAACCGTAAAAAACTATAACTATATACACGGAGCCGGAATACAGCCTCTGGAGGATATGTCATGGCCCGTATGCGCTCAGCCAAACAAAAATTGAAGGAATGTATCAACAGCCCCCAATGGCGCGACCATCTGGAAGAAATCGCCCAGGGCGGCCTTGAAAATGTCGGTCCGCTTTTTTCTTTTCTGCTGCTCGGCCCGCAGACCATGCACCGCGCCGCTGTGGCACTGGGGCTGGTAACGGCCCGTCTGGCGGAAAAGCAGCCCGAAGCCGCAAAAAACATCATTCGCCGCCTCATGTGGCATCTGAACGAAGAATCCGGCAATATCGGATGGGGCATCCCCGACGCCTTTGGCGAAATTCTCGCCGCCAGCCCCCTGCTTGCCAAGGATTTTCACCGCATCCTCGTTTCTTACATCATTGATCTCGGTCACGATGACAACTTTTGCGATCACGACATCCTGCGGCGCTCCTGCTACTGGAGCATCGGACGTCTGGCGCAGGCGAGGCCCGAGCTGTGCCTTGGCGCGCGCAAATGGCTGCTCAAGGGGCTGGAGGATCAGGACATCATCTGCCGGGGCATGTCTGCCTGGGCATTGAGCCAGCTGCCGCCCGACCTTATGGACGCACCGGCTCTGCGGCGTCTGGCCGATGGCGGTCATGAAGAGATGTGTGAGCTTTTTGACGGCAATGATGTGTATGAAAAAAGCGTCAGCCAGATAGCCGGAGAAGCCCTGAGCAGACTTTCTGCCTGAAGCTGACCCGATATGCGGGCTTGCGGCGTCCGGCCGTGCGGGAACTGTGCGCCGGGTTTGCAGCCCCGGCCGTGTTCACCCCGGACGCGGCAACGCGGCACAACCAGACAGCAAAAGAGCGTATCCACATTGAAACGGCCCGTTTCAAGGTGGATACGCTCTTTTGGAGCAGATTAACTTTGAGAATGCACATTCTCAATGCTTTCAGGACGCCCGCTCCGGCGCTTAACCGCGTGGATAAACTGCGCCTGCGCCTCCGCGCCGGGCGTCTGCTCCCGCAACCGCCGGAGCAATTTCAAAGAGAAATTGCTCAATATTCAGCAGTCGGTTTTTTTGCTGATGACGCCCTGTTCTTCAAGCAGCCGCATGACCGCCGCGCAGCGAAAAATGTCTGCGCCCACGGTTTCCGCTTCTTCAAGCAGGCTCATGCTTCCATCAGCGTAGGCCAGCAGGTCCATCATGAGGTCTACCTGCTCGGTACAGGAATAGCGCGTGCTCAGCGTGGGGTAGAGTCCGCGCTTGCCCAGTTGCGGTTCGCACAGTACCCGGCATTGATAGATAACGTCTTCTTCAAGCGTTTCAAGTATCTTGCGCATGATCTCAAAGCCGCCCTGAAGCCCTTTTTCCGTGACCAGCGAGCAGTCGTCGAGGGATGTGTGGTACTCGGGAAAAACGTGGTACTTGGTGCGCATGACGCTGCACAGCGGCAGGTCGATGCCGGGCGCGCAATACTGGCGTTCATCGCTGCCCCTGTCATGAAAGGTGTAGCGCACGAAGTCCGGGGCAAAGTGCCGCAAGACGTGCAGGGCCACCCTGTCGGCCAGGGTGTTTCCCTTGCGGCTGGGCACGTAGGAATAGGCGCGGTCATCGCCAAGGCAGGTCAGGTTGAAGCCTGCGACCACCCGCTGGCGCAGCCGCTGGTAGTTTTTGCTCAGATAGGTAATGGCCCCGATGGTTTCCGGCACAAAAACAATGCGGTAGGTGTAGCGGCGCGGCGCGCTTTGCAGCCAGTGGGCCAGCGCGGTAGCCACCACAGGGCCGGAAAGCTCGTTGTTTGCCATGGAAGGGTGGCATACGTAGGTGGACAGAAAGATTTCTTTTTCACTCTGCCCCGGCAGCACCAGCTCGCCATAGGAAAGATGCCCAGGCTCCAGGGTTGCCCGTATGACCGCATGGTACGTGCCCGGCTTGAGCTTCTGGCGCACGCTGTGCTTGAGACAGAAGCCCCAGCGTCTGGCGTAGTAGGACGTAACGTAGGGTATGGCTTCGGGCAGGTCCGGCCGGGAGTGCAGGTGCTCCTGCAGGTCATCCAGCGACAGATGGATGTCCACAGGTTCGGAATAGCCGACAACGTGCAGGTTGCAGTGGGCAAAGTCCGCAATGACTTCGCCATCTGGCCCGGTGAGCCGCGCCTCGGCAATATTCCACTCGTCCGGCACGGTCCAGTCGAAAACCGGAGTACCGGACGGCACTTCATGCAGTTGCAGGTCGGGCAGCTCTTCCTTGAGTATGGATAGAGTCTGCCGGACGCCGTTGCCCGTAATGCTGCGGCATATGGGAAAAAGCCGCTGAAGAAAACTGTGCAGATTTGGCATGGGAAAGTCCCTGTGCGCCCCTTGCCCGCCCAAAATGGCCGGACGTGAAAGATACGGAAAGAAGAACAGCCTTTACGGCCGACATGAACTGGAATGGCACTAACGGCATCTCCCCTCCTGCACAGGTGGCGG
This sequence comes from uncultured bacterium, assembly GCA_905214305.1. GTDB lineage: Bacteria > Desulfobacterota > Desulfovibrionia > Desulfovibrionales > Desulfovibrionaceae > Desulfovibrio. Next base: position 25,776 of record CAJMLK010000032.1, read on the forward strand.
CTGTATTTGCCGCCGTGGCGCGGCGTTGGCCCCCGTCCGGAACCTTTCTCGCGCGCTTTTCCGCATAATGGCTTCCGCAAGGCTGCGTCTGTTGCGGGCAGGCTTGCGGCCCGCACCGACAGATCACGCTCTGGAATCCGGCGGGCGGGAACAGAGGCTCCCGCGCTCGCGTATCTTCCTGTCATAAAGGACTATACGGGGCATACGGAAGCAAAAAGGACGACTCTTGTCCAGCACTGTTTGCGGCTGCAATCCGGCTGAGACAAAGATTTTTTATACCGGAGAGTTTTATAAGGATAATTTTTTTATTAGCAAGGGCATGGAAGGCTTTTTTCGGGCAGATGGAAACAAAAAAGCGGCGGGAATGTCCCGCCGCGAAACGCTGGTGAAAGAGCAGATAGTGTTTTTTGTTTTTGCCCGCCGGGCATCCCGGCCAAACGCTCCCGGCACGGCGCGCCCGTCCATTGTGCCGGGCCTGACATGCGCAGGCCCGGCGCGGTGCTTTTGGGCAATAACGCCGCCATTGACTGGCGCGTCAGTCAGCTTTTGTCTGCGGCAGCGTTGCGCTGCTCCCAGGCCACGGTAATAAGCTCATACAGCTTTTTGGAAAGCGCCTTGAGGTCCGGCTTGGTGTATTGGGCATCCGCCCCAACCAGAGTGCATTTTCTGGCAAGGCTGTCATTGATCATGGATGAAAATATGGCCACAGGCAGCTTTTTGAGCACCGGGTCTTCCTTGATGCGCTTGCACAGGGCAAGACCATCCATGGCGGGCATTTCAATGTCGGTGATAATGCCCTGCAAAAAGTCCGAAATGGGCCTGTTTTCCGCTTCGCAGCGGTTGCGCAGCATGTGCAGATAGTCCCAGGCTTCCTGCCCGTTGACGCGCTGCTCCACAGTAAAGCGCCCTTCCTTGTTGAGCAGGTCAAGCAGCAGGCTGCGTATGCTGCTGGAGTCGTCCACATGCAGGATCTTGAAGGTCTTGCCGTCAGGGGCGGCCATGTCCGACGCGTCAAAACGCAGGGCCATGGCGGGGTGCAGTTCTGCCACGATGGCTTCCAGGTCCAGCAGAAAAATCACGCGCTCTTCAAGGCGCACCACACCGGTTACGGAACTGCGGCTCATATTCTGCAAAAACTGGCCCGGGGCTTCCACATCTGTCCAGCTCAGCCGGTAGATGCGGTTGACGCCGGAAACCAGAAAGCCCGTACACACCCCGTTGAATTCCGTTACGATGACCTTGGCGTCTTCATTGGTGATGGGGGCATTGCCCAGAAAACAGGCCATGTCGATAAGCGGCACGATGCGGCCGTTGCGGTGCAGAAACGCTCCAAGCAAGGCTTTGTGGCGCATTTCCGGCATGGCTGTGACCGGCTGGCGCCGGCCGATTTCAACCACCTTTGCCACGTTAAGCCCGTAATGAGCCTCGTAGCCGTCCTGATTGACATAGAACTCGACTATTTCAAGCTCATTCGTGCCGGTTTCAAGCAATATGTTGGTCTGCGCCATGAAAGGTACTCCATTGGGCGGGCGGGCCGCCGTGAGATGCCGCATGCCGGAGCTTCGGACCGAAACTCTCTCCATTGTACACAACTTATCGGTCAGGATAAAAAAAGTATTTAGAGCATTTTAACTTTGAAAAAGTGCAAATGCTCCAATGCTGCACAAAAGCGCAACGCGCCACAGCGTGGCGTGGATTCGGCCGAAAATCGCATTTCCGGCTCAATGAAAACCTTGAAATATTGAGCATTTCAAAGTGAATCTGCCCTGGAGTAATGCGGCGTTCTATCTGTCTAGAGCGGATTGACAATAAAAATGTTTCGGTGGCTGCCTGCACATGTGGCCGCCTCCGCGGGGCTGATTCAGGTCGCGCGGGGCGGACTTTGATCGGCGCGGGGGGGGGCCGGGTTCCGGTGCGGGCCGTGCGCATGGCCGTGCGCATGGCTGGGCGCATGGCTGGGCGCATGGCCGGACAGGACCGGACAGGGCCGGGCAGAACCGGGCAGGCTGCGGTCTGGCCTGTCGCCTCAGGGCGTCGCGGCTCAAGGCGGCAATGCCATGACATGCCCCTGCTGCGCGCCGCAATTCTTTGAGAACGTAGATTCTCAAAAATAGAATGCTCTGTAAGAAAAAATGTCCTGCCATGACCATGCCGCAGTTTTGCGGAAAGTAAAAGCGCCGTTTTGCCGTGCCCGCAAAAAATATCGCAATGCGGACAGTCGGCGTCCTCTGGCGGGGCCAGTGCCGGGCCCTGGTGCTTGCGAGGGGCAGCGGGGCTGCGGGCATGAATTTATGGCGATGCGCCGGACGGCCCTTGCAGCGTGCTCTTGCCGCAAAGGCCGCCCGGACGGTCTGAGTTCTTCAGTGGCCCTCAGCCTTGGGCCATATCGGTAAACAGCCGGGTGGACATGTAGCGTTCGCCCGTATCGCAGGCAAACGTCACGATGTTCCTGTCTTTCATGTCCGGGCGTGCCGCCACCTGCAAGGCCGCGCGTACGTTGGCCCCGGTGGATATACCCGCCACAATGCCCTGCCGCATGAGCAGGCGCGCCGTGTCCAGAGCCTCTTCACCGTCGGCCAGCAGGACTTCGTCCAGCAGCGAACGGTCGAGAATGTCGGGAATAAAGCCCGCGCCGATACCCTGAATAAGGTGCGGGGATGCCTTGCCCCCGGAAATGACCGGGGAGGCGGCAGGCTCGACGGCAATGACCCTGAAGCCGGGAATGCGCTCCTTGAGAAAGCGCCCCGCGCCCGTAATGGATGAGCCGGAGCCGACGCCAGCCACCAGCACGTCCATTTTGCCGACGCTGTCGCTGTATATTTCCGGGCCGGTGGTTTTGTAATGGGCCTGCACAGCTTCGGGATTGGTGAACTGGCCGGGGATAAAGCCGCCCTGTTCCTCGGCCATGCGGCGGGCTTCTTCCACGGCGCCGGTCATGCCTCTGGCGGCGGGGGTGAGCACCAGTTCAGCGCCAAGGCCCTTGAGCAGGTTGCGCCTTTCAAGGCTCATGGATTCCGGCATGGCAAGCACGCAGCGCAGGCCGCGCACGGCCGAAACCAGAGCAATGCCGATGCCCATGTTGCCGCTGGTGGCTTCTACCACCAGACCGCCCGGCTCAAGTTCGCCCCACTGAAGGGCGTTTTCAATGAGGTGAAACGCCACGCGGTCTTTGATGGACCCGCCGGGGTTGCGGTTTTCAAGCTTGAGCCAGACCGTGCCGGGCAAGTTTTGCGAAAGATCAAGGCGCAGCATGGGCGTATTGCCGATGGCCTGAAGAATATTGGTGAGCATGACGCGAACACCTCGTACTGTGGTGGAGAAGTAGCCGAAAAATCTGGGGGCGGCAGGGGAAGCTTTACAATGAACGCATTTTGCTTAACAGTTGGAAGAACAGAATAGAGGAAAGCGCGTCAGTTGGCAAACTGGCCGCCGGAACCACGGCGGCAAAATCCACGGCGACGCGCCGGACTGCCGCCGCACTGACGGCCCAGCATAACGACGGAGGACCCCAATGAAACTTCTGAAAGCGGTATCGCTTATCTGCGCTCTGGTCTTTTGCCTTTCCGCCGGTACGGCACAGGCCAAGGCCGACAGCGTGGCCCTGTATACCGAAGCGGTCATGACGGGAGACGTCCCGGCCCTTGAGACCCTGCTGGCTCCCAATTACTGGCATATCGCCGCCAACGGGCATATCGAGGACAAGGAACATTTTATCCAGTCCATAAAAAACAAGGAACTGGTGGTCGACCGCCTGACCATCCTTAATGCGCGCACCGCGCTTATCGGCGGCGCAACGCTCGTGACGGGCAACGGCTACTTCAAGGGTACGGCCGTGCCTGCCCAGCCCGAGGGGCTTATGCGCTTTACTCTGGTGCTGGTGAAAAACCAGGGCCGTGAGCAGGTGGTACTGTTCCAGGCCACGCCTGTGATCTCAAGCGAAGAATGCAAGGACGGCAACTGCAAAATCCAGTAGTTTGCGAAAACGCCGATTCTGAATCAATGCCCCGGCCTGCGGCGTCAGACTGATAGCAGGCGCCGCCCGGCGGCAACAGACAGACGTCCGGCTTTTCCTGCGTTAGTGCGGGAAAAGCCGGACGTTTTTTTATGGTCGGCGGGCCTGATGGATCAGGCCCGTGAACCCTGTTGCCGAGTGCCGGAGCAGATCAGCTTTGAAAACAGGCATTTTCAACCTTGCCATTCCACCGAAAAATGCTGTTTTCGGCAGAAGCTGCACCGCATTGCGGCACGGCGGATATCAATCCTGTGCCGCCGCAGGGCCTATGGCCGCGCAGCCTTGTGGCAAAGCTCGTAAAAGCCTTCGGCCAGTGTGGGATGGGCGTGGATGGTGTGCGCCACGTCTTCAACGCTGGCTCCCATGCGTATGGCCAGCCCGGCCTCGGCAATGAGGTCCGTGGCGTGCGGCCCGCAAAGGTGCGCGCCAAGAATGGTGTTGTTTTCAGCATGGGCCACCAGCTTGAACACCCCGGCGATTTCACCCATGGCATGGGCCTTGCCAAGCTCTCGCACCTGCAAAAGCGTGCAACGTACGGGCAGTCCGGCGGCCAGAGCCTGTTCTTCAGAAAGGCCCACGCAACCGATTTCCGGCGTGGTAAAAATGGCCGAGGGCACAACGCTGTAGTCGCAGGGGGTGGGGGCATCAAGGTGTGCCACCACATGCTCGGCCTCGGCAGAGGCCATGTGGGCCAGCATGATCTTTTCAGGCCCAAGAACGTCGCCTATGGCAAAGACGCCGGGCACAGAGGTTTGCAGGCAGTCGTCCACCTGAATCCAGCCGCGCGGGCTTACGGTAATGCCCGCTTCATCAAGGCCAAGCCCTTCGGTGTTGGGCACGCGGCCCACGGTCACAAAAACCGACTCCACGTCAAGCATGGCCGGTTCAACAGGGGCATCATCCTTGGGCCGCGACGGGCTTACGGCAAGCTTTGCCATGCCCTGTTCCACAGTGGCGGAACTTACGGTTTTGCCAAGTTCAACGCGGATGCCCGCCTTTTTCATCTCGCGCAGCAGCAGCTTGCTCATTTCGCCATCCACCGACGGGATGGGCAGCAGGCGGTCCTGCCCCTCAATAACGGTGACCTGTGCGCCGAACGAGCGGAAGATGCAGGCCATTTCGCAGCCGATAACGCCGCCGCCCACAATGGCGATGCTGGCGGGCACGCGGTCCAGGGCAAGGGCATCGTCGCTGTTGAGGATGTGCCTGTGGTCGGCAGGCAGGGAGGGCAGATTCAGGGGGCGGGAGCCGGTGGCGATAATCACATTGTCGCCTTCCACAAGAACAGTGCCTTCCTGCGTGCTCACGGCCACTTCTCTGGCGCTGATGACCCTGCCGCGGCCGCGCACAAGAGTGATCTTGAGGCTGGCGCAGGTTTTTTCAAGGCCGGTGGTCAAAAGACCGATGACATTCTTTTTGCGCGCCAGCAGCTCGGGCATGGATATGGCGGCATCAGCGTTGCCGGTGATGGCGTAGTTGCCCATGTGGCGTATTTTTTCAAGGGCGTCGGCCGAGCTTTTGAACGTCTTGGTGGGGATGCAGCCCGTGTGCAGGCATGTGCCGCCCACGGCCGCGCTTTCCACAAGCGTTACGCTGTGCCCGGCGCGGGCCGCCGCAAAGGCCGCCATGTGGCCGCCGGGGCCGCTGCCGATGATGGTCAGTTTTTTCATCTCGTTACCTCGTGCTGGCTTGCGCAGGTTGTATGAGGCCAGGGGCCTGACTCTTTTGCCGGAGAACATGTATGGGGGTTCCTGTGGCATAGCATAAGAGGGTGCTTCTGTCGTCAGGTCCTCATGGCCCTTCCGTGGCGCGAATTTCAGGGCAATCCGCGCGGGCAGGCAAACGGTATTGACGCTGCCCGCTTTGGAGCAGTTTCATGCTGAAAATGCTCTAGCTGTAGAGTGTCAATACGTTGTTCACCCTCCTAGCTTCGAAGCTGGAGGTTTTCTG
>CAJMLK010000033.1 GCA_905214305.1 uncultured bacterium
AAGGTGTGCATAGCCCATACGCCCCTCAATCTTTGGTTGGATGGAGAGGCTAAAGTGCTATACCACCTTGCCTTTTCATTCAACCTTGAGGGTGTTGCACTTGCAAGTTGAATCCGCCTTATCTTCGATATTTGGGACGTACCTGTCCATCCCCTTGGGGACGCCAACAAAAATTCAGACACCTACAGCAATGCAGGTGTCTTTTTTGTTATGCATTGCACGTAGCAACTGAACTATTGGCTGCCCGAAGCCCCAAAAAATGCCACGAACATCATCACATCGCGGACGTCCGTTGTATTGGGAGTGTTTTTTTCGAAAACAAACTATCGGATGAAGCAGAGAAGAGATGGATATGTTTATTGAATATGGTGAACTGAGCACAAAGCTGTACCAACTGACAAAGCCTGTTGGTCACTCTATCAACGGTGATCTCGAATACTATTATACGCACCTGAAAAATACGCGGGGCAAAATCCTTGAAGCCGGTGTTGGCACTGGGCGAATAATGATTCCCCTGCTTCAAAAAGGATTAAAGATCGACGGTGCAGATATCTCTGCTGCCATGCTGGATCAATGCAAAGCAAACATGCTGACTGCAGACATAGCGGGCCAGCTGTACCGGGAAGACCTTACAAGGCTGAATCTCCCCCAAAAGTATGAAAGCATCATAATGCCGACAGGAAGCTTTGGCTTGTTGCCTCGCGACCGTGTCAGGATAACATTACGTTCCTTTTACCAACAGCTTGAAGATGGTGGAAAATTCATTGTTGATTTGGAATTGCCAACTGATTTTGTTCCCAATAACGTTTCAACAGGCCAATTCCCCATAGATGATAATCTTGGAATTCTATTTACCTCAACCTCTCAGGCGATAGACTGGCATAACCAAAAAACCAGTTTTATTCATCGGTACGATTTACTGCAAAACGGTAAAATCCTGCAAACTGAATTATCAAATTTTGTGCTTTATTGGTATGGAATAGAAGAATTCAGACTCTTGCTTGAGCATGCGGGTTTTTCGTCTGTTGAATGCCAGTTGGGATACGGAAAAGATCCATCTTCTTCGCTTATGACCTTTATTGCAGCAAAACAATCATAAAAAAATCCAGAGGCCCCGCCACATCATAGGCAGTGCAAACCTTTCGCACTCCTGCACATCCGCCAAGGGCCGGACGCTCCCTGTCAGCACTTGCCGGACCAAGGCGGCTAAAGGCAAACCCATAAATTTCAGTTCAGTGGACATCACCTCTCGCACCACTCCGGCCTGCAACCTGATCCACCATTTTGCGGCGGCGTGACAAGAGCCTGCCGTCGCTTCTTGGCCTGCATGCCTGACTGGCCGATGCGTATCGCCTGTCGCCCACCCTTGTTGCGGTCAGCATGGACGTTGGCTATGCTCCGTTCAAAGCAACGCCTCAAGAAAGCGTTTCGTAACGTACACGGTAGCGCAACAGTATCAATTTGAGAAAAAACGATGGAGGCGCTGCGTGCGAACAGTGCCCATCGGGAACAAGGACTTTTAACGCAGGAAACACCATGCATAGAGACATGAGAAGGAAAGATCGGCAGATTTCTCATGAAGAAGCACTGGAAATATTGCAGAACGGGGAATATGGTTTTTTAGCAACAGTGGGCAAGAATAATCAGCCCTATGTTGTGCCCCTGTCTTATGTTTTTATTGAAAATGAAATATTTTTCCATTGTGCTTTTTCAGGGCAAAAGATCGACAACATAGCGTATGAAGAAAAAGTCTGTTTCAGTGTGGTAGGAAAAACTCAACCAGTATATGATAAAAATTTTACCACATACTTTGAAAGTGTTATTGTCTACGGGAAAGCCCGCATAGTAGACGCCATGGATGTAAAAACGGCTGTTCTTTTTGCGCTTGCCCAAAAATATCTCCCTGACAGCATGGACATGGCAGAAGGAGCAATCAAAGGATCCATATCAAGAACCGGCATTGTGGCGCTAGCCATCGATCACATTAGCGGAAAAGCAAAAAGAAAAAAATGCATTAGCAAGAATCAAATGTAAATCGCAGATTATTCCAATCATGCTAAAAGCAGCTGACTATTCCTCAATAAAATACAAATCTCTACAGATTACGATAAGAAACCAATTGCAATGGCGGTTCCCCACCCCGATAGTTTGTGGGTTTTCTTACGCTCAATCTTTGGGCGTAGCTCTCGCATTGTATCTCCGGGTGTGGGCGAAATACAATACCCGTAATGGGAAATAGCCCGCTGTCCACTGGCGGTTACTAGCGCCCGGAGCTTGCTGTTTTAGCTGGGTCCAATAGTAGAAATCCGTGGGTGCCTCATGTCTACCATCACTTTCCCAAGTCAAAGTCTTCCCGATTTTTCTGAACTGGTTAAAAAGTTACAATCAACTGCACAGGCTTTATTGGCCTTTAGCTCGTCTGCGTTCATGGGGCCGGACAACGAACCACCAGCAGCAGAAGAAAAAAAACTCCTCCAGAGTTACGCGCGTTCCGCATCCCCGGATTTATAGTTGACGAAGAAAAGGAAATGCTTGATTTGCTCAAGGCTGAAAACTGGCAGCATATGTTTGATAAGACCTATGAGCAGCTTTACACGATGGCGATGATGATGCAGAATTTTGAGACTGATAAAGAGGTGGATGGATATCCCGTTCAGCTTATGGGAAACACGCTAATGGTTCCGCTGGATATGTTGAGCCGTCTTTGTTCCTTGATAGCTGATTCCCGACCGACTTCAGAAGAGGATTTAGAAGTCGAGTAGACGTTAAAAGGCCCTTAGGAGTGGATTCAAGGGCCTTTCGCTTTTTTGGCGTTGAACTTCCGCAGGAAGCGAATCCTATTCGTTAACGGATTTGAAAATATTTTCAAACGGTTGCAAACACGTGAAAACATCGGAAGAGATTTTGAAAGATGAACATACTAGACTAGCCCGGTTCAATTTTTATTCTCGCAAAACACGCCACAATTTTGTTGGTGCTGGGAGCCTTTGAATCTCTCCCTCACTTTCAAGCTCTCTTAGCAAGCCGACTACCCAATATTGTTGATTGGATGACGTTGCATTTTCACGGGCGCCCCAATCAAGGCCACATTTCCTAAATATCTCTGCAGTTGATAGCCCATCTGCATTAGCAGAGCATTCAGGGACTGTTTTCATAAATTCGAGTACTAGTCCTTTAATCTGAAGTTTGAGGTCAGTTCCATCTGACAAAAAATTTCGCATATCATTTACCTCCTTAGTTTTTCTGTATCTCCGATATCAATTAGTTGAAACGAGATCTGTCATGCCAAGGCACAATCATGTGAAAAGATTTGGGTGCCAAGCTGAGCGCCGCAAAATCTCAGGGCATAGGAGAAGTATCGCCCACTATGCTTTACTTCGTAAAACGTGGGTGAGCCTCCCCGCTCGATCGGAAGAAATTTATACACTGGAGCCAGCGCGTAATTCGTCCAGATAGTCGGCCCATTCCTGCATCATGCGGCAGCGCTCCGGCAGATATTCGACGTAATTGTAAGCCGCTCTCACGGTGTTCCGCTCGCCATGGGCGAGTTGACATTCTATCCAATCACGGTTGTAGCCTCGCTCGTTAAGCAGCGTAGAGGCTATGGAGCGGAAACCGTGAACAGCCATGTTCTTTGTCGTACACCTAGCGCTACCCCCAGGATGAGTGGATGTCTATGCACCTTTTTGTTCGGTAGTGAAAAACAGAAAAGGCCAAAATCCTTATTTTTCAATGGATTTTGGCCTTCTTGGCCCTTGACGGACCAACAAATGGTGGAGGCGGGGGGAATCGAACCCCCGTCCGAGAACATTCCACACGAAGCATCTACAGGTTTAGGTCAAGTATGTATTTCACCGCGTTGTTGGCCCCTGACCAGGCGCAACGCAGCAATCTCGCCAGTAAACTCCTCGCGAAAAACCCCGGCGAGAGCCGGTTTCCGCCAGCCTGATACATGTCGCCAATCAGAGTTATCAGGCATGGCCCTGACTGGCGCGACCGTTAAACGGTCATTGCCTCGCTGTTATTAGGCAGCGTAAGCGTAGTCGTAATCGTTGTTGGCAATTACTTGTGTGCCGCTTTTTACGAGGCCAGCGGCGCCTCGACCTGCCGCTACGGTTTCCACGTCCCCGTCGAAACCAGTGCGCCCCCATGTAGTTGGGAAACTAATATAAGACGGTTACTGCCGATTGGCAAGCTCAACGAACATAGAAATGTGAAAGAGACCCTTTTAAACACATCCGGTAACGGCTGAAAACAGTGACATCCACGCCCTGGGCACTGCCTTTCAACGCGCCCTGCGCCTGGGATGCAACCGACAGGCCATGTGCCAGAAGGGCCACCTTCGCCATGACGTGAAAATATTTCTGCAGAGCGGGATGTTCTGAAATAATGTGGCACAGCTTTTCTGTGTCCTGATCCTTGCCTTCCACCACAAGGTCGCCCGTATGTGACAGATACAGCACCAGGCGCTCCTCAAAATCAAGGGTCTGCTCTTTCATGCATGACTGAAGCTGTACCATAAAAGCTTCCTGCATGGCCTCAAGCCTGTGCTCAAGAGCATCGATAAGTCCGCTCCCCGAGCGCTCCAGGTCGTGCAGAATATGCAGGTTGGCATCATCAAGGCATGCCAGAGGCTCGCTCAGTGATGCTCCGAAATACTGATTATTGCCTGCGTCAGCTCTGCCGGACTGCATATGGAGCATGCTGCTTATCTGGTTTGGGCTTTCTGGTGTCACAGGCTCCCCCGGTAGGCTTGTGGTCTTTTTTGCCGTGTGTGGCTGCAATGCCGGGTATTAAGCAAGATGGATGCCAGAAAACACATATTCATGCAGAAGTCTAAAAAATATCAAGAAATACACGAGCTACACGCGAAAGACCTGACTCCCCTCCTCTATAGGGGCAAAAACAGCCGTCAACTTGCCCGCAAACAGGTTTGCAAGCGAAGCATGACAGCCGCCCCGCCAAGCAGAGTGCGCCTCTCAAGCACTGCCAGCCCCATGCGGAAAACAAGCCCTTCCAGCCCCCCGGCCTTCATAAATGCCGCCCCGTGCCCACACCACAAACCCGGCAGAAAATTCACCAGTGCCACTGCCGGAAGTTCCAGATTGCGCTCGGCACACTTGAAGTCAACAACCAGCACCTCCTCAGCGGCGTCCACAGCCAGACGCATCATGTCCTCGGCCACGGCGGGCGGCAGGTAAAAAAATCCATATGCCATGCGCGCAAGAGGAACCGGATCACGTGCCATCTGCCACAGCTCTTCCGGGCTGGCATTAAGCGGTGCGCCTGACGCCCCCACAGGCCAGGGAACCCTGCGGACAAACAGATTTTTTGGAAAAAAAGACGGGGAGTCAGGCAAGGAAGGAAAAACCCGGGCCTCCGGACCACCAGGCAGCCCCATCTCCGCGCCCTTGCCTTGCGCGCGAGACGCGCCGGACGGTACTGGAGCAGCAGCATTTTGCAGAACAGCCGAAGGTGTGCGTTGTTCGGGCAAATGCAGCATCATGCCCTGCCGCTCGTTTTTTCGAGCATGATCTGGCGCACTTCGCCGTAGGGCGCGTCAGCAGGCAATCCCAGCAGGAGATTGCGTGCGTGGCCGTCTTCCACAAACTGGTTGCGACTGGACGCAAAATGCATGTCAAAAAACCATGTGCCCAACAGTACGCGAAAATCATTGACGCTGCGCAAATCTGCATAGGCTGCTACCCGGTTTTCACCGGCAGCCGCTAGTATGGCCTTGCTGCACAGGCCAGGAGTGTCAGGAAGGCTCAGCACAACGGTAGGATTATAGGGGGCGGGACCAGACAGGTGCTCATCCATGACGCGCAAGATATCCAGCTTGTCTGCATCTCGCACCACGTGGGCCGCCACTGCCACGACCTCTGGCAGTCCCTGCGGCAGTGCAAAGCGATTGTGCAACCCTACTGCGGCCATCACTGCCTTGCGCGTGGCCGTATCCTCGTCAATGAGACGGCACTCGCGCTTGAGGATGCGCACCCCCAATTGTCCGTGATCACACGACTCACTATCCTTGAATGTATGATAGCGTAAATATTGCTCAAATCGCCCCACGTCATGATACAGAGCCGCAAGCAGGCAAACCCGCCCCAGGGGCGGAGAAAAATCTTCCCCGGCCACGATGCTTTCCGCATTTCCAAGCACTGCAAGGCTGTGACGCAGCTTCAGAAGCATTGGGGCAACATCGCCGTGCTGCCTTTTTTCTTCCTTGGCGCACTGTGCAGTGGCATAGGCCATAAACCAGTTCCTGTGGCTTTTGATATCCAGATACTCGCGGATGTCGTGGGCATCGGACGCGTTGTCTTGCTGTGTTTCCATGCCCTTTTTGTACTCCGCCACGCGGTGCAAATCAATGCGTGGCCCACAGGGCCTGCTGCGCGCGCAGTCCTGCCAGATCGGTCCACGTTGGCGTACAGCAGCTGCTTGAGGGGCCGGGCGGCTTTTGCTATAAGAAGCGGCTGGGAGCTGCCGGCTCTCACCGCTGCACATTCACGACCTTCAATTCCCTCTGTTTCCAGTTTTCCGGAGAGTTCATGTCCGACTTTGTTCATCTGCATTGCCATACCGAATACAGCCTGCTTGACGGAGCCATCCGCATCAAGGACCTTTGCGCCCGCGCCAAGGACTTTGGCATGCCCGCCTGCGCCATTACCGACCACGGCAATCTTTTTGGCGCGGCCTATTTTTATCAGGGCTGCAAAGACTTTGGCATCAAGCCCATTTTTGGCTGTGAAGTTTACGTTTGCCACGACCATACGGACAAGAAGACGGATTCTCCTCTTGCCCGCAGGCGTCACCACCTCATCCTGCTGGCGCAGAACAAGGTCGGCTACCACAATCTGGTAAAACTTGTCAGCCACGGCTTTCTTGATGGTTTCTACTACAAGCCGCGTGTAGACAAAGGTTTGTTGCGCAAATATTCCGAGGGGCTTATCTGCCTTTCCGCCTGCATCGCGGGCGAAATTCCCCGGGCCATTCTGGCTGACGACATGGATCTGGCCCGCAAGCTGACCTACGAATATGCCGACATCTATCCGGACCGCTTTTATCTTGAGCTGCAATCAAACGGCCTCAAGGAGCAGGAAAAAGCCAATACCGCGCTTATCGAACTGGCCGAAACGTGCAATCTGCCGCTGGTCGCCACCAACGACTGCCACTATCTTAACGCTGATGACGCCGAGGCCCATGAGGTGCTGCTCTGCATTCAAACGCAGACTACCATGGACGATCCCAAGCGCATGCAGTTCGGCACGCACGAGCTTTATTACAAATCCATCGAAGAAATGGAAAAATCTTTCGGCCATGTGTCGGAAGCCCTTGCCAACACCGCGCGCATTGCAGAGGCCTGCAATGTGGAGCTGGATTTTGGCAACCATTATTTCCCCGTCTATCAACTGCCCGAAGGCTCAAGCATGGAGTCCGAATTTCGGCGACTGGCCGAAGAAGGACTGGAAAAACGGCTGGAAAACCACCCGGATCGCGACCATCTGGATCCGCAAGCCTACCGTGACCGCCTGCAATACGAACTGCGCGTTATCCTTGAAATGGGCTTTCCGAGCTACTTCCTTATCGTGCAGGAATTCATCAACTGGGCAAAAAACAACGACATTCCCGTGGGGCCGGGGCGAGGATCCGCAGCAGGTTCGCTGGTGGCCTGGGCCTTGCGCATAACCAACCTTGACCCCATCCCCTACAATCTTCTGTTTGAACGCTTTCTGAACAGTGAGCGCGTGTCCCTGCCCGATATTGACGTGGACTTTTGCGAACGCCGCCGCGGCGATGTCATCAAACATATGGTGGAAACCTACGGCGAGGGTTCGGTGGCGCAAATCACCACCTTTGGAACCATGAAAGCCAAAGGCGTCGTGCGCGACGTCGGCCGCGCTCTCGGCATGAGCTTTGCCGAAACAGACCGCATCGCCAAACTGGTTCCGGCCGACCTCAAAATGACGATCAAAAAGGCTCTTGAAAGCGAGCCGGAGCTGGAAAAGCTCTACCTTGAAGACCAGCAGGTCAAGCACCTGCTTGATACGGCGCGTCGTCTTGAGGGGCTGGCCCGCCACGCATCCACCCACGCTGCCGGGCTTGTCGTTTCAGACAAACCCATGAAGGAATACCTTCCCCTGTATCTCGGCAAACGTGGCGAACTTGTGACCCAGTTTGACGGCCCCATGACGGAAAAGGCCGGACTGGTCAAATTCGACTTTCTGGGCCTCAAAACCATGACACTTATTCAGGACACCCTGGATAACATCAGCCTTCAGGGGCAGACCCCGCCCAACCTCGACAGCCTGCCCCTGACGGATACCGAAACATACGAGCTTTACGCACGGGGCGAAACCGACGGCGTATTCCAGGTGGAAAGCTCGGGCATGCGGCAGTATCTGCGCATGCTGCGCCCCACCTGTTTTGAAGATGTCATCGCCATGCTGGCGCTTTACCGGCCCGGTCCTCTTGGATCCGGCATGGTGGACGAGTTCATCAAGCGCAAACACGGGCAGGTTCCTGTCATCTATCCGCACGAGTCCCTTACAGACTGCCTGCGCGATACCTATGGCGTTATCGTCTATCAGGAACAGGTCATGCAGATCGCCCAGATCATCGCCAGCTACACGCTAGGCGGGGCCGACCTGCTGCGCCGTGCCATGGGCAAGAAAAAAGCCGAGGCCATGGCAAAAGAGCGCGTCACCTTTGTGGCCGGAGCCCAAAAAAACAGTATCAGCGAAGATAAAGCCAACGAAATATTTGACTTGATGGAAAAATTCGCGGAATACGGCTTCAACAAGTCTCACTCCGCCGCCTATGCCCTGATTTCCTACTACACGGCATACCTGAAGGTTCACTACAAGGTCGAATTCATGGCCGCCCTGCTCACGTCTGAAATGGGCAATCAGGACAAGCTGCTCAAATACGTTTCCTGCTGCAAGGATATGGGCATTGATGTGGTGCAGCCCTCAGTAAACCGCAGCCAGCGCGAATTTTCTGCTCATGACGGCAAAGTCGTTTTCGGGCTTGGCGGCATCAAGAACGTGGGCGATGAAGCCATCAGGGAAATTGTTGAGGCCCGCCAGCAGGAAGAAGAGTTTGCCTCGCTTTTTGATCTGTGCTGCCGGGTGAATCTGCGCAAGGTCACCAAGCGCGTGCTGGAATCCCTTATCAAGGGCGGCGCATGCGACTGCTTTGGCGTGGCCCGTGCCGCCATGCTGGCCTCTCTGGACCTGGTTGTCGCCCGCGCGCAGAAAAAAGCCAAAGACAGAAACTCCAACCAGGTCTCCTTGCTGGCAATGGCTCCTGTGCCGGAAAGCGCCCCTCAACCGGGCATCGGCATAGACTGCCCGGAAGCCGACACACCCGAAATGGCTGATGAAGACAAGCTGCGCGCAGAAAAGGAAGCTCTGGGCTTTTTCCTTACAAGTCATCCCTTGCAGCCCTATGTGCGTGAAATACGTCGTCTGGGGCTTACCTCGCTTGAAGACGCGCGGGACATGTTCCCCGGCGCAGAAGTGCGCTGTGCCGTGCTGGTAACCAGCGTGCGGGAAGTCATTACCAAAAGCAAGGGTGAGCGTATGGCCTTTGCCGCGGTTGAAGACCTCACCGGGCATGCCGAAGTAACCTTTTTCCCTCGCACCTATGCTGAAATCCGCCAGATGCTGCATTCTGAACAGCCGCTCTGCCTGACCGCCCGTCTGGACAAAGAGCCGGGCGACAATCGCGACACCGACGATGAGGGTGAAGAAGCTCCGCGTGAACTCAAGCTTCTGGGCCAGAGCCTGCTGCTGATGGCCGAGTGCTGCGGATTGAATGATACGCCGGTATGCGTTCAGATTCCCTCCCACCGGATGGGACGCGAAGACCTGCTGGCCCTGCGCAATATTCTTGAAAGCCATCCCGGCTCGGTGGAAACACACGCTCAGATATGCCTCGAAGGTCATGTCTGCCACCTGCATCTGGACAATGCCCTCAAGGTCTCTCCCGGTCCCGACCTGGATAAGGCCCTTGCTGCCTGGGCTTCATAAGGTCGGTTTATTCATGGTAAGATTTTTTGTCATTACGGGCTTTGGCCTGGCCTTCATTAACGGCTGGATTATATGGTGGCTGTGGCGCGCGCTTCCTCATACGGGCTGGCTGCGTCCGCTCCTGTGCCTGACGGTAGCCACGCTAGGCCTGTCCTTTCCCCTGCTTTACAAGCTTGGTGATGATTCACTGGCTCAGGTCTGGCTGCTGCGGGCGGGCGCTTTCTGGCTCGGCATGGTTTTCTATGTCTTTTTGCTGGTACTGCTGATGGATGCGTGGAGCCTGACAAGCCGCCTGTGGGATGGTCCGCCCGCGGCGGGTGTTCCCCGCTGGGGTGCAGTGCTGCTGGTGGTGGGTCTGCCTCTTGCCATTGGCTGCGCAAGCTGGCTTAACGCTGCATATCCAGCCGTGCGGCACTATGAACTGACTGTAAAAACAGCCGATGCCGTCCCCCCTGCCTACAAAAACACGCCCCTGACCCTTGGCGTGCTGGCAGACATGCATCTGGGGCGCATCATCACAGCCCCGCGTCTGGTACGCGCCATGGATATGCTGGCCCCCTACAAACCTGATGCCGTTCTGTATCTTGGGGATATCCTCGACGACCATATTCTGCTGGATGTGGAGGCCATGGCCGCAGCACTCACCCGTGTGCAGCCGCGCCTCGGCCATTGGGCTGTGCTCGGAAACCACGAATACATATCCGGCCCCATTAACAACAGTCTGGATATCCTGCAGCGCAGCGGAATGCAGGTACTACGCGACCAGTGGCACGTTCTTGACGACGTGCTGGTGCTGGCCGGCAGAGATGACAGGAGCAAACCGGCCTTTACCGGCAGCCCGCGCAAAAGCCTGCCCGAGATACTGGCCGACTTGCCGCCCGAACACAAAAATCTCCCGCTGGCGGTGCTGGATCACCAGCCGTATTTTCTGGATGAAGCCCGTACGGCAGGCGCTGTACTGGAAATTTCGGGGCACACCCACTATGGACAGCTCTGGCCTTTCCACTGGGTGGTGGAAAACATGTACGAAAACCCTCTCGGCCTTTTGAACAAGAAAGGCATGTACTCCCTTGTGTCCGCAGGCACGGGGGCCTGGGGGCCACCCATGCGCAACACTGCGCGCCCAGAGGTGCTTGTGGTAAAAATCAGCTTTGTGGAAGCTGCGGAATAAAAAACAGAAAACCCATCGATCTTGCTCAATAAAAAAAGGTTGCCATGAGAACGGGCCTGCGCCTGTCCTGATGGCAACCTTGATTTTTACAGATCCAACGCCTGAAACATCGTTGCCCGCCGCGCGGGCAACACATACGCACAAAGTCCGCCGGGGCTTGTCTGCCCTGCTTTCCTGATGCCTGTTTTTATTCTTCCACCGCCGGGTTCTCCGTAGCGGGCAAAAATCCATGCCTGATAAAGTGGTCCACCAGCCCGAAAACAGTTTCATTGCCGCAAAAGTTTCCAGAGGCAATGGCCTTTTTATACGCGGGCAAACCGGCTTCAAAACGCCGCAACAGATCAGGCTCAAGAGTGAGCATGTCAGCCTGCATTCCATAGCCGAGCCGTTCAATATACAACGCATTGAAACGCTGCTCCACCATGGCCTTCAGCGGCAGGGTCAAAATGGGCTTGCCAAGGTAAAGGGCTTCGCCCATCAAGGTGTGGCCGCCGCCCTGAATCACGTATGAACAGCCCTCAAGCAGACGCAAAAAAACCTCTTCGCTCTTGCGCATGAAGATGACATTGCCTTCCTGCCCTTCCGTGCGGTCATACCCAAAGACATAGCAAGTCTTTCTGGTCGATGCG
The DNA here is from genome assembly GCA_905214305.1 of uncultured bacterium. GTDB lineage: Bacteria > Desulfobacterota > Desulfovibrionia > Desulfovibrionales > Desulfovibrionaceae > Desulfovibrio. The sequence goes on from CAJMLK010000033.1 coordinate 11,835, forward strand.
CGCAAAAAGTCCACCAGTTTGCGATGCGTTGAATTGCTTTGATACACAAGCACATGCCCGTCATCACGAGGGGTCAGGGCCAAGACGCTGTCGCGCAAAATGGGCGGCGCCACGCGCGCCTTGTACTGGGGCAATACCGGCGGCGCGTAAAAGGAAATAATAAGATTTTCCACAGTTGGGCGAAAAAGATACCGTGGGGTCAGCCCCTGCACAAAACTGTCCCACCACATATCGGGCGGCAAATTGTGGCGGCAGCAGGTGATGACATGCTGGTGATCCAGAGTCAGGCAAGGCAACCCGGCCTGCTCCGCAGCGCGCGGCACAAAGTATTCCAGATCCGTCATGCAGACATCTGGCTTGAATTCGTCAATAAGGCGCGAAACCTGATCGATGTACCGCTTTCTGTGCCAAAGCAGCGGAACGGCTTTTTTGATGGTGGCAGCCATGTCCACCTTGTAGTTTTTGAACACCGTACCCAGATTGGGCAGACGGCGTACGGCAAACTCCGGCTCAAGAATCTTGGGCGCGTCGTCATCGGCCACAAAAAGAAATTCGTGTCGGCCCAGACGGCGGGCAATGGTCAGGCCGCGCATGGCATGGCCGTGCCCCGTGCCGTGAATGCCATAAAGAACGCGCGCCATAGTTTTCCTTTTTCTTTGAGACGTTTTACTGCTGAAAAGCCGTTCGGTCAGCAAGAGACCGTGTTTCACGGCCCGCTGCCTTGCCCCGATACGCGGGACATGCATTTGCCAACCCCGTGACAATAACAAGCCGCCAGCCGTGCCGTCAATGTCATGCCCCAAAGCCCCTGTCGCAACCTCTTGACGGTACTGTCTTTTATTCTCTACCATCTGTCTGGCATGCCCGTCACTGCCTTAACTGCGGCGACAGTTTTTCAAAAGCCGCTGCTCTGCCCCAGAACGCGCCACGTTGCGCTGTAACATGCGTGTTCGAAAAACTTTCAAGGGGCGTGTCAAGGTTCGTGGTGACGCCTGTTGCCATGCCTGCAGTGACACGGCGGCATGCCTGCTGCTGCGCACGCGGCCGCGGGTGCATGCTACGTAGCATGCACCTGAAGCACCAGACTCTATTTTGACCAAACGAGGCAATCAATGAATATACGCAAGATACGTGAAGATCTGGGCCGGGCAAAGGCCAGCTGTATGCGCCGCGATCTTTTGCGCGCTCTCTATCTGACCATCTCGGCCCTGAGAGAGCTGGGCGGCCAGACCGCCCCCACCGATCTGCGGGGCGACATCCGTACAACAGTGAATGCGCTGGCCTCCGACCCCGGCCTGGTGGATCACCTTCCCCCCAACGTGGCCTACCAGCCCGGCAACGAGAAAGACCTGCTCCAGATTTTTGCCAAAACATATAAAGAGTTCAAGGATCACGACGAACAGGAAGATTACGAAACCACCCTGCAGCGCAAGCTCAATATTGACCGCTGGATCAAGGATGGAAAAAAATTTCTTGAAGAAGGGCGCCCTTCTGACGCAGACGCATGTTTTAACGAAGCCATGAAGTTTTACAAGGACGAGCAGGCTGTTTTTGCTGTCATGACCAAAGCCATGATGGGCGCTGGAGAATACGTGCGCGCAATGGGCCATGCACGCAATGGCCTGAAGGAAAACACGCAGGATGAAGAACTGCTGCGCCTGATCGATGAATGCACGCGCCTGCGCCCCCAGTCGTAACGGTAAAGACGGCCGCCAATCTGCCCCTGCCCCCTCTGCCGCCGTCTTTACTCTAACGCAATCAACGTTGAGAATGCAGACTCTCAACGTTTATGGCGTGCCCGCTTCGACGCCTGACCGCGCAGGCAAACTGCTCTTGCGCCTTTGAGGCGGCCGCTGCTCACGCAGCCCCTGAGCAATTTCAAAGTAAAATTGCTTCAGGACAACAACTTTCACGACAATGCCGGTCTCATTGCCTGTACTTCAAGCCAAAAAGGTGAAATTCTCGTTATCTTCTATAAAACCGGCTCGTTCCACCATAGCTGCTGTTCATCTGCAAACGCACTGTGAAAAATATCACCAAATAAAATACGTAATACCCGCTTCACAACACCTTTTAATGCTGCTATAAATCAGAACAATGCCTGTGTCTCAAACTGTCGATCCGGTTCTGCCCGGGTCGGTTGCGTTGTTAATGATCGCCATATCTGGGGGGCTGCGTTGCAAAAACGTTATTTTGCAGTTGCCGTTTTGACGTGCATTCTGGCCGGAATCGCCGCGCTGGGATATTTGCTGCCGACAGACAAGGAAGCCGTGCCCAAACGTATTCTGCTGCAGAATACCGGCGGCGCAGTGGTTTTTCAGCATGCTGACCATGCCTACGCCTATAACGTGCCATGCGAGACATGCCACCACGAAAGCCCGGAAAAGCGCCTGCAGGTGCAGGCATGTAAATCCTGTCATGGCGTGGACTTCAACGAGTCGTTCCGCAAAAATCATGTAGCCCGGTTCAACGACAATGCCGCATGTGCCACCTGCCATCACTACGAAGTGGGCGTCAAGAAATGGGGCCACGAACGACACTATGAAGAACTGGGCCTCGATTGCAGGGAATGCCACCACAAAAACACCGACATCGAGCCTGAACCGCAAAATTGCGCCGATTGCCACTCTTCGGGCGTTCCGAGCGGCAAGCCCGCCGAAAAGGGCACTCCCCCCAATCTGGCCGATGCCGTGCACGCCAAATGCATCACCTGTCACGAAGACATGTTTGCAGACAAGCCCAAGGGCTGCGCCAGCTGCCACAGCATGAAGGCCGTGCGCGACATGCTGCCCAAAACCGGCCTGATCAAGCTGAACCCCCTGCAAACAAACTGTGCCGTATGCCACGGGGTCACTGCTGAAAAGCTCATTCCCGGAGCTATGGACGCCTTCCACAAGCAATGCATGGGCTGCCATGAAAAGCTTGGCAAGGGCCCTTTCCACAAGCAACAATGCGGCCAGTGCCATACTGGCAAGTGAGGCGGGGATGAAAGAACTTTTTCAGGTAATCAACGACCCCCGGTTTCACCTGCTTTACGGGGTGACACAGCGTTTCAGCCCCGGGCCGCAACCGGACAGGGTGCGGCTCAATCGCGAAAACTGCAAACTGGCCGATGGCGTTACAAAAAAAGCGCTTGTCTATCCATACAAACTTTTGGCCGAGCACGCTTCACCCCTGAAGGGGGATGTGTTTTCGCCAATTTACGGCAAAATCAGTGAAGTCAGCCAAAGCAGCATCTTTATTGATGCCATCGAGCCGGATGACGAACTGCGCCAGGCCGCCGAGGCCGTAGAGAAAACAGACCTTCTTGCAGCACCGCAACAGGGCGAAGAGCTGCGCCCGTTGCTCAAGAGCCTGGGCCTGAACACCAAATCCCTTGGGCAGCCCTGCGACACGCTTATCATCAATGGCCTGAATCCCGACCCCGGCGTAACCTGGGCCGAACCCATGCTGCTGGCCCATCAGGAAACCCTGCGTGACGGCCTTGCAATGCTGCGCCGCCTCTCGCCCGCCAAGCGGATTCTGCTGGCGGTTCCCAAAGAAATGCGGCTGCACCACAGCGATATTGAAGTTGCACATGTGCCTTCGCAGTATCCGGCCAGCGTCAACGCCCTTGTCATCAAGGCCGTAACCGGACAGGAAAATCCCCAGGGCGTGGGCATTGTCGGCCTGCACAACGTCTGGAGCCTGGGGCGGGTGGCACGAACCTGTCTGCCCCTCGTGGAAAGCGTGGTCACCATCGGCAACTGCGAGTATTCAGGCAACTATATTGTAAAAGACGGCAGTCTGATCGGCCAGCTGCTCGAATTTTCTCACATCACCCTGCATAATGGGGACACGCTTGTCCGTGGCGGCCCCCTGCGGGGCGAAAGCCTTGAAAAACTTGATCGCAGCGTTACGCGCGGTTCAACAGGCGTTTTTGTTGTCGAGGCGGGCACTATCCCGCCCATGAAGGGGCACAGCCCCTGTGTAAACTGCGGAGCCTGCGTGCTGATCTGCCCTGCGCGGCTCAGCCCGAGCATATTGAGCCGCAATGCCGAATTTGCCCTGCACGAACGCAATCTGGATGAACACATCGGCTCCTGTCTTGAGTGCGGCCTGTGCGGCTATGTCTGCATTGCCCGCAGGCCGGTTCTGCAATACATCCGCCTGTCCAAATTCAAGCTGGCGGAAGCCGCCGCAGCCAGAGGAAAAGCTCTGGATGCCGATGAGGCTTTGGGCATGATCGCCGCCGACAACGCCGAGGCTTCAGCCGAAGCCGGAACTGATAACAGGGCTGCCCGTGAGCAGCGGGGAGGCAACTGATGTCAACGGCTCCATCAGGCTCTGTTCTGCTTGCCATGAGCGTTCCGTCTTTCTGGCATTGCGGGCGCACCATTCGCAAATACAGTCTTTTCACCATTCTCTGCTGTTTGCCGGCAGCGGCCATGGCTATCTGGAACTGGGGCCTGCCCGCCCTTCGGGTCATGTCCCTCAGCATTGCCGCCTGTGTGGTTGCCGAAGCCCTGTGTGAAAAAATCATGGGCCGACAGATAGAAGTGGACGATTTTACCGCCGTGTACGCGGGACTTATCTTTGCATTTCTGCTGCCCGCCGACGCGCCCTGGTGGCTTGTCATTCTTGGGGCGGTTATCTGCATCACTCTGGGCAAGATGGCTTTCGGAGGCCTTGGGGCCAACCCTGTCAGCACGCCGCTTGTGGGTTGGGCCGTTTTGGCCGTGTCCTTTCCCATACTGATGGATCCCAACGCCGTGCAGCTCGGCACGGACTTTGTTGACCCTCTGGTGCGCCTCAAGTTTTTCGGCGCTGCCGGGGCCGAAGCCATCCCTCTGCTGGACCTGATCATGGGCAAGCAGATCAACGGTCTGGGGGCGGGTCAGGTGCTTGGCCTTTTTGTGGGCGGCTCCTTCCTTTGCGCCACCGGCACGGTGCGCTGGCAGATCAGCCTGGGATTTTTTATCGGCGTTGCCGCGCTGGCTGCATTTTTCCATATGTCAGATCCTGCGCAAAATGCTTCCGCCTTTTTCCACCTGTGCACCGGGTCAGTCATGCTTGGCGGTTTTTTCATGGCAACCGAAATGGGCACCACTCCCCTGCGGCCACTGCCCATGTTTCTTTACGGCCTTACGGGGGGGCTGCTGGTCATGATTATCCGCAAGTACGGCGTCTGGATCGACGGCGTTCCTTTCGCCATCCTTCTGGCAAACATGTTGACCCCCTATCTGGACATGATTCGCCCCAGACCCTTCGGAGGTAGCCGCTCATGATAGCCATAGTACGCATGGTGGTCGTGCTGTCTGTTCTTTGCGGGCTTTCGGGCTTTGCCCTTTCCTATCTCAAAATGATCACCGCCACGGCCATTGAGGAGCAGGAACTGACCTACGTGCAGGGACCTGCGCTCAAGAGGGTCTTTACCCAGGCTGAAAATTCGCCCATTGCCGACAGGCGCGGCTTTACCCTTGCCAGTGGAGAGAAGGTCACGGTTTTTCCGATCATGAAGGGCGGCAAGCTTGTGGGCGTTGCGCTGGAGAATTTTGGCAAGGGCTACGGCGGCCCCATTGGCGTCATGGTTGGCTTCAATACCTCTGACGACACCCTTGCGGGCGTGGGCATGACAACCATGAAAGAAACTCCGGGGCTGGGCATGCGCGTGGCAGATCCGGGCTTCACCACCCAGTTCATGAACGCGGCCGCTCCGGTGAGCCTCAAGAATCAGGGCGGAAAAATCGATGCCGTTTCAGGCGCAACCATTTCCTCTGCCGGATCAGTGGAGGCTGTGAACAAAGCAGCCCAAGCCTATATGGGCCTGAAGCCTGAAATTTTCAAAGCCTGGGCTAAATAGCCACTGGCATACGCATGGAGCCTCCATGAGCATACTGCAAGAATTTACCAAAGGGCTTTGGAAGGAACTGCCGCCGTTTCGTCTGGTGCTGGGGCTTTGCCCCACTCTGGCCGTAACCAACTCCGCCGACAACGGTCTTGGCATGGGGGTAGCCGTCATTTTTGTGCTCGTGCTTTCCAACATGCTCATTTCAATGGTGCGCAGCATTATTCCCAAAACAGTGCGCATCGCCTGCTTTATTGTCATTGCCGCTTCGCTGGTGGTCGCGGTGGAACTGCTCATGCAGGCCTATGCCTACCCGCTGTACCAGCGCCTTGGCATCTTTGTGCCGCTTATTGTGGTCAACTGCATCATTCTTGGCCGGGCCGAAGCCTTTGCGGCCAAAAACGGCGTGGCCGCCTCCATTGCCGACGGCCTTGGCATGGGACTGGGCTTTACACTGTCGCTGACCTTTCTCGGCTCATTGCGCGAAATCTTCGGCAACGGCACATGGTTTGGACATGGCGTCATGTGGGAAGGCTTTGAGCCCATGCGCATCATGATCCAAGCCCCGGGAGCCTTCATCTGCCTCGGTCTCATACTGGCGGCCATGAACATGTACAACTACTGGAAAGCCGGCAAGGGCAAAGCTGTGCCTGCGCCGCAGGGCGGCTGCGGCTCCTGCGGGTGCTGTTCACTGGAACGACGCGAAGAAGCCCGATAACAGATCGAAATGTGTCGATTTTGTACCGCCGAAAGCACACCGGAGAAAAATACCCGGCAGTGCGGCCACGGCAACCGCAGGAACAGCGAGACTGCCCCGGGCAGGCGCGATCTCAAAAGCGAAACCGCTCTAAAGGCACAAGGATAGCGCATGGATATTTTCGCCATCTTTATCTCGGCCATTTTTGTCAATAATATCGTATTGGCCCAGTATCTCGGCAACTGCCCGTATGTGGGCTGTTCCAAAGAAAAAGGCGTTGCTCTCGGCATGGGTGGCGCGGTGATTTTTGTTACCATTGCAGCCACGCTTTGCACCTGGCTCATGCAGAAATACGTGCTCGATCCTTACGGGCTGGGATATCTGCAAACCATCGTGTTTATCGTGGTGATTGCAGCATTGGTGCAGTTTGTCGAAATGTTTCTCAAAAAGATCGTGCCACCGCTTTACGCCGCCCTGGGTATTTTTCTGCCGCTCATTACCACCAACTGCGCGGTAATGGGTGTAGCCATTCTGGTGCAGCGTGAAGGCTATGGCCTCATGGAGTCTCTGGTATGGGCTCTGGCTTACGGCCTTGGTTTCACTCTGGCATTGCTGCTCATGGCAGCCATTCGTGAAAGACTGGATACCTGCCGTCTGCCCAAAGCAATGGCAGGCACGCCTCTGGCTCTTGTCATGGCGGGACTCATGTCACTGGCATTCATGGGCTTTAAGGGTATGGGGTAAAGGGCGGCCAGCGCGCATCCTGCCCTGACAGGGCAATGGCGCGCTCTTGCGGCTGATCGGTCAATTCTGCTGTACGGCAGTTACGTTAGACGGGGACGGAACTATGGTCTTTGTATCAATTTTGACCCTCTTTGCCTTGGGCCTTGCGGCCTCCATCATTCTGGCCGTGGCCTCGCGGGTTTTCTATGTCAAGGAAGATCCGCGTGTCGAAGCCGTGATGGAAGCCCTGCCGGGAGCAAACTGTGGCGGATGCGGTTTTGCCGGTTGTGAAGGATACGCCGTTGCAGTGCTCAACGATCCCAACATCGCTGCAAACAAATGCTGTGCCGGCGGGCCTGAAGTAAGCATTGCCGTAGGCGAACTTACTGGTAAAACCGTAGCCGAAGCCGAGCCGCTGTATGCCCTGCGCCGCTGCGACAAGCAGGCTGGGCAGGTTGGCGCCCGCTATGAATATCAGGGTTTGCCCTCATGCGCCGCAGCGTCACTCATGCGGGGCGGCACGGACTGCTGCGCCTTTTCCTGCATAGGATACGGCGACTGTGTGCAGGCCTGTCCGTTCAATGCCATGCGCATTGTCAACGGCCTTGTGGAGGTCGATCAGGACAAATGCACTGGCTGCGCCACCTGTGTGAATGTGTGCCCGCGTGGCGTTCTGGAAATGACCCCCGTGCGGGCCAGAGTTGCTGTCTACTGCAATACCCGCGAAAAACTCCGCGCGGTTTCCGATGTATGCAAAGTTGGCTGCATCAAATGCCTCAAGTGCGTGAAAGCCTGCCCGGCCAAGGCGGTGAGCATGGTCGATGACCGCATTGAAATTGATCATCTGCTCTGCCTGTCCTATGGGCCAGCCTGTCAGGAGGCGTGCGTAGCCTCCTGCCCCAGACACATTTTCAGATACACCCGGCCGGTTCAAACCGCAGAATGCGGCCAACCTGGCTGTAATACGCAGGCAAACACGCCCCTTGCGGCTCCCGTACCCGATCAGAACGTCTCCCAGGCACAGCCTGGGGCCTGAGTGGAGGCAATAATGTCCAGCTTTTCGAGCCGCCGTCATTTTCTTCGTTTCGCGCTTTTGGGCGCGGGCATGCTTGGGGCCGCCCCGCTGCTGAGCCTTGCGCCTGCCGTTGCATCGGCGCAAACGCGCGACAGTGGAGAAACATATACCCGCACTGCCCTGTTTATGGGAACGCTGGTTACCATTACCGTGGCCGGCACTCCTGCCGCACAGGCCGGTGATGCCGTGAGCGCCGCACTGGACCTTGGCCGCGGCATGGCCGAAACGCTGACACGCTTCGGTTCCGCCGGGCCTTTGGGCCAGCTCAACGCAGCCGCTGCTCTTAATGATGCGCCTGCCGAACTGGTGAACCTGTTGCAGCGCTCTCGGCAGATGCACACGCTCACAGGCGGCGCTTTTGACCCCACGGTGCTCCCTCTCGTACATCTTCTTGAAAGCCGCCGTGCCCAAACGGCACAAAAGCATCTTCAGCTTGACCCGGCAGAACTGCGTCATGCCCTTGAAATGGTGGGCATGGAGCGCGTGCATGTGGACGGAAGCGCCCTGCGCCTTGAGCGTCGTGGCATGGGCATCACTCTGGACGGCATTGCCAAAGGGCATATTGCAGACGCCATGTCGCGCCAGCTCAGCGCTGAAGGTTGCTTCAACCACTGCGTCAACGCCGGTGGAGATATTGTCGTCAGTGGCGGCAAGGGCAAAGGACAGCCCTGGCGCATTGCCATTGAAGACCCGCAAGGCAAAAACGCCTACCCGCAGGTGGTGGAAATGCTGGATGGGGCCGTAGCCACTTCAGGCATATATGAGGTCTTCTACACTGCTGACGCCAGCCGCAACCACCTGATAAACCCGGTCACTGGTGTCAGCGCCGGGCTGGTCAGCGTGACGGTTTCCGCGCCCGACTGTCTTACGGCAGACGCATTGGCTACGGCCATGGCAGTCATGCCGCCGCGCGAGGCCCTCCAACTGGCGGACAGCCTGCCCGGCTGCGCCTGCTGTCTGTTGCGCCATGACGGCCTGACACAGCATTCACGCAACTGGCGGGGGCGTAACGCCTAGATTGCACCTGCCACCGGCTCACCGCGTGTCCTGGAGCAGACTAACTTTGAGAATATACATTCTCAAAGTTTAAGGCACGCTCACTTCGGCGTTTAACCGCGCAGATAAACTGCGCTTACGCCTCCGTAGCGAACGTCTGCTCACGCAGCCGCCAGAGCAATTTCAAAGTGAAATTGCTCTGGACATTGCGGTGGCGGCAGCACCTTCATACACAGACACGTCCGACAAATCTTTCGCGCGACATGGTGCGGAGCCGACACAAGCTCCGTACCATGTTTCTTTTTTGTACCCGCAAGATATTTACCCGATAACTACCGCCATCTGCGCTTGCCCTGCCTGCAGTGGCAGCAAGCGATGTTGCACAGTCGCGCCTGTACTTGTCATGCTTTGTGAAAAAGTCTAGAGTTCGGAGCCGATACATAATTACAGCACTGAGGCAAACATGGACATAGTACGTTATATTCACGCGGCCGATCTGCATCTGGACACTCCTTTTCGCGGTCTTTCGCGAGAAGCGGCCCAGGGGAGCCATCTGGCGCAGCTGCTGCATGATGCCACCTTCAAGGCTCTGGAGCGGCTTTTCCGCCTGTGCGAAGCAGAAAAACCCGACTTTCTTGTTCTGGCTGGCGATATATATAATGAAGAAGACCACAGTGTTAAAGCTCAACTTCGCTTGCGCGATGGCTGCCTGCGCCTCAAGGCTGCCGGAGTGCGCGTCTTTATCGCCCACGGTAATCACGACCCGCTCAATTCCATGCTTGAATCTATCCGCTGGCCCGACAATGTGACTATTTTCGGCCCGGAGGCAGAACGGCACATCGTGGAAAAAAATGGCATGCCTCTGGCTGTCGTGCACGGCATAAGCCATGCCAAGGCCCGCGAAGGACGCAATCTCGCCCGACTCTTTCGGCGCGATGCCGCATACGGCTGTTTCCAGCTCGGCGTTCTGCATTGCACGGTTGAAGGCGAAAACAAGACCGACCGCTACGCCCCCTGCTCGCTTGAAGACCTCAAGAATACCGGACTGGATGCCTGGGCGCTTGGGCATGTGCATGAAAGACGCACCCTGAGCCAGGAGCCGTTTATTGCATACTGCGGTAACAGTCAGGGGCTGCATGTCAACGAAACCGGCCCGCGCGGCTGCCTGTCTGTCACGGCCCGTCCCGCCGAATCGCTGCCCGGCGCTGCAAACCCGCAGGATGAGCACGGGGCTGTTCCCTACCACTGTCAGGCGGATTTTGTTCGTCTTGGTCCGGTACAATGGGCGGGGCTGGATATCGGGCTTGACGGCGTGGAGCATCTTGATCAGGTGGAAAGCCACCTTGCCCAATGCCTTGATCAGGCGGCTGAAGCCACGGAACCGGGTTGCGAAGCCCTGCTCGCACGCGTTCGCCTGCACGGCCGCACCAGCCTGGACGCTGCCCTGCGCGATAGCGGCAATCAGGAAGATATTCTGGAACGTCTGGGACATTTTGCTTCAGGCACGCCGGGCGTCTGGGTCAAAGACCTGCGTGTGGATACAAGCCCACCCGTAGACAGCGCCCAGTATCTCCAGCGCGAAGACCTGCTGGGCGAAGCCCTGCGCCTGACAATGCGCATGAGCGAAAGCCATGAGGCGCTGCAGGAGGTGGGTGGACCAGCCCTGTCCCCGCTTTTCACCCATACACAGCTGCGAAAAATACTGGCTCAGCCCGATGACGCCCAAATGCAGGCCCTGCTGGAAGAAGCTCAACGACTTTGCATAGACCTTCTGGAGGTTCGCTGATGTATATCCAGTCCTTCCACATGGACGGATTCGGCATTTTCTCCGATGTGACGGTTGAAGGTCTGGCTCCCGGACTTTCCATTTTTCTGGGAGAAAACGAAGCCGGAAAATCTACCTGCCTTGAATTTTTGCGTACAACTCTGGCAGGCTATCCCGCGCCCAACAGCAGAGAAGGCAAACTGATTCCCGGACCTTTGCGCGGCGGCAACGCAGGCGGCAGCCTTACCCTTCACGCACAGGAAGAGGGCCTTCTCCGCCTCACTCGCCGCCCCGGCGGCTCCGGGGGCCACGTTTCCCTGACTGATGGACAGGGTAAACCTCTGGATGAAGACGTGCTGCGGCGCCTGCTTTCCGGCGTCAGCCGCGATGTGTATCGCAACGTCTTCGGCTTCAGTCTCACCGAACTGGAAAACATGGGCAATCTCACTGGCGAAAGCGTACGCCACGCGCTGTATGGTGCCAGCTTCGGGCCTGGCCTGCGTTCTCCGGGTGAAGCACTGGCCATTCTTAAAAAACAGACGGACGAAATTTTCAAATCTGGTGGCAGCAAGCCTCCCCTTAACCAGGCCCTCAGGCAATTGAACGATCTGCGCCAACGCATGGCCGAACTGCGTCAGCAGCAAGCCGGATTTGATGCCCTTGCCGGTGAGCTTGGTGAAAAAAAAGCAGATCTGGCGGCCGTGCGCGGACACAAATCACGTCTGGAAGAAGAGCGTCGACTGCTTGAGCGCCGCTTGAGCGTATGGCTGCAATGGAATGAGTGGCGGATGGTCTGCGCCGCCCTTGAGCGACTGGGGCCGATCAATCCCTCATTTCCTGAAGATGGTCAGGCGCGCCTTGCCCGCGCGCAAGAAGCGCGCGAAAGCTGCGAGCGACATTTGGCCGCGCTCACAGAAAAACTTAATCTTTTACGTGAACGTCGCAATGCCATTCAGCCCGACGAGGCCCTGCTGGAAGCCTTGCCGTCCCTGCGCCGCATGGCTGAACGGAAAAGCGGCTTCCGTCATGCATTGGCAGCTCTCCCCGCTCAGGAGGATCACTGTCGCCGGGCTGCGGAAGACCTGACGCGTGAACTTGCACGACTTGGCCCGGACTGGACCTGTGACCGCATCCGCCAGACCGACCGCTCACTTTTTGCCCGTGAAGACCTGGAAAAACAGGCTCGCGAAATGGCCGCTGCCACATCAGCCCGTCAGGCCGCTGTGGACAGCTTGAACCAGTGCAACCGTGAAATGGAGTCCGCCGAACGGGGCGTTGCCGCTGCGCAAAATGAGCTTTCCCTGCTGCCGGTTCCCGTAACCGCACTGGATGACGATCAGCGCGATGACCTGCGCCAGACACTGGCCCGGCAGGAAGAAGCCCGCCGCCAGCTGCCTCTGCGGCAGCGTGCCCTGCAAGAAGCGCGCACCATGTTTGCCCGGGCCTACAGCCCTTTGCGTCTTTCAGGCGTTGCGCATCCCTCGCACGCTGCTGATGACGAACTGGTCGCGGCCACTCTGGATACCCTGCTGGCTCATCAGGATGAAGCTCTGACACTGGCCGCCCGCGTTCAGGAAGAATTGGCGCATGCTGACGAGGCGGCCCAGGGCGTGCATCAGGCCGAAGAACGCCTTGCCGCCGGAAAGGCAGGCATGGAAGCCTTACGTGAAGAGCAGCGCGGTATTAACGGCCCCACCCGCGAAGCGCTTGATAATCGCACAGCGGCCCTGCGCTCTCTGCGAGCCCTCTCTGCCGCTCTGGTCACTGAAAAACAGCGGCTTGAAGAGCTTGATGCCCGGCTGGACAGCGAACCGCCAGTCAAGCGGATCAAAAATCTTCCGCTTTTACTGTTGGGCCTGCTGTTTTTCGCCGCAGGCGCAGCCATGCTGCTGGCCTATTGGCGCATGGGGCTTACAGGCATTGCCCTGAGCGAAGGTGTGGATCTGCCGGTCAATCTCTGGTCCGGCTATCTGGTCCTGCTATGCGGTGTGGGCTTTCTCGCAGGTGGCCTGCCGCACAACGGGCCGGAAGCCCGGCGCCGCAAAATGGAGCTGGCCCAGCTGACGGGACGTCGCGACACCTGCGCCGCCCATGTGGCTGAACTTGAAGAACAGGCCCGTCAGCTCTGCCACACAGCCCAGGTTCAAAATATGGACCTGGTCACTCTGGAAGCCACGGAAGTCTTGCTGGAACGGGAACGGGAACAGTGCTTTCTCGAGGAGCGCGCCCGCAAGGACATGGATGCGCTCAAGCGCTCCCTTGACCTTGCGCGCACCGAGGTGAGCAGACGTCAGGCCCTGTATCAGGAGGCCGAAACCGTTGTGCAGCAGACCCGCCGCCGTTGGCATGAGTTCATGCTTACCCTCAAGGTTGGCAATGTCCCTGCTCCGGAGGGGGCTACAGCTTTTTTCGCCAAGGTTGAATCGGCCCGGCTGGCCTACAGTGCCGTGGCCTCGGCCCTCACTGAGCTGCGCACGCTTGAAGACGGTCTTGCCTATGCCGAAGAACACATGCAGCGATTCCCCGCTGTGGCCGAACGTCTGCCCGCCGGGGAAGGAACGCCCGTCTCCCTGCCTGTGCAGACCCCAGCAGCAGAGGCTTGCCGTCAGACAACCTCCAGGACCGTGTTTTCCGACATGCTTGCCGAAGTGGTGCGTCAGATACTGGAATCATGCAGAGAGGCTGACGCGGCACGTGAACGGCGCATCAAGGCCGAGGCTGCACTCCAGAATGCTGAAAGTGACAGACAGCGCGTGCTGACCCGTCAGGCTGAAGCCACTGCGGAGCTGCGCAATGCCGAAGACCGGCTTGCTGCGGCTCGCGGCCAGTGGTCCCATTGCCTTGAAGGCCTTGGGCTTGGAGCAGAACTTGACCCGGAAACCGTGCGGGAAGCGTTCAAATATATGGAAAACTGTCTGGCTGCGGAATCGGCCCTTGAGCGTGCCAGAACAGAACTGGCTCAAAGCCGTTTCGAGCTGGCCGCACTGCGGGAACCTCTGGCCCAGCAGTTTGACAGCCTGAACCGTTCGCCCCAAACAGACACTGATGGCAGCCCGGACTGGCTGCTCAGCCTTGACGCTTTGCTTGAAGAAGCGGAAAGCGCCGTCACAGCCCGCACACGCCGCCAGACAATGGTACAGGAGCTTTCCGCACTGGATGATGAGGTTCGTGCCGCGCAGGCGGCTCTGGATAAAGCCCTGCATGCCGAGCGCGGCCTGCTTGCCCTCGCCGGTGCGCACGATGCTGAAGACTTTTTGCGTCAGGCGGCGCTGCACGAAGAACAACGCAAATTGGGACAACGCAAACTGGACCTTGAAGATGCCTTGCGCCTTGCGGCTGACAAATGCCCGCTTGAAGATTTTTTGCCACAGTTTGAGCACGAAAGCCGTGAGGCTCAGGAAAGCCGTTGCGCAGAAATCACCGCGGAACTGGCTCAGCTTCAGGAAAAAGAGCAGGATCTGGGCGACAGGGTCAGCAGCTTGCGTGCCAGGGTGGAGGCCCTGTCGCATGATGACGAACTGGCAAAGTTGCAGCAAGAGGCAGCCACTCTGGAAGAAAGCATGCAGCGCATGGCGTATGAGTGGAGCCGCAGGGCGCTTGCCAGGGGCATCCTTGAGGCAGCAAAAAACACCTTTGAACGCGAACGCCAGCCCGAGGTCATTCGCCTCGCTTCAGAAATTTTCGCTCGTATTACTGGCCGTCGATGGAGGGGCATCAACGCCTCTCTTGAAGATAAAACCCTGAGCATCCTGCCCGCCCAGGGCGAAGCTCTTGCGCCGGAAAATCTCAGCAGAGGCGCGCGCGAACAGGCATACCTGGCACTGAGGCTCGCCTACATTAAAAACCATGCGGCCCATGCCGCTCCCCTGCCTGTCATCATGGATGACGTACTGGTCAATTTCGACCCCAAACGGGCAGAACGCACCGCAAGGGCTTTTGTGGACCTGACGGCCGAAGCAAATGGCAAAGGGCATCAGCTACTGTATTTTACTTGCCAACCGCATATGGTCGACCTCTTGCGCAAAACAGAGCCTGCGGCGGCACTCTTTTACGTTGAGCACGGAAACATAAGGGCTGCCTGACCTCTGTTGCTGAAGCTGCGCTTGCGCCTTTGCGGCGGGCGTCTGCTCATGCTTTCTCCAGAGCAATTTCAAGGTGAAATTGCTTCATATCAAGCAAATCGATAAAGCCGTTCCTGTGGCGACGGCTTTATCAGCTTTACCCCGGTACAAAACTCAGACCAGTCCCAGACCTGATGAACTTTGCGAATGCATATTCTCAAGTTTGTGCCACGCTCACTTCTGCGCATAACCACACAAGTACATTACGTTTGCACCTTTGCAGCCAACGACCGTCCACACCGCCGCCGGAGCATCCAAACGTGAAATTGCTCTGTTCATGCCAAGCACATTTCAAACAACACAAATCCATACGATTTCGTCCATAAAAATCTCTTTTTTGTGCAACGCGTGCGAATTTTTCTATCAAGCTTTTGAAAAAGAATTTCAATTCTGTTGACATCGTTTTTCAACTATGCCAAGGTGCGCCATGCAATTACATACAGCGGAGGCAAAGCATGGCTTATAATGGTGATTCTGCACCGGTTTCTGACGTTACCCACCGCTTCAGTCAAGATAATCTTCACATTTGCCTCAATGACCAGTTCGGCCCTCGTCAGGCTGATGCTGTCATTGATCTCTTGCGCATCAATCACATGAATTGCAAACGTATTTTCATTGACGTGCGCCAAGTGCACCAGCCCGTCCCCTCAGCCGTCAGCACGCTCAGGAATTCTCTGATACTCGGCGGTTTCGGAACCGAAAGAGTAATCTTTAAAGGGGAAAGTGGCTTTGCCATGGCAGTTGACGGTAATCGTGTGCTTATCCAGCAAGAAAAGAAACACGTTTGCAAAGGAAATTGTGCCAATTGCAAGTGTGGACACCACAAGAAGGATCACGGGCACGATCACGAACATGATCACGAGCACGAACGCCACAACTGAGCGTTCCGCCGTAGCACAAGAGACAAGCACCTTTGAATGGTTGCGGCCTGGCGCCATCACTGTCTGCACTATGAGGCCACACAGCCCATAACGCGGCATTGCGGAAAAATTCCCGCGTAAACCGCGAAAACCATATGGAGGAAAAGGTATGAGCATCAAGGAAAGGAAACTTCTGCAACGTTTCAAGAAAAGCTGCATGGTAGCACTGCTTGCTGCCGGCATGTTCGTGGGTGCGGCCGGGGGGGCCAAGGCCATCGAATTCAAGGCACAGGGCGAATGGCTCATGGGCTTCGGTGTGGCTGACACGCCTCTTGCATCCCACACCCGTACCCCCCAAGGCGACTACGCCAAAGAAAAAGTTAACGACAATGACATGTTCGGCGCAGCTCAGCGCCTGCGTCTCCAGTTGGACGCCGTTGCTTCTGAAAACCTGTCCGGTACCGTCTACTTTGAAATCGGCACCCAGAACTGGGGCAAGGCCGACGACGGCGGCGCTCTTGGGGCCGACGGCAGCAATGTCATCAAACTGAAAAACGCCTACCTTGACTGGATCATCCCCCAGACTGATGCTCGCGTTCGCATGGGTATCCAGGGCTTGGCCCTGCCCAACATGGCTGGCGGCTCCGCTGTGCTTGATGGCGACGTAGCTGCGGTTGTCGGCAACTATAAATTCAATGAAAACGTCAGTATGACTGCTTTCTGGGCACGTCC
Organism: uncultured bacterium; assembly: GCA_905214305.1. GTDB lineage: Bacteria > Desulfobacterota > Desulfovibrionia > Desulfovibrionales > Desulfovibrionaceae > Desulfovibrio. The sequence continues at coordinate 28,631 of CAJMLK010000033.1, forward strand.
TGTCAATGACAACTTTGACGCCAAAAAGTACGGCATCGGTGACCGCAAGGCGAAGAACAACTATCTCGACAACATCGATCTTTTCGCTGTCTCCGTTCCTGTGACTTTTGACGGTGTCGAAGTAACCCCCTGGGCCATGTACGGCATGCTGGGGCGCAACGCACTGCGCGGCCTGAGCACCATCGATGACAACGAACCCTGGGAAACCAGTGACGGCATTCTTGGTCAGAGCCTGCCCGGCCTGACCGAAGGATTCAACTTTGCCGGAGCCACTCCGCTTGATTCCCGCGCTACGCGCAAGCAGTACGGCAACATGTTCTGGGTTGGCCTGCCCATTGGCATCACCATGTTCGATCCGTTCAACATCGAATTTGACATCAATTACGGCTACGTTGAAAGCATGGGCCGCTATGACGTGGTAAAGCGCGGCAACGATAGCGATATCGTTCGCGGCAGCACCGAACGTCAGGGCTTTGTTGCCAAGGCTCTTGTGGAATACAAGATGGACTGGGGTACCCCCGGCATCTTCGGCTGGTACGGTTCCGGTGATGACGGCGATATCAAGAGCGGCTCCAAGCGCATGCCCTCCATTGCCGGCGCGGGCAACTTCACGTCTTTCGTGGGTGACGGCAACATGGCCTGGGGCGCTGGTCCCGGCGACATCTGCGACTGGAACATGACCTATGCCGGAACCTGGGGTATCGGTGGTCAGTTGAAAGACATGAGCTTCATCGAAGACATCAAGCACACCCTGCGCGTGGCCTACTGGGGCGGCACCAACTCTCCTTCCATGGTCAAGTATATGGAATCCGCCTCTTCGTGGAGCAGCGGCTATGGCGTGGACGGTCCTTACCTGACCACCAACGATGGCTTGCTGGAATTTAACCTGGTCAACCAGTGGCAGATATACGAAAACCTGGAAGCCAACCTGGAACTGGGCTACGTCGTCAACATGATCGACAAGGACACCTGGAAGAAAGACGGCTACTACGGCGGCAACGGCAACGGCTCCTTTGAAAAGCAGGATGCCTGGAAAGCCCAGCTCGTTTTTGCCTACAGCTTCTAATCTTTGCAGAGCAGCCCGGGGCTTGAATCAAGCCCCGGCATCATATCCCACAATCGCGCGCGTCCCCTTCCCGCGCGCCTATTAATCCGCCGCCTTCTTTGGAAGGCTGCGGATTTATTGTACTATATTTTTTGCTCCTCGCCGGTCCTGCTCACGCAGTAAAGATACGGCCAGACGCCTGCCCCTGACAGCACGCCCAAACAGCTTGACACGGTGCGGAAGGATAAATATAACAGCACGATTGCGCGCTCGTAGCTCAGTTGGATAGAGCGACAGCCTCCTAAGCTGTAGGCCACAAGTTCGATTCTTGTCGGGCGCACCATAAAAAACAAGCACTTACTGCCCTGCGGTGAGTGCTTTCTTTTTTGGGCACATACTGCTGGGCACATATTCAATCTCTGGCAAAGCTTCAACGGCGGCTCTTTTTTGCCGATTCATGACGTACTGGTAGTGGTTCAAAATCATTGTAGGGGAACTATGCCCCATGAGCTTTGACACCGTGCCAATAGGGGGTCGTAAAGCGGGGTCATGAGGGGATTATGAGGGTGAGCATGAGGAATGAAAAGGGCCGTCATACCAGAGTGCATGGGGAATTACAGCATAACCCGACCATAAAAATGGTCACCCTTCTGGATCAGACGGCCCGTGAAAAGATATCTTTATGGGTTCCAGTGCGCAAGCAAGGCCGGGGATTATGCCCGCCTTGGTGTCGTTTACCGGGACGCATCAATAAAGCTTTGGGCGGCACGTTGCAAAAACTGTGACCGGTTCAGCCCGCTACGCTTGGTCGCGCTGTTTATCCTGTCCCGCATATAAACGGGCATTGTGATGTTCACAGGAACAGCCTTTTGATTGAGGAAGTCAAAACTGACATCCACCAGCATAAGCACTCCGCCCTGCGCAGATTCCAGCTTCGCCACATCGTCAAATGTTGAGGGCGTGGGTGGATCAATTTTTTCATCTTCTGCCCACAGCCCCACGGGATCCTGAATGGCAGCTGGAACCTCTTCTAAAATATCAGCGCCGCTAAAGCAGCCGGGAAAACCGGGCAGCATATACGTTCAAACCCGCGAGCTAGGTTGCCTGTTTTCTGCGTTGCGTGACACTCTGGCCGCCAATTCCCCAGTTGTCAGTATCAACTTCATCAATAATCACCATTGTAGTGGCAGGATTTTTCCCTAGCACGCGGGCCAAAAGCTCAGTAACACCGCTGATAATTTCTGCTTTTTGCTCACTGGTTGGGGCTTCTTTACCACCAGTCACTTTAATATTCACAAATGGCACAAGTACCCCCCTCGTTAAATTTTTATAACAAAACTGCGCGGCGACAATGAGCCACGCAAAGTCTGCACCATTTGGTGCAGACAAACAATGTACTGCAATCTTGCCATAAAAGCATGAAGCACATCAAGAGGGCTATTGCACGCGTTCAGTCGCGCTGAATCATCTTCAGCCTCGTACACAGGCACACGTGGCCTGCAGAGCATTTGTATCAAATAGATGGAAGAAGGAGTTTTGAAGGCCCATGTGCAAGGCGGAAGGAGTTTCGAGGCATCTTTGGAGGGCAAAAAAGGTCGCCCGGGCCTTGCGGGTCAGAGGCAGGGGCACGTGCAGCAGCGAGAGTCGCCCTGCTGTAGGGGCTTTTGCAGCGCAAGACACAGAACAGCAAAAAGCCCTTCGCGCTTGAGCAGCGAAGGGCTTTTTAAAAGAT